>CAZFTQ010000118.1:0-2219 GCA_964522365.1 uncultured Desulfovibrio sp. | reverse complement strand
CAGTTCTCCGTGCCTGTTGAAGAGGCCCTCCATCATGAGAGCCAGGGCGCCATCGCCCGTGACGTTGCAGGCCGTGCCAAAGCTGTCCTGCAGGGCAAAGATGGCGATGAGCAAGGCCACGCCGTTGGCGTCAAAGCCGAGCACGCCCGTCACGATGCCCAGAGAAGCCACCACCGTGCCGCCGGGAACGCCCGGGGCGCCCACGGCAAAGATGGCCAGCAGGATGCAGAAGATGAGCATGGTCCCGAGGCTGGGCAGGCTGTTGTAGAGCATGAGGTGCAGGGTCATGCAGAAGAATGTCTCGGTGAGGACCGAGCCGCAGAGATGCACCGTGGCGCCCAGAGGAATCATGAACTCCGTCATGGATCTGCTGAGCACGGTGGACTTGCGGGCGCACTGGAGGGCCACCGGCAGGGTGGCGGCGCTCGACATGGTGCCCACGGCAGTCAGATAGGCCGGCACATAGTGCCGGAAAACCTGGAAGGGGCTTCTGCCGGAGAGCACGCCTCCCAGGCTGTAGAGCACGGTAAGCCAGATGAAGTGCCCGCAGATGACGATGCCCACCATGGAGATGAAGACCGGCAGATGGATGCTCAGCAGACCTTCATAGGCCAGGGACAGGAAACAGAGGCCCACGAAGAAGGGCAGAATGGGAATGAGGACGGCCGAGATGAGCTTGGTCATCACCCGTTCGAGCTCGCTGAAGAGTCTGCCCAGGGTTTCCGAGCCGGTCCAGGCCACGGCCACACCGAACAGGAGGGCCAGCGTCAGGGCGCTCATGACGGAAAAGAGCGGCGGAATGTCCAGCCGGAAGACGATATCCGGCAGTTTCCGCAGGGCCTCGGCGGACGTGGCCACGGAAAGGTGCGGAATGATGGTGTAGCCCGCCATCGTGGAAAAGAGCGCGGCGGCCAGGGACGAGCAATAGGCCAGGCTCACGGCCACGAAGAGCATCTTGCTGGCGTTCTGGCCGAGCCGGATGATGGCGGGCGTGATGAAGCCCACGATGACCAGAGGCACCAGAAAGAAGATGATCTGGCCGAAAAGGTGTTTCAGCGAGACGACCACGTCCATGACATGGCCAAGGGCCCCGCCGGGATTGGCACCAAGGTACATGCCGATGAGCGCACCCACGATGATGCCTGCCAACAGTTTGAATATGAGAGAAAAATCTCCTGCGGTTCTGTCCATGACGGCTTCCTCCCCCTTGCGGCGATTCAAGTTCCCGCCTCCGCCGGGTCCAAAGCGGGGACAAGGCGGGGCACAGGCACTATAGGCCTCTTTCCGGCGGACTGCAAGGAAATCAGGGAGATTGCCGTGTCTCTGGGGATTTTTTGAGGGGTAAAAAAAGGACCCTGTCCGAAGGGACAGAGTCCTTGAGGCATTCAGGATTGTGCCGAGAACGGTTTAGAAGCCGAAGCGCAGGCCGAGCATGAACTCGTGGTTGTAGGGACGGATGGCGCCGTTGTGACCGTTGGACTCAACTTCCGTGTAGCCGAGGTCCACATAGCGGTAGGCGAGATCCATGGCGAGGTTTTCGTTGAAGGAATAGGCCAGGCCGGCGCCCACGTTCCAGGCGAAGTTGGTCTGACGGTCATCCACGGAGTGATCCCCGTACTCTTCGCTCTTGATGTCAACGCCCATGTAATTGAAGGCCATGCCGAGACCGGCGCCGATGTAGGGGGTAAAGGAGGAACTGTTGTGGAAGTCGTAGTAGAGGTTGGCGAAGAGGGTCGAGCTGTTGAAGGTCATGTCAGCCGTGCCGTAGTAGCCGCTCCACTCGGTCTCGGAATTGCCGCGCAGGGCAAATTCCACTTCCGCGCGAAGAGGCAGCATGTTCTGCGGCCAGAAGTCATAGCCGACGGCCAGCGCGCCGCCCAGGGTGAACTGGGAATAGTCGTCAACGCCCATTCCACCCATGCCGCTCCGTTCCACGGTCCCAGTGTTCTGTACGGTCATAAGAAACTTGGGAGCGAGGTACATGCCGGAGCCCGCCGAAGAGACGCTGGGCAGGGCCAGCGCGCAGATCAGCGCCAAAGCAAAAAGAAATCGCTTCATAAGACTCTCCTAATTTTTCCTGTGCCCAACAGGAGTTTACTGCTCTCTTGCCGCAGCCGAAAGAAAAAGTCAAGCCGGAAAAGCCTTTTATGTCCCCGCTTTTTTGAAATTCTCCATGATGTGCGGAAGATCTGTCTGCACTTGCCGGCGGACACCGGCTC
>CAZFTQ010000117.1:0-2306 GCA_964522365.1 uncultured Desulfovibrio sp. | reverse complement strand
TCTGGTACAGGCGTTTCTCCCAGCGTTTGACGTTTTCCGCAAGCATGCTCTTCTCCTCCTTCAAAGCGTGATGTCTTCTGAAGTCTTCAGGTTGCAGGTATTCCATGAAGGTGAACTGTTCCATCCATTCCCAGATTGCTTCAAGCAGAGACTGATCTTCCGAATCATGCAGAATGCTTACCACCTTTTCCATGACATTCAGAGCCTGAGCAGCGCTTCTGCTCTGTTCAAGCCTCACGAGCTGGGGGACGATGCCGTCTTTGTCTTCAATGGATTCCAGGGGCACATGACCTTCGTCCAGCAGAAAGTATCTGTGGTCAGAACAGCGCCAGGGAGATCTTTCCGGGAAGGGGGCAAGAAGTTCCTTGTACTTCCGAGGTATTTTCCACTTCCTGGTGCCGTTGTAAATGATATGGGAACTGCCTCCGGCAGGCCGCTGTTCTTTGTCAGTTTCAGTATGTTGACCATGATCTTCTGCATCATCGCGATGTATTCCAGCGTCCGCAGAGGCATCCAGTTCCAGCATTTCCT
This sequence comes from uncultured Desulfovibrio sp., assembly GCA_964522365.1. Lineage (GTDB taxonomy): Bacteria > Desulfobacterota > Desulfovibrionia > Desulfovibrionales > Desulfovibrionaceae > Desulfovibrio. The sequence goes on along the minus strand of CAZFTQ010000117.1, from coordinate 1,775 downwards.
CTGGAACTCCAGGAGAAAAGCCACCTTGATATCCGGCCTGTCTTTCACCTGCACGGACCAGACGCAGTCCGCGCGGCGCTTCCGCAGACACCGTCCCACAAATTCATGTGTTATGTTCTGAAGGGTTGAGAAGTCGAGATTTTCCGCGAGTGCAGGGAAGAAATCCCGCAACAGGGATTCCACGACCTTCGGGAAACTGAAAATGCGTTTATAGGCGGCGTCATGGTCAATGCGTTTTTTGGGGGGCATAAAAATCCTCATGCGGAAAACAGGCGGGAAGATCCTTTTTTGGGGAAAGGACTATGATACTGCCAAGTTGCACAGGGACCGGCTTTTCAGTCAACAGTTTTTGGGGAGCGGGCGCAAATTTTTTCAGAGAGAGTCCTGCTGCCGGCGGGTTAGGCCTAGGAGAGAAATTCAGAATTTTGTGTGACGGGCCGGCGGGGAGCCTGTCCTGAAAGAAAAAGCCCTGGCGAAGCCGCGGGAGGGCCGGCTGGAGGGACGCCGCCAGACCTGAATGCCCCGCAAGCCGCCTCGCCGGCGTCTTCCCGCTCCCCGGCCCCGTCACCGGCTTCTGTCCCCTCAAAAGGTCCGAAGACTGCCGGCTGCCCGCCGCGGCAGGCTCGGCATTGCCCGCAGAAGCGGCATGGCAATCGTCGTCTTTTTTCCGCGCCCAGCCGGCCGGCTGTCCCTGACCCTGCCCCGCTGACTGACCGCCGGCCGAAGACTCATGGCCCGAACCCCGGCCCGGCTTCGGGACTCTCTCCCTGAGACCGCGGACAAAAAAACGGCCCTGCCGCCCAAAACCGGACAATCTGTCACACAATCCGCACACCCGTCGAAAAAGGAGGCCCCCCGGAAAGGCGGAAAGCCGTGACCGGGAGTTCCTGTCAGTGAACTTTGCGAAAAAATGAACCATGATTTCGCCCGTATCCGCCGGTCCGGCCGATTGCCGGCACAGAGTATGCTTGTCTTTCTTCCGGCCTGCCTTCAGAGCATCCCCCCGGGGCGGCACTCCGGGGACCGCCAGGAGAACCCGGCATGACAGCGCAAGACGCACGGACAGACAGGGGCCTTTTCCTCAGGCTCACCATAGCCGGCTGCTTCATCTATACCATGAGCGGCGGCCTGCGGAACAATTTCGGCATCATGCTCGGGCCGGTCTCGGCCATGAGCGGCCTCTCCTATGAGGCCGTGAGTTTCGTGATTGCCGTGGCCCAGCTCACCTACGGCCTCTCCCAGCCCCTTTTCGGCGCCCTGGGCATCAGAACCTCCAATTTCCTGGTCCTCGTGCTGGGGGCTCTCCTCACCGTGACAGGCATGCTCCTGACCCCCTTCTGCCGTCAGGAATGGACACTGCTCATCAGTCTGGGCATCCTGGTCTCGGCCGGCATCTCGGCCATGTCCTTCGGGGTCATCATGGCGGAACTCACCCCGCGGCTGGGGCAGGAAAAGGCGGCCCTGGCCTCAGGCTTTGTCAACGCGAGCCTGGGCGTCGGCAGCACCCTCCTCGCGCCCGTCATTCAGCTCTCCGCGGCCGGCATGGGCCTTTTCCCGGCCTTCGTCATCGTGAGCGTACCCACCCTCTGCGTCATCCCGGCGGCCATGATCGTCTGCCGGAACAAAGGCTTCAGAGGCGCGGCACGAGCCCGCGGGGAGCGCGCAGACATCGGGGCCATGTTTGCTGAGGCCTTCAGAAACCGTACCTATCTCCTTCTCTGCGCGGGCTTTTTCACCTGCGGCTTCCACATGTCCCTCTTCCAGACGCACTTTTT
>CAZFTQ010000116.1:0-2716 GCA_964522365.1 uncultured Desulfovibrio sp. | reverse complement strand
CTCAGTCGCCTTCCCCCTGAAGAAAACCCCTTTGAAGGAATCATCTTTTCCCCATCTCGCAGTTTCCGGGGATGGATGATCCCGCGGGCCGGGTCTCAGGCCGGGGGCTGGCCCTTCGGACAGCCGGCGCAGGGCTCTTCTGCCGGCCTGAAGCGGATGAGGGGGCAGTTCTTGCAGATGTCCGCGCCCGGAAAAGGATCGCCCGGACGGGTGATGGCGGCGGCGCCATGGGTCGCCACCCGCTCCAGGAGGCGCGTGACCACGGCCTCGATGTGCCTGCCCGGAATGAAGACGGAGCTTTCGCCGCGCTCCATCTTGCCGGCGTTGTAGGCGCCGGAGCAGGGCGTGGTGAAATTGAAGCCGGAGGTTTTCCAGCAGTGCACCGATCCGCCGCAGGACGAGGAGCTCATGAGCAGCTGGGTCCGGAGAGGATGGGTGTCCGTGGCGGCCATGAAGTCGCAGGCCAGGTGGTAGGCCTGAAGCGAATCGCAGATGAAGTGCACCGCATGGGGCGCTTTCACGCAGGCCGAGAGGGGGGACACCGCCACGGCGGCGAGTTCTCCCCGGGCAAAGCGGGGCTTCGATTCCAGAAAGCGCCGGGCCTGCTCTTCGTCCCGGCAGTACTTGCTCTGGGAGCGCACTTCCGCTTCGTCAATGTCCCGCCAGCCGAAGCTCACCTGACTGTTGGTGCAGGCGAGCCTGTCCGCCGTGCCCAGCACGGTTCGGGCCTGCATGCGGGCGGCGATTTCCCACTGGCAGAAGGTGAGGGGCCTCGCAGGCACCAGGTGCGGAACCTCCCGCCGAAAGGCAGCCAGCTCTTCCTGCGAAAAAAGAAAAGTGATGCCGATGGGATGGTGGTAGAGCCGCAGATGCTGCATCAGGGCCTGTTCCATGTCGGCGAAGTTCATGGGCGCTCTTCCTGTCCCGGCCTTCCGGCCGGATGTCGGTTTTCTCTGTCAGGCGGCGCGTGGGGCTTTTTCTCAGTCGTCCAGAATGACGGCCCGTCCCTCGCTCCCGGGATCGTGCGCCAGAAGGCCGTGGCGGGCCAGATAGGCCCGGCCTTCCCGGGCAAAGGCCTCGTGGCTGCAGTCTCTGGCGATGCCCGGGCAGTAGTCTTTTGCCATGGCCAGACTTTCCGGATCCACGATGTTGCCCCGGAAGAAGGGCCAGGCCCGGCAGACGTCGGGCTTGCCGGCGTGGATTGAGCAGCCTTCGCCTTCCCGGAAGAAGACGCAGGCGCCGTCTTCGCCCGTGCGGATCTGGCGCTTGCCGCCGCGCCACTCGCCGAACCGGGCCATGAAGGTCTCTTCGCTCATCTCAAGACAGGCCAGAAGGCGGACCAGATCCGAGGGGCCCACCACGATGCCGCCCTCGCCCTGACAGCACCGGCCGCAGAGGCGGCAGGTGAAGACGGGGGAATCGTCCACGGGCGCCGCGATCTCAGGGGACTGTGTGCTCTGGTCAGTCATGGCTTCTCCTTGGATTCAGTCCCGGGCCTTCGTCAGGGCCTCGTGCTCCACATAGACGCAGGCGTCTTCCACCACGAGAATGCCGGCCGCTTCCAGAAGGGCTCTGGCCTCGGGGGAGCGGATGCCTTCCTGCATCCAGACGCAGAGGGGCTTCTTCGCCATGCGCAGGATTTCCCGGGCGTGGGCCGCGCAGTACTGAGGCGCCCTGAAAAGCACTACCATGTCGGCTTCTGCCCGGTCAACGCAGGGCAGAGCGGGAAGGCCCCAGACGCTGCTTCGCTTCGGGTGCACGGGAACAAGCCTGAAGCCGGCCGAAAGGAGATAGCGGCCCACCCGGTCCACCGGCTGGCCCGGAGTGTCCTTGGCGCCGATGACGGCGATGACGCGCGTCTGCGCGAAAATCTTCCGCAGAGTCTCCGCATCGGGCAGAGAGCTTCCTCTTTCAGGCGGAGCTGTCCGGCTGCCGCCGGGGGTGTCGGTCATCATGGTGCACGCTCGGAAGGAGAGGGGAGAAGGGGGGAAGGACGCCTGCCGCCCTGAAAAATGAGCGGAAGAGGCGGCCGAAAGGCCGCCTCCGGGGGATGTCTGTCAGGGAGTCTTCCGGGAGGTCAGAAGGGGCGTATCAGGGTCATCAGCAGGTTGCCCGTTCCGACCAGATGGCCTGAGACTTCCCGCGTTTTGTTGGTCCTCGGATCGTATGTGCCCAGCTTGCGTCCAGAGGGATCTCTCAGTGTCTGCACACCCTTTGCGTCGGTTTCGATTGTTCCGATTCTGTGGCCGCTCCTGCTTCTCAGAACCTCTTTGCTCATGGTTTTTCCTCCTTATGCTGTCCTTGCCTGTCTGTCTCGGGGATCGGGCCGCGCGGCATCTGTCCGCCTTTGCTGGGAGCCGGGAAAGCCGGCCTGTTTTTTTCCGGGAGCGCCGGCTCCCTTTTCTGACACGGAAGTCCGCGCCGGCATCGTCTTTTCCCCGCGTTGGATGACTGACTCTTGCAGATTGCCCGGTGGCAGTCAACGGGGAAGAAAAAGCAGGGATTTCCGAGAGGATGTGTCTTTCTGCCCGGCGTGGAAAAGAGAGGGGCCTGATGCCCTGCCGGGGAGGAGCAAAAAAACTCACGGCCGTTCCGGGGGCTCCGGGACGGGAGGGGTGGGGACACGGAAAGGCGGGCGCGGACAGATATCCGTCCGCGTCCGCCGGATCTTCGGAAAAAGGATGGAGGTTTTTCAGGCGGCGTCCCGGGGTGGGGG
>CAZFTQ010000115.1:0-2990 GCA_964522365.1 uncultured Desulfovibrio sp. | reverse complement strand
GTTCTCGGAGGCCGCGGCGTCCAGCTGGAGGCGCACCCGCTGCATGGCGCTGAACCTGTCCTCACTGCTGTACCTGTGCTTGCCGGACTCGGAGCGGGCCTTGCTGATCAGGGAGCCGTCGCCCCCGCCGAAGCCCATGAGCCATTCGCCCTGCATCCTGAAATCGATGGCCCGGGCGGGCAGGGCGCTCGCGGCCGTGAGGCCGGCCGCCAGGAGGAGCGTCAGAAGTTTTTTCATATATCATCTCCAGTATTTCTGGTCGAAATTGAGGTGTTTGCGGGGGACAGGCGAAGATTCCGCGGGGAAAAACCGCCCCTCAGGGGCGCTCAGCCCTGCGGCGGAGACAGGCGACTGTCTCACGGCGGGCGGAAAGACTGTCCGCGGGATCGCCGGCTCGGGCGGGTGAAGGATCTGCTCAGGTCAGCTCCCCTTTCGGGACGGTGTCAGCCGCGGCGCCGCGAAAAGAAGGCTGCCAGTCCGGCCAGGCCGATGAGCCAGCCGATGCCGCCGGCCACGTCGCGCATCCGGATCCGCTCCGCGGATTCAGCAATTTCCCGCCGCAGAGGCGAAAGGCGGCGCTCAAGCGCCCGGTCGACGGCCCTGCCCACAAGCGCTTCCATCTCAGTTGCCGAAACACCCGGCCGGACAGTCTGTCCGTCTTCGGAAGCGGGTTCGGCCGCCGGGGGGAGTGCCTCGGAGGGAGCCGCGTCGGGGCCCTGGCCCCCAAGTTCTTCCGGACTCAGACCGGTTTCGTTCTGGTGGCCTTCCCCGGCCTTGATGCGCAGAACGAGGCCCCCGGGAGCGGCGCGGAGCTTCCCGGTGACGGGGGTCCGGAAGACGCCTTCGTCATTGGTCTCGCCGCTCAGCAGCAGCGCGCCGCTTTGCCTGTCCAGAATTTCCACGCGCCCCTGGCGGACTTTTTTGCCGCCGGAAAAACTGCACTCGACCTGGATGTCCGGGCCGTCCACGAAGGCGAAGATGTTGACGCGGTGGGCCTGAACCGGGCAGGGCGCGAGGAGGGCGAGACAGAGAAGGGCCGGGCAGAGAAGCGTCAGGCGCATGGCATGCTTTCTCCCTGGAAGAAAGTGAGGATTTCGGGACGGACGCGGGAAAGGAAGGAGAGCAGGAACCCCGTGAGCAGGCCTTCCGCGATCATGACGGGGACATGGGCCAGGAAGAGGAGCCTGGCCGCCTGCACGAAGCCTTCGTCGGTGAAGGCGAGGGCCGCGGCCGTCAGCAGAGCCGAACCCGCCACGGAGAAGGCTCCGCAGCAGAAGGCCGCCGCGAAACGGACGGGGGGAGAAGCGAAGAGAAAGGGCCGGAAGACATGGTGACAGGCCACGGCGGGCAGAGACATGGTCACGGCGTTGACGCCGAGGACGGTGATGCCGCCGAACTGAAAGAAGAGGGCCTGGAGAGCGAGCGCCACGGCGATGGCCGGAAAGGCGGCCCAGCCCAGAATCATGCCCAGCGCGCCGTTGAGAAGGAGATGGACGCTGCCCGGTCCCAGGGGAACATGCACCAGCGACGCCACGAAGAAGGCCGAGGAAAGAACCGCGGCGGTCATGAGCCTGTCGTCCCTGAGCCGTCGCAGACCGAGGCCCGTGCCCGCGGCGGCGAGAACCGCGCCCGCGGCGAGAATTTCAGGAGAGAGAACGCCTTCGGAAATATGCATGGAACCTGCCCCCGTCAGAAGGGTGAACGGGGAGAGCCTGCGGCTCTCCCCGGAAAAGGAGGCTTACCTGCCCATCCTGGGAGCAAGCGTGCGGATCCAGAGAACGGCGCCCAGTTCCACGTCCTTGGGCGTGCCCTCATGGTCCATCCTGGTGTCGGAGGTGGTCAGCGCGGCGAAGCCCCACCAGCCGGCCATGGGCAGGGCGACGGTGAAGACGCCGTTGGGATCGGCCCTGACGACCTGCGTCACCATGTATTCGGTGGGGGCGGTGTACCTGCCGCCCGTGTTGAGGTACTCGATTTCCACTTCCGTGCCGGGAGCGGGCTTGCCGTTCACGAGCACCTGTCCCTGAAAGACGTTGCCGGCGTAGTTCCCGAAGGGCCGGGTCAGGGGGACGATTTCCGTCCTGAGACCCAGGGGCTTTTCCCAGCCCTCCTCCTCGCCGAAGGCGGCGGCGTAGACCTTGGTGAAATGCTGGATGAAGCAGTCTTCGGCGGGCTCCCAGTAGGGAACGGGTTCCATGACGAAGGCGCTGACGCCGGGGCGCCTGAAAGTGTACGAGGCCGTCCAGGCTTCCTTGCCCAGGTACCTGACGGACTTCAGAGAGGCCGTGAGATCCTGGCTCGCGCCGTCGGCGTAGACCTTGAAGGACCGGGGTCTGGCAAGGGGCATGCCCTGCTGTTCCATGGGATGCGCGAATGCCAGCTGGAGAGTGATGCCGGCGTCTTTTTTGTCAGTCACCATGTCAGAAGAGGGGATGACCATGCCGAAGTGCGCGAAGGCGGGGCTCGCCAGGGTGAGAAGCAGTCCCAGACAGAGAAGGCCGAGCGCAGAGCGCGGGGTCGTGGCGGTGAACTTGTGCATGCGTGCTCCTTTCCGGTACCAGGGACCGGGAGAAAGAATGAGACGGCGGAAGAGTGCCGGCCGGAGGCATGGTAGCAATTTTCTGAAAAAAAGTAACACCCTCTGCATAAAAAAATATTTTAAGTAACAACAATCGACACTTACGGGTCTTTTTCCCGCCGGAAAGCGGGACGGGTGAAACGCCGCGGGGAGAATGTCCCCCGGAGATCCGCCCGGAGGGACCATGCCGGCACGGGCACCCGGCCCAAGGGAGAAGAGAGCCCCCTCCCGTGCCCGCACCAGGCGAGACGCAGGGAGACGCTCCTCCCTGGGCGTCAGCAGCCTGGGAAAAACCATGGGGTCCCCCCCTCTCCTTGCGGACGGGATCGTTCCGGCTTCGGGAAAAGCGCGCGCCAGGGCTCACGCGGAAAAAGTCCGCTTCCCGGGCAGGCCGTCTTCCGACGGAAGACAG
>CAZFTQ010000114.1:0-3155 GCA_964522365.1 uncultured Desulfovibrio sp. | reverse complement strand
CTTTGGCCTGAAATCAGCCTCCGTTTCCGGGCATGCGGAGCCAGAGCCGCGTCATGAGAGCATCGATGACCCGGGCCGGGGTCACCTGTGCCGCCAGAAGGCCCCCCGCTTCCCGTACCCAGTGTCCCGCCGTGCTCAAGGTCTCCTGAGAAAGCACGGCCAAGGCCTGATCCAGAGGCTTCTTCGTTTCCCGGCCCGCCAGACAGCGCGTAATGGCCTTCTGGAGGGCCGTCAGGCAGTCTCTCGCCGCGTCAATGTCAAAGCTCTTGGTCGCCGTGCGCTGCATGAGTTTTCGACCCGTCCGGAGAAATTCCGCCAGATCGGCCCGCAGAGCCTGAGATGCGGCATCCTCGGGCTCTTCTTCCGGGTCCGGCCAGGGCAGTGTCAGGCAGTGGGATCGGGAGACCAGTGTGGGCAGGATCTGCTCCCTCTGGGCCGTCAGCAGGACAAAGAGCGTGGTCTCAGAGGGCTCTTCCAGAGCCTTGAGCAGGGCGTTGGCGGCCTGAGACCGCACGATCTCAAGCCCCATGAGCAGAACCACCCGCAGGCCGTCTCCGTGGGGCGGGTCCAGAAGACGCCGCTTGAGGGTCCGCACATTCTCCATGCTCAGGGCCCGTATCGGGCCCGGGTTCTCTTCGTCCTGAGTATTGGAGATGCGGCCGTCATAGGCCGGAACGTCCAGGTATTCCTGCTGGGCAATCTGCCGGCAGACCGGACAGTCCAGGCAGGGCACCCCGCTTTTCCTGGCCTCGGGACAGCAGACGCGGCAGGCCCACCAGCGGGCGGCCGCAAGCCGCTGGGCTTCCGAACCGCCGTCCAGAAGAAGCACCTGGGGCGGCTCGTTTCCCAGAGCCGCCAGGCGGTCCTTCAGGCGGGCAAAGGCAGGCCCTTCTATCTCGGGAAAGAGAGGCATCAGCAGATGATGGTCTGTTCCCTGTCGGGACCCACGGAAACGTAGGCGATGCGCACCTGGGTCAGGGCCTCCAGACGGTGGATGTACTTCTGCACGGCGTAGGGCAGGGCTTCCAGATGACGGCAGGAGGAAATGTCTTCGGTAAAGCCCGGGAGTTCCTCGTAGACGGGGGTCACATCGGCCAGGGCGTTCTGGCCCTGAGGCGGGTACTCGATGCGATGACCCTTGTACATGTAGTCAACGCAGATCTTGAGGACGGGCAGATTGCGGAGCACGTCAATCTTGGTGAGGGCGATCTGGGTCAGGCCGCAGAGTCTGGCCGTTTCGCGCAGCACCACGGCGTCCAGCCAGCCGCAGCGCCGCGGACGGCCGGTGGTGGCCCCGAACTCGTGGCCCTGCTCCCGCAGGAAGTCGCCCGTGGCGTCGTCCAGCTCCGTGGGGAAGGGACCCGCGCCCACGCGGGTGGTGTAGGCCTTGGCGATGCCCACCACCTGCTGGAGGCAGCTCGGGCCTATGCCCGTGCCAGTGGAGGCGCAGCCGGCCACGGTGTTGGAGGAGGTCACATAGGGATAGGTGCCGTGGTCGATGTCCAGGTGCACGCCCTGGGCGCCTTCCCAGAGAATGTCCCTGCCCCCGCGCACGGCGTCCTGGATGACGCCTGATACGTCTGTGAGATAGGGCGTGATGCGGGCGGCGATGCCCATGACCTGCTCGGTAATGGCCTCGGGATCCAGAGGCTCGGCCTCATAGAGAGTTTTCAGAAGGACGTTCTTTTCCTGCAGGGCTGTGCGGACCTTGGCGCGCACCAGATCCGGATCCGTGAGATCCGAGGCCCGCAGGCCGATACGGGCGGCCTTGTCCTCATAGCAGGGGCCGATGCCGCGGCCGGTGGTGCCTATTTTGCCGCCGCCCTTGCTGGCTTCCCGGGCTTTGTCCAGGGCGATGTGGTAGGGCATGATGAGATGCGACTTATGGCTGATGCCCAGACGTCTGGGCGACACGTCCACGCCGCTGGCCCGCAGATTGTCCACTTCCTCCAGAAAGACAAAGGGATCCAGGACAACGCCGTTGCCGATGAGGCAGAGCTTGCCGGGATGCAGAATGCCGGAGGGGATGGTGTGCAGGATGGTCTCCACGCCGTTGACGGCGATGGTGTGCCCGGCGTTGTTGCCGCCCTGGAAGCGGACAACGAGGTCGCTGCTGGCGCTGAGCATGTCAACGATCTTGCCCTTGCCTTCGTCACCCCACTGGGCACCGATGATAACCGTGTTTGCCATAGTTTCACTCACTCTCTTTTCGATAAAACGGACGCGCCCGGCGGGCGCTGCGGACATCTTTGTTCGGACGGGCCCCGAAAGCCGTCTAGTCGTCCCGCTTCAGATCCCGAAAGGACAGCACCGGGCAGGGGCCGCGCTGCTCTTCATCGGAAGCGGCCTTTGAGCGGGCCTTGGCAGCCATGCCCCAGTAATGGTTGAAAAGCTGGTTTTTCATGCGCTTGGCCTGGATGAGACAGAGGATGAGCGTCGCCGTCTCCCAGCGCCTGGAAGGCGCAAAGACGGCGCACTCCTGGGCGTACTTGGTCCAGAGGGCGGTCAGAGAGGCCTCGTCCAGACTGTCCAGCTGTTCGGCCAGCTTCTGCAGAACTTTTTCCATCATGGGAGTGCTTCCTCAGGGGGAAAGGGAAGACCCCGCGGAAGGCCCCGCGGGAGAGGGAGAAGCCCCCCCCCAGGAAACCGGGAAGGCCCCCGCGGCTCTCCGGACTTCCTGACTGTCCCTTGTGCAAAATACGGTTATTTGCCACTGCTGACAAGCCCGAAAGCCCTTCTGTCTTCCTCTTGCGTTCCCGACGGGAGATCATGAAAAGAGGCCCGGCAGATTCTGCTGCATTGGAGTTCCCAGGTAGTACTTTCTTGAGGGGCGTCATGAGCACCTCGTCAATATCTGAAGGCAAATTCAATCGAAGGCACTCCTGGTGGTGAACGCGGGCAGAGAGACTCTCGATCTGTATGTCCCCTCCTCTGGACAGAGCCCGCGCAGCGCTCCCCTGATCAGCCCGTCATTGACTGTCTGCGACCAGGTCTTTGGTTTTACGACAGGGAAAAAGGCAAAATATTCCCCGAGACTCTCGTTGGCCGCTGTGGGATTCCAGAAAAATATTGTAAATAATTACAATATGTTGAGACTGACGCTCTCCCAGGGGAGGAGCAAGAAGGACACCATGAAAAAGATTGCTACACTTCTC
>CAZFTQ010000113.1:0-3214 GCA_964522365.1 uncultured Desulfovibrio sp. | reverse complement strand
TACACCTTCTAGGAAGGATCTTCCCGCGGCGATCTGACCGCCGCGCAGCCCCCTTCTGAATGTCAGGGGCCGCTGCCGTCAGGCAGCGGCCCCTTTCCGTTCTTTTTCAGGCTCCGCGCAGGAAACGGCCTGCCTCAGCCCCGGGCCGTCTCTTCGGCCGCCAGGCGCTCGGCCACCTCCCGCCCCTTCTCCGTCAGGCAGGGCAGAAAAAGATCCCGCATGGCCTGGCAGATGGAAATCTGGGAGACCTTGTCCTCAAAATGCCTGCGCGCGAACATCCAGCTGGAGCAGCTGAGCAGAATGAGGCTCGCCAGACTGACATAGACGCCGTCCGGCAGATCCTTCCGCATGAAGCCGGCCTCCTGCAGAGCCTTGAAGCGGCGCAGATAGATGCCGCGGACCCGCTCGCGGGTCTTCTCCACATTGACCCTGAGGGCCGGCATGTCCCTGCAGAGCCGGAAGAGGCTGCAGAAATAGAACGAGCGCTCCTCGCCCACTTCCTCCGTGATCTTCGCCATGTTCCAGAGTTCCCGGAGCACGCCTTCCGGAGTTCCGGGCAGCTCGCCGTACTGTGTCAGAATTTCGCCCTGGGCGGTCAGCTGCATGGCCATGACCAGATCCTCTTTCTGAGGATAATGGTAGGTCAGATTGCCTATAGTCGTGCCCGCGTGCTCGGCGATGGCCCGCAACGACACGTCCTCATAGCCTTTTTCCCGAAAGAGTTCCCAGGCGCTCTGCAGGATGCGCTCTTTCAGCTTTGTCATGACCGCCCCTCCGATCGCTTCTCAGCGCTGACAGCACGCCTCTGTCGTCGAGGGATCTACACAGAATCATGCGGTCCTGCAAAGGGTTTTTCCCTCCCGCCCGGAAAGGAGTCCGAAAAAATCCCTCCGCGTCGAGGCCCGTCCCCGGCAAAGGGTGGCGCCGCCGGCCCGAAGGCGGCCGCGAAACAGCGGTCCGCCTGAAAAAAAACGCGCAACTCTGCAAGCGACAGATTTTCCGGGACGGCGTCCGATCCTCCGCGCGGATGCGGCGGAAAAAACCGCCGCGCGAGGGAACTCTCCCCTCCCCGCACAGGTCCGGAACGGCCCGTACGGCGCCTGCAGAAATCGCCCGCCCCTCCGCCGGACAGGGATCCCTCCCGCCGGAGCCGGTTTCCGCGGGCGGTCTCTCCGGTCTGTTTCCGGAAACTTTCATCGCTCCCAGGGGGAAACTTCCCTCCGCGGGAGGCCGGAATGCAACTTCCGGAGTGACATGCCGGCGCAGATTCCGCGTTTCCCTCCGGAGAAGCTCGGCAGGCCTTCGCCGGCACTCCGATCTCCCCGGAAGAAGAGACGACGCGGGGCCATCTTAAAAGGAAGGCCCGGGCGGAGTTTCACGACGCCCGCCGCTGGCGCGGCCAAACGCTGAAAGCGGCCCGGGAGGCGGTGTTTCCGGCCGGGGGAACAGAGAGAAGCCCCTCGCCGAAGGGGAAACCCGTCCTGCAGAGGCCCGGCGGACAAAGGGCGCGGGCCTCCGGTCTGCGGGGGCAGGTCCGGTCACTGCCTGAGAGACGCTCTCCCCCCGGCGCGTTTCTTGCACCGTCTTTTCCCCGGTGCTATACGGATTCACCGGAAGCGGCCGTTCCCGCGCATCCAGAGCTTTCCTTGCATCGCCTTTTTCCACGTGTTACAATGGTCCTACCAAACTCTCCCGCGCAGCCCCTCCTTTCGGGCCCGGCCAAGCCTCACTTTTTCCGCTTTCTGAGCAGAGCAAGAAGCCATGTCAGAGCCCTTGTATCTGGGAATTGATCTGGGTTCCATCACCGTCAAAGCCGTGCTGACGGACTCCGACGGGCAGATCCTCTTCCGCCAGTACCGCCGGCACGGCTCGGCCTCGCGTGAAACGCTGTCTGAAATCCTGACGGAGCTGGAAGACCTCTTTCCCGGCGTCCGGACGCACGCCGCCGTGACGGGTTCCGCGGCCCTCAACCTCCCCGGGGTGCTCGGCCTTCCCTTCGTGCAGGAAGTCATCGCTTCCTCCCGCAGCATCAAGCGCCTGGCCCCGCAGACGGATGTGGCCATTGAACTGGGCGGCGAGGACGCCAAGATTCTCTTTTTCGGACGCAGCATCGACCTGCGCATGAACGAGGCCTGCGCCGGCGGCACCGGAGCCTTCATCGATCAGATGGCCACCCTGCTCGACACGGACAGCCAGGGCCTCAACACCCTCGCCTCCGGCGCCAAGGCCGTCCATTCCATCGCCTCCCGCTGCGGCGTCTTCGCCAAGACGGACCTGGTCTCCCTCCTCAACGAAGGCGTGTCCCGGGAGGACCTGGCCGTCTCCGTTCTCCAGGCCGTGGTGGAACAGACCATCAGCGGCCTCGCCTGCGGCCACCCCATCCGGGGCAATGTGGCCTTTCTGGGCGGCCCCCTGCACTTCCTGCCCGAGCTCGTCAAACGCTTTGTGGTCACCCTCAGACTCACGCCGGAACAGACCCTCACCTTCCCGGACGGCCAGTTCATGGTGGCCATGGGCGCGGCCTTCTCGGCCGGAGAGGAATGCCCCGAGCCCGTCCCGGTGACGGATCTCCTCCGGCGCCTCGCGGAGAACAGGGCCGCCGGCGACACGGCCAAGGCCCTGCCGCCGCTTTTCCGGGATCAGGCCGAATACGACGCCTTCCGGGCGCGCCACGCCAGAGACGCCATCGCCAGACGCCCCCTGGAAGAAGCGAAGGGCGATCTCTTCCTGGGCGTGGATCTGGGCTCCACCACGGTGAAGAGCGTGCTCATCGACGCGGACGGGGCGGTGCTCGATCAGTCCTACAACCGCAACGATGGCGACCCTCTCAAGACCCTCATTCCCTTCCTCATCTCCCTTCTGGACCGTCTGCCGGCCGCCGCCCGCCTCAGGGCCGTGGGCACCACGGGCTACGGCGCGAGCCTCGCCCGGGCCGCCCTGGACGCGCAGCTGGCGGAAGTGGAGACCGTGGCCCATCTCAAGGCCGCCTGCTTCCTCCAGCCGGAAACCACCTACGTCATCGACATCGGCGGCCAGGACATGAAGTGCCTGGAGGTCCAGGAGGGCGCCGTCTCGGACGTGCGCCTCAACGAAGCCTGTTCCTCCGGCTGCGGCGCCTTTCTCCAGACCTTCGCCACGAGCCTCGGCTTGAGCATGCCGGCCTTTGTGGCGGCGGCCCTCTTCGCCGCGCTCCCCGTGGTTCTGGGCTCCCGCT
>CAZFTQ010000112.1:0-3343 GCA_964522365.1 uncultured Desulfovibrio sp. | reverse complement strand
CCGGGATCGGGTGAGAGGAGACCGGAGAAGGGAGTCCTGGCCTGAACGCCCCTCCAGGTGCCTGTCAGGCTTCTGCGCGGGCAGCCTGTGTCAGCCAGCCGGCGACTTCCTGAACGCCTGGCACGCGGCCTGTGCAGAGGATTCTGCCATCGAGGACGAGCGCCGGCGTGGCAAGCACGCCGAGACGCAGGATTTCCTTGAAATCCGTGACTTTTTCCACAACGAGATCCAGACCGGCCGCCTCCGCGGCCAGGCGGACATTGTCTTCCGCCTCCCGGCATCTGGCACAGCCGGGTCCGAGAACCTGCATGCGCATGAGTGTCTCCCTGTCTATTTGTCCGCTTCAGCCGAAGATCGGCTGCAGCGCGTTGAAAAGCCAGCCTGTCAGAGTGAAAAGTACGAGCAGCACGGCAATGAAATAAGCCAGGAGCCTGGCGCGCATGACCTGACGGAGCATGAGCAGCTCGGGCAGCGAGGCCGCCACGGCGCTCAGGCAGAAGGCCAGCGTGGTCCCCAGGGGAAGCCCCTTCAGGAGCAGACTTTCCATGACCGGAACAATGCCCGTGGCATTGGTGTAGAGAGGGATGCCCACAAGCACCGCCGCGGGCACGGACCACCAGCTGCCGTCCCCAAGATGTTCGGCAAACCACTCCTGAGGGACAAAACCGTGCAGGCAGGCCCCGATGCCGACGCCTATGACTACCCAGAGCCAGACCCGGCGGAAGATGCCTGTCATCTCCGACCAGGCAAAGCGGTGACGGTCCTCAAAGGAAAGCTTCCCGGTCAGGCTGCCAGGCCGGCTGCCGGCGCTGACGGCGTTGCCTTCCCTTGCCTCCAGCACAAAGTGCTGAAGCCAGCGCTGAGCGTCCGCCGCGTCCATGAGAAATCCTCCCAGCACGCCGGCCGCAAGGCCCACGGCCACATAGATCAGCGTGAACTTCCAGCCGATGAGGCCCCAGAGAAGCACCACTGCCACCTCGTTGATCAGCGGCGAAGTGATGAGGAAGGACATGGTGGCGCCCAGAGGGATGCCCGCCATGGTGAAGCCCAGAAAGAGCGGGATGCTCGAGCAGGAACAGAAGGGCGTCACCGCCCCGAAGGCCGCACCTAGCGCGCAGCCGGGGAATCTCCCCCTGCCCGCCAGGACGTCCCGGACCCGTTCCGCTCTGAGACCGGCTCTGAGCCAGGCGATGACATAGATCGTGAGCACGAGGAGCAGGAGAATTCTGGCCGTGTCATAGACAAAGAAAGAGAGCGCGTTGCTGAGAGGACTGCCCTCCGGGAGCGTCAGGAGATCCCCCGTGAACCACACGGACAGCGGCTCCGCCGCCGAATACGCGGCCGCCCAGAGAACCAGGAGACAGAGAAAGAGAGCGGCGCGGACGGGACGGCCGGAAAGGGCACCCCGGACCGCCTGCTCTCCCCCGGATCCCGGGCCGGATTGCGCCGGGCACCGGCCGGCGGCGCAGGAGCAGCAGGAACACGGTGTCTGCGCAATGTTTTCCGGCATGGGCATGAGGATCTGAGACATGGGCTTTCCTTTGTTATTTGGCAAAAAAGACAATAATAAACGCCAGGAAAAGCGGGCGGCGCCCCTTCTCTCAGCGGGTGCGGATGATGTCCAGCTGGCACTGCGCGCGCTGGGCCACCAGATCGCAGGTGCACTCGAGAAAGGTGTCCAGACAGCAGATTGTCAGGCGGTAATAGATATTCGTGCCCTTCTTTCTGGAGGCGACAATGCCGGCGTCCCGCAGCACGGCAAGATGCCTGGAGACCGTGGACATGTCATCGCCCACCAGAGCCTGGAGCTCGCAGACGCACCTCTCGCCTTTCCTCAGGGAATCCACCATGAGCAGACGGCTCGGGTGCCCCAGGGCCTTGAAAATCCTTGCCTGTTCGGCGATCAGGGCCCGTCTGGAAGCCGACGGCTGAAGAGTATCGGCGCTTTCCCGGCTGGAGCTGGACTGACTCATGACGTCTCCTTGTCTTTTTTGCAAAATAGACACTGATGATTTTCCTGTCAAGTGTCCCCGCCGCTTCTGAAGAGGAAGGCCCGCCGCGTCCGCGGCGGGCCCTTCGCGAAAACCGGCCCGGGTGCCGGATCTTCCGGCTCCCGGACTATCTGATGACGATGAGTTCGTAGGATCTGGTGCCCAGACCGATCTTTTCGCCGTGGGAAAGCTGCGTCTCCCATTCGGCCTCGGGCGTGGTGTTCCGGAAGTGGTCGTGGCAGTCCACAAAGCCCTCGGCGGCCATGTTGTCTCCCAGGACGGAATCGGGCAGAGGCGCAGCCTTGAGACAGGCGTCCGCGCAGGCCTGGTCCAAGGCGACCGGGTCAAAGGAGGCGAACATGCCCAGATCCGGCAGAATGGGGGCGTCGTTTTCGGCGTGGCAGTCGCAGTAGGGAGAAACATCCACCACCAGAGAGAGGTGGAAGGTGGGCCTGCCGCTCACCACGGCCTTGGCGTATTCCGCCATCTTGGCGTTGAGCACCGTGATGGCCTGATTCTGGGCAAAGGAGATGGCGTCAAAGTTGCAGGCACCCAGACAGCGGCCGCAGCCCACGCAGGCCGTTTCGTTCACCTGCATTTTTCGGATCTCCTCGTCAAAGACGAGGCCCCCGTTGGCGCACTCGCGCTGGCAGCGCCGGCAGCCGCGGCATTTTTCCTGATCGATGACCGGCTTGCCGCAGGAATGCTGGTCCTTCTTGCCGGCTCTGGATCCGCAGCCCATGCCGATGTTCTTTATGGTGCCGCCGAAGCCTGTCATCTCATGGCCCTTGAAGTGGGTCAGGCTGATGAAGATGTCCGCGTCCATGATGGCCCGGCCGATGCGGGCTTCCCTGGTGTGCTCACAGCCTTCCAGGGGCACGGCGATGTCGTCCGTTCCCTTGAGACCGTCAGCGATGATGACCGGACAGCCCACGGTGAGGGGCGTGAAGCCGTTGGCCCAGGCGCACTCCAGATGCTCCAGGGCATTTTTCCGAAAGCCCGGGTACATGGTGTTGCAGTCCGTGAGGAAGGGCCTGCCGCCCAGTTCCTTCACGAGATCGGCCACGGCTCTCGCATAGTTGGGGCGCAGGAAGCTGACGTTGCCGAGTTCCCCGAAGTGCATCTTGATGGCGACAAATTTCCCCTGCATGTCAATGGTGCCGATGCCGGCGGCTCTGGCCAGACGCTGCAGTTTGTGGGGCATGTTTTCGCCGAAACTGGTTGTTCTGAAATTCGTGAAAAAAACCTTTGCTTTGTCCATTTCCTCTCCTCGTGCTGCCGTCAGGGTCTGACCGGCGGACGGCAACCCTGCGGCAGTCCTTTTCTTCGAGGGCTTTCTAGCAGAAGACCGG
>CAZFTQ010000111.1:0-4044 GCA_964522365.1 uncultured Desulfovibrio sp. | reverse complement strand
TCTGCGGAAAGACCTGCAAGGCGCTGGTGAAGACGGCCCTGTCCCCGGAAGCGACGGAGTGAGAGCCTGCTGGGGAGGGCGGGACGCCTGAGGAGTTCCAGAGGCGGTCGGGGTTTTCCGGCTGAGCTCTGAGGCTGCCGGAACGGCCCCTCCTCTTCAGCAGTCCGCAGGCATCCCCCGTCGGCATTGCCGAAGCGCATCGTGACGGGCTTCTGAAGGCATGGAGCCTGTCCTTCCTTCCGGGGAATCCGGCTCAGTCGGTCTCTTCGCCGCGGCCGGCTTTCCCGGACCGCCCTCGCGGAGGCGGCAGCGTTTCGATCGGACACCCGGCCTGCGAGACAGGAGAAACAGCGGGGGGCGCATCCTTCTCCCGTCATTCATGCGGCAGCCCGGCAAACGGGAATCCCGGACTGGACAGCCGGCCGAAAGGACTGTATAGCTTGAGTTTGAATTGCAATCATTGAAGCACAGCCTCTGCCGGCCCCTGCAGGATGTCCTGCCGGCCTGCACCGCGCCGCCGTCTTGAGCCGGACGCTTCGGTGCCCCTTTTTCAGACTGCCAGGCAGTCAAGACACTTTCTATGAACAAAACAAAAATCGTCGCCACGCTGGGTCCCTCCTCCAGCGCCCCGGACAGGATCAAGGCCCTCATCGAGGCCGGGGTCAGCATTTTCCGCCTCAACTTCTCCCACGGTTCCGCCAAGGACTTCGTGGATATCATCGCGTCCATCCGCGGCGCGGAAAAAGAGGTGGGCCGGCCCATCACCATCATGCAGGACCTCTCCGGTCCCAAAATCCGCCTGGGCGAGCTGAGACAGGACAGCATCCATGTGGAAAGGGGCATGGAGCTCCTCCTGGGCACCACGGCCCAGTACACCGACGAGATGCCCTATCTGCCCTTCGACCACGAGCTCGTTCTGGACAGCCTGGTTGAGCGCGACCGTCTGGTGCTGGCCGACGGCGGTCTCGAGTTCATGGTGAAAGAGCGGCGGGACAACAACCTCATCGTCCTGGAAGCCAAGAACTCCGGCATGGTCACCTCCCGCAAGGGCCTGGCCCTGCCCGGCAAGACCACCCGCGTGCGGGCTCTCACCGACAAGGACAAACGCGACCTCGTGGACGGCATCCGTCTGGGCGTGGACGCCATCGCCATGTCCTATGTGCAGACCGCCGACGACGTGCGCGAGGCCCGCGAGCTCATCACCGCCCACAGTCTCCGGAACATTCCCATCTGCGTGAAGCTCGAACGGGAAGCTGCCGTGAACAATCTGCCCGGCATTCTGGCCGAAGCGGACATCGTCATGGTGGCCCGCGGCGACCTGGGCGTGGAATGTCCCCTGCCCAAGCTCCCCTCCATCCAGAAGCGCATCATAAAGGCCTGCAACATGGCCTCCAAGCCCGTCATCGTGGCCACCCAGATGCTCCTCTCCATGGTGAACTCGCCCTCCCCCACCCGGGCCGAAACCACGGACGTGGCCAACGCCGTCCTGGACGGCGCCGACTGCGTCATGCTCTCCGAAGAGACGGCCATGGGCAATTTCCCGGTGGAGACCGTGCAGTACATGCGCCGCATTCTGGACGAGGCCGAAAAGCTCATGGAAGAACGCCATGTGCTGGCCGAGCCGGCGGGAACGGGCGGCATCTCGGCCTTCCTGGCCTACTCCGCCTGTCTGCTCGCCCAGAAAGCCAGGGCCGCGGCCATCGTCATCCACTCCCTCAGCGGCTCCAGCGCCCGCCGGGTCTCCTCCTGCAGGCCTCCCCAGCGCATCTACGGCCTCACCACGGACAACGCCACGGTGAAGTACCTGAATTATTCCTGGGGCGTCACCCCGGTGCTGGTGGAGGAACCCGAAGCCGAGCCCAGCCACCTCTACCGCTGCGAGGACTACATCCTCAACAGCCCTTCCTTCCGCAAGGGCGACTGCGCCGTCATCTCCGCCGGCCAGTTCCGCGGCGTGGCGGCCACCTCCTCCAGGGGCACCAACCTCATCAAGATCTTCTGGAAATAGTCCGGCACCCGGCGCTCCAGAGAGAAGGAAGTCTCATGGCAACAGTCAGCAAAGTCGTCCTCGCCTACTCCGGCGGTCTGGACACCTCCGTCATTCTCAAATGGCTCATAAACACCTACAAGTGCGAGGTCGTCACCGTGACGGCCGACCTCGGCCAGCCCGAAGACCTCTCGGGGGTTGAGGAAAAAGCCCTGAAAACCGGCGCCTCCAAGGCCTATGTGCTCGACCTGCGCGAAGAGATGGCCAGAGACTTCTTCTTCCCCATGCTCCGCTCGGCGGCCATGTACGAGAACAAGTACCTCCTGGGCACCTCCATCGCGAGACCCCTCATCACCCGGGCTCTCGTGGACATCGCCCACAAGGAAGGAGCCGACGCCATCGCCCACGGCGCCACCGGCAAGGGCAACGACCAGGTCCGCTTCGAGTTTTCGGCCAAGGCCCTGGATCCGTCCATCCGGGTCATCGCTCCCTGGCGCGAATGGGATCTCATGAGCCGCACGGCCCTCAACGCCTTCGCGGAAGCCAACGGCATCCCCATCTCCAAGGGCGCCAAGCGCTACAGCATGGACGCCAACATGCTCCACACGAGCTTCGAGGGCTCCGAGCTGGAAGATCCGGGGCTCGCCCCGGATCCCGTCTGCCACGAGCGCTGCGTGCCCGTGGAGGAGGCGCCGGACACGCCCGAAATCATCACCGTGGATTTTGAAAAGGGCAATCCCGTGGCCCTCAACGGCACGAAAATGAGCCCCTACGAGCTTGTCCACGAGCTCGCCCTCATCGGCGGCCGCCACGGCGTGGGGCGCAGCGACATCGTGGAGAACCGCTTCGTGGGCATGAAAAGCCGCGGCGTCTACGAAAACCCCGCCGGCACCATCCTCTACATCATGCACCAGGACCTGGAAGGCCTCTGCATGGACCGCAGGCTGCTCTCCATCCGCGACAGCCTGGCCATCCCCTACGCCGAGGCCGTCTACGACGGCTTCTGGTACTCCCCGGAACGCGAGGCCATGCAGGCCTTCATGGACAAGGCTCAGGCCACCGTCACGGGCCAGGTCAAGGCCAAGATCTACAAGGGCGGCGTCTGGCCTCTCTGCCGCACATCCCCCTACTCCCTCTTCAGCCAGTCTCTGGCCACCTTTGAGGACAGCGACTACGACCATCACGACGCGGCGGGCTTCATCCGGCTCAATTCCCTGCGTCTGATCCAGTTCGCCTCCGTCAGAAAGCATCTGACCGAGGACGGCCAGGCCTGAGTTCCCGAGGGCATATGACAGACAAGGGCCCGCTCTCCCTGCCCCGCGCGGCAGAGACGGCGGGCCTTTTTCGCGCTCCCTGCAGAGGAAGGGGCCTGCCCGGCCCCTTCCCCGGAGGTCCCTCCGGACTCCCGGGACATCTTTTCAGTCCCGGTCATCCGTTTCTCCCGGACGGCATGGAGTCCCTCACCCGTCCTGTCCCTGGCCACGGGAAACAACCCCCTGAGAAGCCGGCACTTCAGCACCGGGAGCACAATCATGAAACACAGCCGGTTCAGCGAAGAGCAGATCATCGCGATACTGCGTCAGGCAGAGGTGGGCGCGCGCGTGTCGGACCTGTGCCGTCAGCACGGGATATCGGACGTGACATTTTACAAGTGGCGTGCAAAGTACGGGGGATGAGCGTGTCAGGCGCCAGGCTTCTGAGGCAGCTGGAGGAGGAAAACCGCCGTCTGAGGAAGCTGGCGGAGGAACAGGCGCTGAACATAACCATCCTCCAGGACGTCCTTTCAAAATCCTGAAGCCCGCCGCCTGCGGAGAAACCGTCAAAGACCGGGAGATCCGCAGCCTCCCGGAGCGGCTGCCCCTGCAGAATGCTCGGAGCCGGCATGGACACGATCCGATGCGCGAAGGCGCAGGACGGGATGCCGGATCGCGCTCCCGGACGCGGGAACCGGGGGAGACAGGCCTGCGCCCGCGGAAGTTCCGCGGAGACATGCTCCGCTGAGGAGAGAAGAACCGGCGGAGAATCAGGAAAGGACGGAACGGGTGCCCCGGAAGGAA
>CAZFTQ010000110.1:0-4080 GCA_964522365.1 uncultured Desulfovibrio sp. | reverse complement strand
GAAGCCCATGAGCCACTGGCCTTTGATGTTGAAATCAATGGCCTGAGCGGCAGTGGCCGTGGAAAAGGCGAGGCCTGCCGCGAGGAAGAGTGTCAGAAGACGTTTCATGGAAAATTCCCCCCGAAGGTGAAAAAGAGAGTTCAGCAATCGCTGATTTTAGGAAGATAGCGGAAAAGGCAGGTTTCTGGCAAGCCCCTGAGGCGCCGGTACCCCGCCGGACGGTGGAAAGAAGGCCTCCGTCCCCGGAGAGAGAAGGCCCCGCGGCGGGAAAATCCGTGATCAGAGGAAGTCAGGATTGGCGGCGGCTGCCCCGTCCGCTGTCATGATGCGGATGAAGGCGAGAGTGCGCTCGTCCGCCGGCACGATGGGGAAACGGTGCCGGCACTGGGGGCAGGCGATGGTGCCCGGCTGCGTGGGCGCGGGCACGCGGATCCTGCGGCGGCAGTGCGGACAGATATAGTGGATGACAATGTCCATGCCCACGGGCACGGCGGGGTCCACCGGGCGATCCTGAGCCATCTCAGTTCTCCGTGAGCGGAGTGCCGGTCATCTCTCCGGGCACGGGCATTCCCCAGAGCCTGAGCAGGGTCACGGCCACATCCGCCAGCTTGCCGGGCTTGAGCCGGAGAGCTTTCCTGCCCGGATCCAGGAGCACGCAGGGCACCGGATTGGTGGTGTGCGCCGTGTGGGGCTTGCCCTGCTCGTCCAGCATCTTTTCGCAGTTGCCGTGGTCGGCGATGATCATGAGCCGGCCGCCTCTGGCCTCCACGGCCTGCACCATGCGGCCCACGCAGGCGTCCACGGTCTCGCAGGCCTGCACGGCCGCCGGAATGACGCCGGTATGCCCCACCATGTCGCCGTTGGCCAGGTTGCAGACCACCAGATCGTACGTGCCCGAGTTCCAGGCCTCCACGAAGCGGTCCGTCACTTCCACGGCGCTCATGGCCGGCGCCAGATCGTAGGTGGGCACCGATCTGGGCGAGGGCACCAGAATGCGGTCCTCGCCCGGGAAGGGCTCTTCCTCGCCGCCGTTGAAGAAATAGGTCACATGGGCGTATTTTTCCGTTTCGGCGAGGCGCAGCTGCCGCATGCCCGCCTTGGAGACCGTCTCGCCCAGGACCATGGGAATTTCCTGGTCCGGGAAGGCCACGGGAATGGTCAGGGCCGCGTCGTAGGCCGTCATGGAGGCCACGCCCGAGAGCCTGGGGAGAGCGCCCCGGTCAAAGCCTTCGAAGTCGGGAAGCGTCAGGGCCGAGACGATTTCCCGCATGCGGTCGGCGCGGAAATTGAAGAAGAAGACCCCGTCGCCGTCGGCCAGACCGGGCTTTTTCTCCGAGACCCAGACCGGCCTGACGAACTCGTCCAGGACTTTTTCGTCGTAGGAGGCCCTGAGGGCCTCCCGGGCGCCGGGATGACGGGGGCCTTCGCCGCGGACCATGAGACCGTAGGCCAGGGAGACGCGGTCCCAGCGCCTGTCGCGATCCATGGCGTAGAAGCGGCCGTAGAGGGCTGCGATTTCCTGATCCGGGTACCGGGACAGGATGTCCTCGAGCATCCCGACATAGCGGATGCCCGAGTCCGGCGGAGTGTCACGGCCGTCCAGGAGGCAGTGCACGAGCACGGGAACGCCCGCCGCATGGGCCAGGCCGCAGAGGGCCTCCAGATGGCGGATGTGGCTGTGCACCCCGCCGTCCGAAAGAAGACCCGCCAGGTGCAGGGTGCCGCCGGAGGCCTTCACCCTGGCCAGAAGATCGCCGATGACGGGATTGGCGGCGAAGCTGCCGTCCTCGATGGCCACGTCGATGCGGGTCATGTCCTGGTAGACGACGCGGCCCGCGCCGATGTTGAGATGACCCACTTCGGAGTTGCCCATGTAGCCGGAGGGCAGGCCCACGGCCCGGCCGGAGGCCTGGAGCTCGGTGTGCGGGCACCGGGCGAAGAGGGCGTCCAGACAGGGCGTGCGGGCCAGAGAGGCGGCGTTGCCGGGGCCGGCCGGAGCAATGCCCCAGCCGTCCAGAATGAGGAGGAGGGTTGGAACGGGACGCATCAGGCATCTCCCTTGCCGGCCGCGGCCTGTCCGGCCATGGCCTGGAGCTCTTCCCTGCCGGCGGGGAAGGTCCAGAGACTTTCCAGACTGTAGAGCGTGCGCGTGGCGGGCTGGAAAATGTTCACCACCACGTCGTTGCAGTCCACGAGAATCCACAGGGCGGCGGCATAGCCGTCCATGCGGAAGTATTCATAGGATTTTTCGCCGCAGAGCCGGGTTATGCCGTCGGCCAGGCTCTGCGCGTGGCGCAGGGACATGGCCGTGGCCACCACCATGGCGTCGGTGAAGGCCCCCCGGCCGGAGAGGTCCAGGGTGGTCACATCGCAGGCCTTGTGCTCCAGCAGCCAGGCCGCCATGTCGGCCGCCTTCTCCGCGGCGGGCAGGTCGGAGTATTTTTTCTTCGTTGTTGAGAGACTGTTAGGCATGTTCTGCGTACGGCGCGCGCCCGGAGCGTGCCCTGAAACCGGCCGCGCAGGCGGCCCGGAGGGGGAGAAGCCTCTTGATCCGGGCGGTCAAAGAGGGCAAAATCATCTGACTAGCCTATACCATATTCCGCTCAATCTCAACCGAGGAGAAACGCGTGCTCTACGACAGCAAAAATGAAACCCTGCCCAGAGAGGAACTCAGGAAACTGCAGCTTTCCCGGCTGCAGGACGTGTGCCGGCGGGTCTACGCCTGCGTGCCCTTCTACCGGAAGCGCTTCGACGAACTGGGTGTCCGGCCTTCGGACATCCGCAGTCTGGACGATCTGCGCAGGCTTCCCCTCACCACCAAGCAGGATCTGCGCGACCAGTACCCCTACGGCTTCTTTGCCGTGCCCAGGGACAATGTCACCCGCATCCACGCCTCCAGCGGCACCACGGGGCAGGTGGTGGTCTCCGCCTACACGACCCGCGATCTGGAGATCTGGGGTCAGCTCATGGCCCGCTGCTTCTGCGCGAGCGGCGTGACCTCTTCGGACATCGTCCATGTGGCCTACGGCTACGGGCTCTTCACGGGCGGCCTCGGCGCCCATGACGGCGCCCAGACCCTGGGGGCCATGGTCATTCCGGCCTCGGGCGGGGCCACCCACCGCCAGTGCCGCCTCATGCGGGATCTGGGGGCCACGGTGCTCGCCTGCACCCCCTCCTTCGCCCTGCACCTCTGGGAGGCCGGCCAGGAAATCGGCATTGACTTCCGGGATCTGCCCCTGCGCGCCGGCGTCTTCGGCGGCGAGCCCTGGTCCAGGAGCATGCGGCTTTCCATGGAAGACAAAATGGGGCTCGACGCCCACAATGTCTACGGACTCTCGGAGATCATGGGCCCGGGCGTCGCCATCGACTGTCTGGAGCACACGGGTCTGCACATCTGGGAAGACCATTTCCTGGCGGAGATCATCGATCCGAAGACCGGGGAACCCGTGCCGGAAGGCGAGGAGGGCGAACTCGTCCTCACCACCCTCACCAAGGAAGGATCTCCCCTCATCCGCTACCGCACCAGAGACCTGACCTCCCTGGACAGCACCCCCTGCCGCTGCGGCCGCACCCATGCCCGCCTGAAGCGCTTCGCGGGCCGCTCGGACGACATGCTCATCATCCGCGGCGTCAATGTCTTCCCGCAGCAGATCGAAAGCCTGCTCATGAGCGAGCAGACCCTCGCCCCCAACTACCTCATCATCGTGGACCGTCAGGGCACCCTGGACACCCTGGAAGTCCAGGTGGAGGTCACGGACAGGCTCTTCCACGACCAGGTCCGCAAGATGCAGGAGCTGGAGAAGCGTCTCCAGAAGGAGATCAAGGAATACTGCGGCGTGACGGCCAGAATCCGCCTCATGGAGCCCAATTCCCTGGAACGCTCGGCGGGCAAGGCCACCCGCGTGGTGGACAGGAGGCCCAGCCAGATCGACTGAGAAAAATTTCGGGGGCCCGGCAAAAAGGCCTTGACGGCTGCCCCTGTCAGGCGTAAGTACGGGCTTCGCACTGAGCGGGAGTAACTCAGCGGTAGAGTGCAACCTTGCCAAGGTTGAAGTCGCGGGTTCAAATCCCGTCTCCCGC
>CAZFTQ010000109.1:2061-4121 GCA_964522365.1 uncultured Desulfovibrio sp. | reverse complement strand
GCCTACACGGCGGTGGACAGGGCCGAAGACGACCCTGAGGCCGCGGACAGGGCAAACCGCCTCGGCCCCGCCCTCCTGGCCCGCTACGGCCGGCACATCCTTCACGTTTCCACGGACTATGTCTTCGACGGCACCTCCTGCCGCCCCTACACGGAAGACGACGCTCCCAACCCCCTCTCCGTGTACGGCAGAACAAAACTTGCCGGCGAAGAGGCCGTGCTCAGGGAAGCGGAAACGGCGGTCATCGTCCGCACGGCGTGGATGTACTCCGGATCCGGCAGAAACTTCGTCAGGACCGTGCGCCGCCTCGGCGCGGAACGCCGGAGCCTCTGCGTGGTGTTTGATCAGGTGGGGACCCTCACCTAAGCGGCCGATCTGGCCTCAGCCATCACGGCCATGGAGCCGCGGATAAGGCCGGGCATGAAGGAGATATATCACTACAGCAGCGAAGGCGTCACCAGCTGGTACGACTTCGCTCTGGCCGTCATTGAGGCATCGGGCCTTTCCTGCGCCGTCCGCCCCATCGAAAGCGCAGAGTTCCCTGCCCGGGCCCGCCGCCCCGCCTTCAGCGTGCTCAACAAGGCCAAAATCCGAAAGGATTTCGGACTGGCCATTCCGCACTGGAGAGACGGGCTGAAAAGATGCCTGGCCGCCATGACGGCTGAACGCCCGCCGGCGGACGCGTCGCCCCTTCTTTTTCCCGTGTCTCTCCCGCTCAGCTGAAGGAACCTGTCATAAAAACCGCCGTTGCCGGAACAGGACAGCAGAAACCGTCAGCATCCGGCGTTTTCCGCTGAAGAGAACCGCCTTTCACCCCAGGCCAGGGAGGACGGCGCAGGGGAGCCCATGCTCTCACGCACAGATAACCTCATGGACCTGCTGTCCGAACAGAGGCGGCAGAACCGCCGCAACCGCCTCTTCCATGCCTGCGCGGGCTTCCGCTGGTGGAAGCGTTCCTACGCGCGTGCCTTCCTCCAGTCCGACGGCGGAGAAACGCAGTTTTTCCGGGACGTGCTGCAGGCCCTCCCGGCGGCGCGGGCCAGGGGCGGCGAGATTGTCGTCTGGTCGTCCGACGCGGACGCCGCTGCCCGGGAGGCCTGCCAAGGCACGGACATTCCCCTGGCGCGCATGGAGGACGGCTTCATCCGCTCCGTGGGCCTGGGCTCGAATTTCCGCCGGCCGTACTCGCTGGTGGTGGACAGGAAAGGCATCTATTACGATCCCTCCCGGCCCAGCGAACTGGAAGACATTCTCAACGCCCTGCCTGAGAACCCTGATCATGCGGCGCTGCTGGAGCGCGCCGCCGCCCTGCGCAATCTGATACTGGACAAAGGCCTCACCAAGTACAACACGGATCACGGCGCCCCCCGGCCGCCGGACTTTCCTGCCGGGAAGACCATCGTCCTCGTGCCCGGTCAGGTGGAGGACGACGCCTCGGTGCGCTGCGGCGGCTTCGGCATGAACAATCTGGACATCCTCCGGGCTGCCCGGGAAGCCAGGCCCCATGCCTTCATCGTCTACAAACCGCACCCGGAGGTGGAGTGCGGAAACCGGCGGGGCGCGGTTCCCGACGCGGAGGTCCTGCGCCATGCGGACATGATACTGCGGCATTTTCCCATGGGCCGGCTTCTGCCTCTCGTCCATGAGGTCCACACGCTCACCTCCCAGACCGGATTCGAGGCTCTGCTGCGCGGGGTCAGCGTCTTCACCTACGGCGGGCCCTTTTACGCGGGATGGGGACTGACGCAGGACAGGCGAAGCTTTCCCCGCCGCAGGGCGCGCCTCAGCCTGGATGAACTGGTGGCCGGAACCCTGCTGCTGTATCCCTCCTACTACGACTGGCAGACAGGGAATTTCTGCCGGGCGGAGGATGTCTGTCTCCGTCTTCTCCAGCCGGACGCCCGGTCGGAGGAGCCTGTCTGGCCGAAACTGGCCGCAGGCGCACGCGGCTTTCTGAGGCTTCTCCGGCAGGCAAAAAACGCTCTCCTGCCGTCGCGGCGCGGGGAGCATCCCCCTTCAGGAAGCGGCGGCGCCACCGCGGACGGACCTTCGCCGACGGG
>CAZFTQ010000109.1:0-1961 GCA_964522365.1 uncultured Desulfovibrio sp. | reverse complement strand
GAGAGAGAGGAAAAGAGACATGCGGGTAACGGAACCGGCCCCTCCGGGCAGGAAGTCCGCTGAACCGGGCTGTTTCCGGCTCAGAGCCCGGGAGCACGGCGCCGGCAGGCAGGCCGGGCGCAAGGCCCCGGAAAAGATTCCCGGGACTGACAGCGATCTTTCCCTGTTCCGCCCCTGGGAGCGCGGTATCCCCGTCCCGGAAGGAACGAAGCCAGCCTGACGGGGGAGATGTCCTCATGAAGACGGCCATCGTCACCGGCGCGGCCGGATTCATCGGCAGAGCGATCACCGAAAAGCCTGCTGAACGCGGCGCTCTCGTGTCTGCCCTGGACAGGAACGCCGGGAAACTGGCGGACATGGCCCTGCAGGAGGGCGTGACCGCGGTGCCGGCGGATCTGGAAAACGGCGTCCGCGGGAGCTTCCCCGGGAGGCGCACGCCCTTTTTCACTGCGCCTGTGCCAGGGCATGGATTTTCCCGGACGGAGACACGGCTACCTCTCCAGGTCAATGGGAATGTGAAAAACGGGCTGCACTCTGGGACAGTACCGGGCGATGACTTCCTGGACGTCTGAATTCCAGTCGCAGGCGACGGCCTGCAGTTTCCGCGTCCACGCGGGCCCGAAGTGGTCCAGGAACTCGGTGACAGCCTGACGGCGGCTGCCGCGGGCAAACCAGAGCAGGTGGCCCGTTTCCATGTCCATGAAGGAGAAGGCGTCCATTTCCTGCATGAAAAGGGCGTAGTCGCAGATGCCCAGAAAGCGCACGGCATGGTCGGCATCGGCCTCGATCTCCTTTTTTCCGTTCCGGCCCGCGAGCCATTCGTTTTCGAGCTCGCGCACGGTGTTCTGCCCGAGTCCGGTGAGGCGCGACGCCTCCTTCTTCAGGACGCCCTGGGAAAGCAGATCCTGCGTGTATCTGGCCAGAGGAAGCGTGATGGCGTGGGCCGGCGTCTTGAAGGAAATGTCCTGCATCTCGGTGCTGCGGCAGTCGGGGCAGTAATACCTGAGCTTGCGGAAGCTCACCATGGTCAGCCTGCCGCGGAGAGGAAGGTGGCGCAGCCGCACGGTATAGTAGCCGTGCACATGCATGGGGCCGCCGCAGTCAGGGCAGGACTTCTTTCTCTCATCCTCCCTGAGAGAGCCGCGGAGCTGATAGAGCTTCCTCCCGCTTCTGGAGGTGTCCAGACTGGTGGTCAGGTGCCGGAAGCCATGGAGACCTGAGACCAGAAGAAAGTTGCCGTCGTACTGCTGAGCTTCGCTGACCGTCTCCAGTCGAAGACTTCGTTCGGGGGGAATCTGTGCCATGGAGGACCTCAGGGCGCTGGGCGATGGGGGACGGTTTCGAGGGTGAGGTGCTTCCACACTACGCTATTCCACGTCACGCGGCAATGGAAATATCCCCTCCGGCGGGCTGGCAGGACGGCCTGGGAAGCCGGAAAAAGCTCTCCTCATGGCCTCCGGCGGGAGGAGAGGAGAGGCTCCGGACGCCCACGGCCGATGCCTTCGGGACCCTGGGACGATCTCGGGGAAAGCAGTTTCTCCCCCTCCTGAAGGCCCGCCCGAAGAGCCCGACGCGGGTCGGGAAGCGTCCACCTCTGTGCCTTCGGCGGCAGGAGCGGACGGACAGAAATCCGGCGGAGCCCGGCCTCTCCGGAAATCCTGACCCTCCCCTGAGCTCCTGCCCGGACCGCGGACTGCTCCCCGCAACACGGTTCCCCGGGCGCACAAAAAAAGACGTCGGAACGGGAGGCTCACGGGACCGCCCGGGCAGCGCTGAAAGGACGGAACCGGGAAAGCCGCCCGGAAGCTCCGCTTCCGGCAACCTGAGAGAAGAGAAAAAAGGACGCCGGAAGCTCTTCCGCCGGGGCGGAGAGATCCCACAAAAATACGCATTTTTTCTCTTCTCCCGAGGGCTTTTCCGCCGTGCCCGGGGCCTTGGCGGCAGGCGCGGAAAGGGGATTT
>CAZFTQ010000108.1:0-4466 GCA_964522365.1 uncultured Desulfovibrio sp. | reverse complement strand
ACGAGGTCCCGGACGGCCGCGAGCCGTCCGGGACCTTTTTTTCTCTCTTTCCGGGGGGCCTTTCCACGCAGGCGGCACGGACGCTCTCTCCGGGAAAGCGAAAGGACCGTGCCGCGGAACGCGGCCCGGCCCTTTCAGAGCGAGGAGACTGTCAGCCTGGAATCAGGCCGGAGAGAGCGTCAGAAGGTCGGCATCATGCCGTGGAGCGGTCCGGCCTGCAGATAGGTCAGGACGCAGATGATAAGGGTCATGGCGATGCTGTGCGGCAGGGCGAAGCGGAAGAGGTTGCCTTCCTGACCGACCATGCCGGTGGCGGCGCAGGCGACCGAGATGGACTGCGGCGAAATCATCTTGCCGGTGACGCCGCCGGAGGAGTTGGCGGCCACGGCCAGGGTGGGATCCATGCCGACGACTTCGGCGGCCTGGCGCTGCATGCCGCAGAACAGAGCGTTCGAAGAGGTGTCCGAACCGGTCAGGAACACGCCCAGCCAGCCGAGCAACGGCGAGAAGAAGGGATAGGCCGCGCCGGTCATGGTGAAGGCGATGCCCAGGGTGGAGGTCATGCCGGAGTAGTTCATGAGATAGGCAAGACCGAGGATGAGGGAGATGGTGAGGATGGGGAAGCGCAGCACATAGATGGTGCGCACCAGACAGCCGAACGCGTTGCCGTAGCCGTAGTTTTTCATGAAGGGCACGGAGAGGAAGCCGCCGAGCAGAATGGCGGTGCCTCCGGCCGAGAGCCAGTTGAAGGTGAACTTCGCGGCGTAGACGGTGGGTCTGGCCTCGATGGGCACGGTGCGCAGGACAAGGCCGTCAACGCCGGGCCAGGAGAAGGAGATCACGGCGCCGGGCACGGAGTTGAGAAGGCTCTTGAAAGAGGGAAGGCCCCACAGGAAGACCATGACGGCCAGGATGATGAAAGGGCTCCAGACGCGGAGGGTGGTGCCCAGGTCGTGCTCTTCCCCGTCGTCGGCTTCCGCGCCGGCGGGATCCTCGTCGGGGAAACGCCACCTGGCGGCGGGCTTCCACACGCGCAGGAGAACCACCATGCCGACGATGGAGCAGAGAGCCGACATGATGTCGGGCAGGGTCGGGCCGTGGAAGGTGGAGAAGCAGTACTGGGACACGGCGAAGCAGAGGCCGGCCACGATGATGGCGGGCAGCACTTCCAGGGCGCGCCTGAAGCCGCACATGGCCACGCAGAGCCACATGGGCACGAAGACGGAAAGCAGCGGCAGCTGATGGCCGACATACGCGGAAATGTGCAGATCCGAGATGCCGGAGACCTGGCCGGCGACGATGACCGGGACACCGATGGCGCCGAAGGCCACGGGCGCGGTGTTGGCGAGCAGGCAGATGCCGGCGGCGTAGAGGGGGCTGAAGCCCAGGCCGGCCAGCATGGCGGCCGTGATGGCCACCGGGGTGCCGAAGCCGGCGGTGCCTTCCAGGAAGGAGCCGAAGGAGAAGGCGATGAAGATGGCCTGCAGGCGGCGGTCGTCCGTCAGACGGGCGATGGAGCTTTTGATGTATTCAAAGTCCCCCGATTCCACGGTCATGTTGTAGACCCACACGGCCGTGATGACGATCCAGATGATGGGGAACAGGCCGAAGGCCACGCCGTAGAGAAAACTGCCGGCGGCGATGGTGACGGGCATGCGCCACACGAGGACGCTGCACAGGAAGGCGCAGATCACGGCCGTCAGGGCCGCGTGATGGCCTTTGGCCTTGCGCACCGCCAGCATGTAAAAGAGCGCAATGAGCGGGATGCCGGCCACAAGAGCGGAACTGAGAGCTCCGCCCGTCGGGTCGTACACCTGGGTCCAGGGATCCATACGTCTCTCCCCGCAACGAACGTCAAGAAGTGATTCGGCGGCCGCTGTCCCCCGGGGGCGCTCCCCGTGCAGGAACCGTGCGGTCCGGCGCGGGCGGACTGCACCGCGCAAAGCTGCGTTTTGCGTAGCATAGCGGTTGCACACTGTCAAAGAAATTGCGCAACCCGGGGCTTTTCTGCGGGGACAGGTCTCTTTCTCACCCTCGGATCCCCGGAAATGCGGTGATCCTGCTCCCTGAATTGGTTCATCCAATTGAACGGTCCGGCTCCTTTTTTTTCATAAAGCATTGCTTCTGAGGCAGATTCTGTTTTTCTGAACAGTTTTTTCATGCAAAAGAACCAAAATGCGCAAAGCGCGCAACCCGTCTTCTTCCCCGGGAAAAAGAAAAGGGCCCCGGTTTTCTTCCCCGCAAAAAAAGAAGCCGATCCTGCCCGAAGGCGGGAGATCGGCTTCTCCGGAGGGGGAGCGGAAAACGGGGCCCGCGCGGACCGGGCTGAAGGCCTCGGCCTTCAGCCCGGAGCGGGACTTACGGAAGCATCCAGCTGAGGGGACCAGCCTGGAGATAGGACAGAACGCTGAGGAAGAGGGTCATGCCGATGCTGTGGAAGATGCAGAACCGGAAGAGCTGGCCTTCCATGCCGGCGGAATTGGTGGCGGCGGTGGCCACGGCCAGGGACTGGGGCGACACCATCTTGGCGGTGACGCCGCCGGAGGAGTTGGAGGCCACGGCCAGGTTGGGATCCATGCCCACGGCGAGAGCCGTATCCTTCTGCATGCCGCAGAAGAGGGCGTTGGAGGAGGTGTCAGAACCGGTCAGGAAGACGCCCAGCCAGCCCAGAATGGGGGCGAAGAAGGGGAAGAAGGAGCCCGTGTGCGTGAAGGCGATGCCCAGGGTGGAGCTCATGCCGGAGTAGTTCATGACATAGGCCAGGGCCAGAATCATGGACACGGTGAGGATGGGGAACTTCAGCTGGGCGATGCTGCGCACGAAGCAGGAGATCGCGCGGCCGAAGGAGTAATTCGACATGAAGGGCACGGAGACGAGGCCGGAGAGGAAGATGGCCGTGCCGCCGGCGGAGAGCCAGTTGAAGGAGAACTTGGCGCCGTAGACGGTGCCTTCCTTGGCGATGGGCATGGTCTTCAGGACTTCGCCGTCCAGACCGGGCCAGGGGAAGACGATATTGGCGCCGGGGATGCCGTTGAGGATGGCCTTCACAGAGCCGAGGCCCCAGAGGAAGACGAAGATGGCCAGAATGAGATAGGGAGCCCAGGCCTTGATGATGCGGCTGCCGGAGTACTTGCTGGCTTCCACCTCGGCGACGGATTCGCCTTCAAAAACAAAGACATTCTTCGGCTTCCAGACCTTCAGCAGGGCCATGAGGGCGGCGATGCTGGCGATGGCGGAACCCACGTCGGCCAGGGTCGGGCCGTGGAAGTTGGAGAGGAGGAACTGCGCCGCCGCGAAGGAGACGCCGGAGACCAGGATGGCGGGCAGCACTTCCATGGAACGCCGGAAGCCGCACATGACCACGCAGACCCACAGGGGCACCAGGAGGGCCAGCAGCGAGAGCTGACGGCCGCAGACGATGCTGATGGAGAGCTGGTCGAGGCCGGACACCTGGGCGCCCACGATGATGGGCACGCCGATGGCGCCGAAGGCCACGGGGGCCGTGTTGGCGATGAGGGCGATGCCGCCGGCCCAGAGGGGCTTGAAGCCCAGGCCCATGAGCATGGCGGCCGCGATGGCGGCCGGGGTGCCGAAGCCGGCCGTGCCTTCGATGAAGCACGAGAAGGAGAAGGCGATGAAGAGCGCCTGGAGACGGCGGTCGTTGGTCACGCTGGCGAGCGAGTACTTGATGATTTCAAACTCGCCGGATTCCACGGTCATGTTGTAGATCCACACGGCCGTTATGATGATCCAGACAATGGGGAAGAGACCGAAGCAGGCGCCGTTGAGCAGGGCGCTCCCGGCCAGCTGGGCCGGCATTCCCCAGACCGCGACGGCCACGATGGCGGCGCTCACGAGGCCCAGGACCGCCGCGACATGGCCTTTGGCCTGCCGGAAGGCGAGCATGTAAAAGAGAACGAACAGCGGGATTGCCGCGAAGAGCGCGGAGATACCCACACTGTCAGCCACAGGCGTGTACACCTGAGTCCAAGCCATACCATTTCCCTCCATGGGTTGAGTTTCCAGGGATCGCTGTCCGGCCCGGCCGGGTTTTCCCCTGTCCTTAGGTCTGTCCCCCCACTGTCATGGGGGAACTTTTTTTCCTGTCAGCGCTGAAGTGAACGCTGGATTCTCTATAGCCAAAACCGGGCCATTGGATCAACCAAATTTTCACCCTTTTGCCACAAAAATTTTCTCTTTTCCGCAACCACCTGCAAACTCAGGCAAAAAACTGTCTGCCTCACTCTTTTCCGCCGGATTTTTTTCTCCTCCGCGATCGCTTTTCCCGTGGGCCCGGGGCGGGATCCTTCCGGTCCGGCGCCTCTCCGCCGTCCCGGAAAAGGGCCTGCGGCGCGGCCGGGGAGGGAAGAAAAAAACCGGGCCTGACGATGATCAGACCCGGTCGTGGCTGTGTCTGGGGCGGGTAACGGGGGTGGAACCCGCGACTTGCAGCTTGGGTAGCTAGC
>CAZFTQ010000107.1:0-4592 GCA_964522365.1 uncultured Desulfovibrio sp. | reverse complement strand
AACTCGCAACCCTCAGCTTGGAAGGCTGATGCTCTAGCCGTTGAGCTATTCCCGCATACAGGTGACGGATGCGTTTCCTGTCCATGAGAAGGAAGGAAGCTACCACACCGTAGTGCACCGACGTACGTCTCCTACAGCCAAGGCAGTGCTATATCCCCGAAAAGGGGTGGTGGAGGGGGGTGGATTCGAACCACCGAAGTCACTGACGACAGATTTACAGTCTGTTCCCTTTGGCCGCTCGGGAACCCCTCCATATTCGATTGTATGATGCTGGCCGCTGTGGGTCGCCGTTCCGCCCGGAGGCGGGCCGGCGGATGCTGCCGGTATCTCAGCTGGAGCTGGCGATGGGAATCGAACCCGCAACCTGCTGATTACAAATCAGCTGCTCTGCCGATTGAGCTACACCAGCACAGAGGGGCCTTATAGCTCAATTGCCGCCGTGTGGCAAGCAAAAAAGGCGGGGCAACCGATTTTCGCTCTCCGCGGTTCGGGCGCAGGACGCCGGGCTCCGCAAAGGCGACGAGTCTTATACTCGACCCAGGCTTGCCCGGTCAAGACCCGCGAGGTCTTTTTTTGTCTCGATCCCCCGAAAATTTTTCCGGGCGAGGAGCCTGCGCACCGCTTCTCCCTGCCTGCAGCCGTGCTCGAGCACGACAAGGCCGCCGGGGACGAGGACCCGCGCGGCGAGGCTGACGCAGGCTTCCAGGACCGCGAGACCGTGTTCCCCGGCGAAGAGGGCTTCCGCAGGCTCGTGGGCCAGCACCTGGGGCATGACCTCGTCCCGCTCCTCGGGGGCGATGTAGGGCGGATTGGCCGTCACGAGCCCGAAGGTCCGCTCCCGCAGGGGCGGGAAGAAGACGTCCGCCTGCAGGATCCCCGTGTCCGCGCCGAGCTCCGCGGCGTTGCGGGCGGCGCAGGCCAGAGGCACCGGGTATTTCTCCAGAAGCAGGCCCCGCCAGGCCGGCCGCTCGAGGGCCAGGCTGATGCCGAGGCAGCCCGACCCGGCGCAGAGGTCCAGGAAGCGGAGGGGTTTTCCGGCGGGCAGCAGGTCCAGGGCAATCTCCGCGGCAAGCTCCGTCTCGGGCCGCGGGATGAGCACGCCCGGTCCCACCGCGAAGGATCTCCCCCAGAACTCCCGCCTGCCCAGCAGATAGGCCATGGGCTCCCCTTCCAGGCGGCGTGCGGCCAGCTTTTCCAGGCGCTCCAGGGCCTCTTCCGGAACCGGGATTTCCGGGTGCAGGAGCAGGGAGATCCTCTCCCGCCCCAGAACGGAGGCGAGGAGCATCTCGGCCTCCAGCCTGGGGCTGCGGAACGGATCCGCTCCCTGCCGGAGCCGCTCCGTCAGGCGGGTCAGAAGGGCCCGCATCCTGTTCAGTCGGTCCCGCCCGCGCCGGTCTCCGCGGGTTTCGCGGGAGCCTGCTTTCTGCGGCCCCTCCGGCGGGGAGACCTGCGTCCCGCGAAGACGAGATCGTAGATTTCGCTGTAGTGGCGGACCGGCAGGATTTCCAGCTTTTCGCGGAGGTCGGCCGGAATGTCCGCCAGATCCTTGGTGTTCTGCCAGGGGATGACGGCCCGCCTGAGGCCTCTGGCCATGGCGCCCAGAAGCTTTTCCTTGATGCCGCCCACGGGGAGGACCCGGCCCTTGATGTCGATCTCGCCGGTCATGCAGAGATCCGCGTTCACCGGAAGATTCCTGAGAGCCGAGATGAGGGCCGTCGTGAGTGTCACGCCGGCGCTCGGGCCGTCCTTGGGAGTGGCGCCGTCGGGCACATGCACATGGATGTCGCTTCTGCTGTCAAAGTCCGGCTCGATGCCCAGCCCGTCCGCGTTTGCGCGGATGAAGCTGATGGCGGCCTGGGCGCTTTCCTTCATGACGTCGCCCAGGGATCCCGTGAGCTGGACCTTGCCCTTGCCGGCCGACACGGCGGCCTCGATGGTAAGGACCTCGCCGCCGGCGCTGGTCCAGGCGAGGCCGTAGGCCATGCCGGGCAGAAGAGCCGTTTCCTGCTCTTCGTCCAGGAAGAGGGCGGGGCCCAGGAGCTTCTCCAGATCGGGGGCGTCCACGCTGAAGGGCGGCTCTTCGCCCTCGGCCTTCTTCCGGGCGAGCTTGCGGCAGACGGCGCCGATCTGGCGCTCCAGCTCGCGCACCCCGGCTTCCCGGGTGTAGCTGCGGATGATGCCCGTGAGGGCGTCGTCGCTCAGGCTCACTTCCTGTTCGGAGAGACCGTTGTCGAGGACGCGCTTGCGGACGAGATAGCGCCGGGCGATGGCCGTCTTTTCCTGCATGGTGTAGCCGGGCAGGCGGATGATCTCCATGCGGTCGCGCAGGGCCGGGGGAATGGTGTCCAGCTGGTTGGCCGTGCAGAGGAACATGACCCGCGAGAGGTCAAAGGGCACGTTGAGGTAGTGGTCCGAGAAGGTGCTGTTCTGCTCGGGATCCAGCACTTCCAGGAGGGCCGACTGGGGATCTCCCCGGAAGTCGTTGCCCACCTTGTCGATTTCGTCCAGGACGATGACGGGATTGCGGGTGCCGGCGTGGCGCAGCGCCTGGATGATGCGGCCGGGCATGGATCCGATGTAGGTGCGGCGGTGGCCGCGGATTTCCGCCTCGTCGTGCAGACCGCCCAGGGAGAGGCGCTCAAACTGGCGCTCCAGGGCCCTCGCGATGGACTTGCCCAGGGAGGTCTTGCCCACGCCTGGAGGGCCCACGAAGCAGAGGATGGATCCGTGGGTCTTGGGATTGAGCTTGTGGACGCTCAGGAATTCCAGGATGCGGTCCTTGACCTTGTCCAGACCGTAGTGGTCCTCGTCCAGGATGGTCTTCGCGTTCCTGATGTCCAGGTTGTCCTTGGAGAGCTTCTTCCAGGGCAGCTCGCTCAGCAGCTCCAGATAGGAGCGCACCACCGTGGCCTCCGCCGAGTCGGCGTGCATGAGGGAGAGGCGGCGCAGCTGCTTGTCCGCTTCCTTCCTGACATCCCTGGGCAGGCCCGCGCGCTGGAGAGCCTGGCGGAGCTTTTCCAGATCCTCGGAGGCGTCTTCTTCCGGATCCCCCAGTTCCTGGCGGATGGCCTTGATCTGCTCGCGCAGGTAGAAATCCTTCTGTGCCTTCTCCATGCCCTCCTTGGTGGTGGACTGGATGCGCATCTGCAGGGTTGAGACCTCGATCTCGCGCTGGAGGCATCTCGTGATGTACTCCAGCCGGTCCAGCGGATCGTCCTTTTCCAGGATGTCCTGGGCCTCGTCGGTGCGCAGGCGCAGATTGGAGGCGATGAGATCGGCGAGGCGTCCGGGTTCTTCCACGCCCTGGAGGATGTGGATGAGCTCGGGGGTGGCCACGCCGCGCATGGCCATGATCTTTTCGCTGCGTTCCCGGGCGAGCCGCATGAGGGCTTCCATGCCGGCGCTGCGGGGCACCTCGGGCTCGTCCAGGTAGTCCACGGTGGCCTGCATGTACTTGCCGGAGGTGTGGAAGCGGCGGACCCGGGCGCGGGCGACGCCCTGCACGAGCGCCTTGACGCGGCCGTCGGGCATCTTGACCATGCGCAGAACCTGGACCACCGTGCCCGTGGAGTGGAGATCCACGGGGGCGGGCTCGTCCTGGGTGTCCGAGCGCTGGGTGAGGGCGAGCACGAAGTGCGGCCCGTCCACGGCCGTCTCAATGGCGGCCACGGAGCGCTCCCGGCTGATGAAAAGCGGGAGGATCATGAAATTGAAGAGAACCACGTCCCTGAGGGGCACCACGGGAAGGGTGCCCGGCAGGTTGTTCTTCTCCCTGACCCCGGTGGTTTCGGGTTCGGGGGAAGACCCGGCGTCCTCCGGCTTTCCCTCCGGGCTTTCCGCCTTCTTCTCTCCGCCCTTCGCGCTTTCCCGCGCGCGGGCGGAGGAGGGGCGGCTGCCGATGGGGAAGCGGCGGCGCAGACGGCCGCGTCTGCGCCTGGCCCCGGAGGGGGCCTCTTCGTCTTCTGTATCTTTCACGACGGGCTCCTCGGGGAGATCGTCGGGGACTCGTTTGTTGTCGTCAGACATGCTTGACCTCTGGTTCGTGCGTCCCCGCAGGGAATGCGGAGCAGAGTGACGGGAAAGGCGGCGGGGAGCGCGCGGGGGGAGCCCGCGAAAAAGCCCCCCGGACGCGGGGACGTCTTACGGGAAGAAGATAAGCAGAGATTGCCCTTAGGCAAGGGGCGGAAGACCGGTTTTTTGTGTGGCTCCCGGGGGTGCGGATCCGGCGCTTCGGCTTGCCCGGAAGGCTCAGACATGCGATACTGGCGGCGAGTGTTCAGCGACACAGCGCCGGGATTTCTGAAGGGAGGAAGCGATGGCAGTCAAAGTCAAACCGGGTATGGCGAACTTTGCCAAATATCGGCGGGGAAACTGCTACTACGTGGACAAGACAGGCTTTCTGGAAGAATTTCTGACGTCCGACTCTTCAGAGGTGACACTCTTCACCCGTCCCCGCCGCTTCGGCAAGTCGCTGACGCTGAGCATGATGGCCGAGTTCTTTGACATCACCAAGGACAGTTCCGGGCTTTTCGAGGGCCTGGCCATCTCCCGCAACAGGGAACTGTGCCGGAAGTGGATGAATCAGTACCCGG
>CAZFTQ010000106.1:0-4884 GCA_964522365.1 uncultured Desulfovibrio sp. | reverse complement strand
GGGGCCGTTTCAAAAAGGGGAGTATAGGCCAGATCGGGCCCGGGCACAAGCGAGGGAAAAGGCGGCGGGAAGGGCCCGGTCCGGGGAACGGAGCAGAGCTCTTTCCGGCCGGATGAAGGGTCTTCTTCCCTGCCCGGGGACGGCCGCCGCAAGAGCCGCGCAGGGGGAAAAGCACTCCCCGGCCGCCGCGGGGCTTCGGCCCTTCCGCTGACGAGGGACCGGCAGGAGCCGATGGGACTTCCCCTCGGGAGCCCGGGAGTCTCTCCCGGGCAGGCCTGGAGCCTCCGCCCTCTGCCCGGGGGCGCGATGCCGGGGTTCCATCCGCTCCTCTCCTTTCAGATCGGTCAGAGCGGGGACATCCCGTCCTGAAGCGCCGGGCCCAGGTCACGGTCCCTTTCCGGCAGAGAAGGAAACAGCGGTCCTGTCCCTGCACAGACGGCAGACAGCGCCGTCCAGAGAGCAAGGGAGCCAGCGCGCCGACGAAGCGGGAGGGCTTTCCCTTCTCTCCCCGGACGGCAGGCAGCACAGCTCTTTCAGAAGGCGGCAGGCTGCCCGTCTTTTCCCCTGAAACCCGGGCCTTTCAGGTCAGCAGGACAATGCCGGAGAGACAGTTTTCAGCGCCTTCTCTTTCCAGAGGCCGCGCTTTTGGGATTCATCGGAAAATTCTTCCCCGGTTCTCCATGGCGGCTTCTTTTTTCGCAGGGAAGACTTTTCTCCGCCGAAGGCTGAAAAGCCACCGGCAAAGATCAGAGTCAGATTTGTTTCATCACGGGAGGCGTCAGGCGGAAAATGTCTTTCTCCGCCGGAGAGGTTTCCATCTGATCTCCGGAAAAGATGACAGGAACCGTCAGGCATGGAGAAAGAGGACTGAGGTCAGGACGCAGTTTTCCATTGCCGGACTCATCTGAGCTTTTCCAGGAGTCTGTGAAAGGATTTCCCGCCTGTGCCTGTCAGTCTATAGGCGTCCCTGTACAGAGTCCTGCCTTCGCCTACGCTTTGAGCGAGCGCCAGGAGAAAGGGACGGCTCAGGCGTGGCTGCCGCGCAGCGCGGTGATTTCCTTTTTCCGGATTCCGCCGGTTTTTTCCCGGCAGGACATCTTTCCGGGCAGGAGCGGGAATTTCCGCATGCCTCTCCCCGGAGGCATGTTCCGGATCATATGCCTTCCCGGCAATCACATCGGCGCCGCATCGGAAGACTCCGGAAAGGATCTGAAATTTTTCTTCCTCCTTCCGGTCCTTCACTTTCGCCCATTCGGTCCGGAAAAGGGTTTCCGGCACGAGAAGTTCAGAGGCTGTTCTGCCGCACAGCGTCTCCTTCCTTGTCCAGGAACTCTCTTCACCCCCGAAAAAGTCCTTCCCGCCTGTCCAGATATGCGCCGTTTCCAGCGCAAGGGAATACATTTTCCCCTCGTCGCTGTCCCGGCTGTTGAGAAAAATCAGGGGAGTCATTCCGTCGTTCAGGCAGAAGGCCCTGAACTCGCTCAGATCCAGCTTTCTTCCGGTATTGCTGCCGACAATGCCGCTCTGCATGACAAGGGAGCCTGAGTCTTCCAGTTTCCGGCGAAAACAGTCAAACGTCTTCCTGCTGCTTCTGAACCGTGCAAACCAGTCAGTTTCCAGGTCCAGGACCTTTCTGATGTCCTGAGCTATTTCGCCGACGGAACTCCCCGCTGTGAACCGGCCGGCAGAAACAGGCGGATCCATGTCGTTCAGGCGCCTGTATTCAGTCATCCATTCCTGAACATCCTGCATGGCGTCCACGACATCCATGAGGTTCCTGCTCGGATTTCGCACGCTTCCGCTTCCCGGCGTCCCGTGCCCGGCAAAAAGGAAGTCTTCCCGGGGAGGGGTGTCCAGGAAGAAATACC
Organism: uncultured Desulfovibrio sp.; assembly: GCA_964522365.1. Classification (GTDB taxonomy): domain Bacteria; phylum Desulfobacterota; class Desulfovibrionia; order Desulfovibrionales; family Desulfovibrionaceae; genus Desulfovibrio. Next base: position 3,016 of record CAZFTQ010000106.1, on the reverse strand, counting down.
CGAAAGGGATGTACGTCTTTCTGCTCACCTCTTCCAGCTGTCTCAGGGTGGGCTTCTTTTCCCCCTTGAGCCAGGCATGCAGAGATTCCAGGATCCTGTCCGTCACGCTGCCGGACGGGATCCGGCTTATGACCCAGCGCAGAATGACGGGATCCACTTCCACCCTGATCGCGGACATGTTCTGACCTCCCCGGCATCTCTGCCTGATCTCCGCCCGGACGGGCGCCGCGGGAAAACGCCGCCCTTCACATTCAGCCCTGTCCGGAACATCCGTCCCGGCCCCCCCGCAGGCTGACAGATGAGGCCCCTGCGCTTCCTTCCCTTCCTATCGGAAGGAAAAGCCCGCGGCAAGGAAGACGTCCTGAACGCTCCTCCTCTCCGGGGCCGGTCCGGCAGAAAGGGGAGAGTTTCCGGCCGCGCATCCGTACCGGCGCAGGGGGCGCCCCCCCCAAGCCTGCCCCGCCTGCCCCTCCCCCAGACCCGGCCCTGCCCTTCGCGCCTGAAGCGCAGGGGCACGGGCCCGCTCCGCCCTCTTCCGGAAGGACGGGATTTTTCCTGAAGCCTTTTTTCCCCCGGCGGGCCGGACGGCCGCCCTCGCCTCGCCCGGACCTTTCGCCTGAGGCCTGCAATCCGCATTTTCTCCTTGCCACCCATGTGTTTTCGTGCTACACAGGGAGACTGTGTTGCAGCCGGGCTCTCCATGCCACCGGTTTTTTTCGGCCCCCAGGGCCCCGGGGGAGTTCCGGCGTCCCCAGCCGCCCCGTCCGGGCGGCCACGAACTCGCAGCGACAAGAAAGTCATCCACATACAGGGAGGATTCATCATGAGCAAGCAGTGCGCCTTCTGCGGCAAAAGCCCCAGGGTCGGCAACCTGGTCAGCCACTCCAACATCAAGACCAAACGCCGCTTCATCCCCAACCTGCAGCGCGTGCGCCATCAGTTCCCCAACGGCACGGTTCAGACCGTCAGCGTCTGCACCCGCTGCCTGCGCTCCGGCTGCATCGTGAAGCCCGTTGCCTCCCGGCAGGGCTAGGAAGGCACGAACATCCGCTTTCAGCAAGGCGCCTGCGATCCGCGGGCGCCTTTTTGTTCCGGAGGCAAGGTGTTTCGGCCGGACTCACTCCGTCTGGCCGGCCGGCGCTGGCGCTGCCGGCGGCGATCCGGCTTTGTGCCGGACTGGTGGGTGCCCGTGCAGCCCTCGCACGGACGCCTCTCCGGTCGCCGCCTTTTCACCTGGCCCTATGTCCTGCAGGCTCTGCGTCTGCCCTTCCGGCTGGTGCACCTGCCCTGGCCCGTGATCTGGATGCCGGTGTTCCTGGCCCCTCTCGCCCTGCGGAATCTGGAAGAATTCGAGGCGGAGGAGCGCCGCCCCAGGGCCTTCCACGCCCCGGCCGAAGAGCCCCATGCCTGGCTCACGGCCGTCATTCTTCTTCCGCTCGTCCTCCTGCACCTGGCGCGCATGACCGGCCCCTGGACGGGGCTTCCCGAGGTCCTCGCGGGCCTTCTGCCGGCTCAGGCCGGCGCCTGGCCGGCCTTTTTCGGGCTCGACAGCGTGCGGACCCCTCTTTTCGGAGAGTGGTCGCGCTGCGTGACCGCCCTCTTTGTCCATGCGGATGTCGGCCATCTCGCCGCCAACGGCTTTTTCGCCCTTCTCTTCTGCCGCTTCCTGGGCAACAGGACCGGGGCCGGCCTCGCTCTCCTTCTGACCCTCGCGGGCGGATCTCTCGCCAACGGGCTCTCGGTCTTTCTCCGGGAGAGCTATGTGCTCAGCGTCGGCTTTTCCACGGCGCTTTTCGCGAGCGTGGGGGCGCTCTCAGGCTTTGTGAGCAGGCGGTCAAAACCCGGCGCCCTGCTTCCGCTGGCCGCGGGCGCGGCCCTGCTGGCGCTCCTCGGCACGGAAGGGGAAAACACGGACTACACAGCCCATCTCTGCGGTCTTGTCTGCGGCATGACCCTGGGCTTTCTCGCCGCCTGGGCCGCGGAGAAGCGGCCCGCGCTGCTGGGGGCACGCTGGCAGTGCGTCTTTTTTCTGCTGGCCCTGCTGCTGCCGCCCACGGCCTTTGCCCTGAGAAAGGCAGGCTTCTAGAAAAGCGAACACCCTTCACGAGGCAATGCCGTGACGGACGAGTCTGCCGCCACCCGGCAGGAACAGCGCGGTCATTGCTTCGGGCGGACGGTCCCGCCTGTTTCCTTCGTGTGCCCGTCAGCGCATGCCTGTGCAGGAACAAAAGAGACCTGGCTGGCAGAAACCCGAGGCGGACATCCTGACCGGTCACACGCACGATATCTGAGGCCTTTCTTCTCCCCTCATCGCCACCCGCCGCCGGGTTGCGATGCCGGCGGGCCTGACGGGCGAAAAAGAGAACGGACCCTCCTCTGCGGACAGATGGATTTTTGAGCCGCAGGAAAGCGGCAGCGCAGCGGGTTCCCGCACGGCAGCATGGAACGCTTTGATGCAATTCAATGCTTCCTGCCGGTCAGCACACCGTTCCGGACGAAAGTATTCCTCCTTCAGCAGCACTTCCTCCATGCGCGTCCGCGCGCCCTCAATCACGCGGGAGGTTTGCGCTTCCTTGAGAACAATCATTTCAATGACATGATCCGCGTCAGGCACACTCCGGGAAAAGACATCCGGCTGTCCCGGCGCATGACCGGCGGACGCAGGCAATTCATTGATGACTTGATCTCTCCGGGTCCATTCCTGATTAATGTGCGCAGGTTCAAAACTCCTGTCTTGAAAACGCTGATGCCAGTGGCCTGACCTGAAGTTTTCCAGTTCCTTCCTGTTCCTCAAATCTCATGAAACCTTCAGCGTTTCTCCTCCCATAAGCCAATTATTTAAAAAGAACCAAATTTTTCAGGGGCGCTGAACAGTGGCAAAGCGCCCTCAAACGGGGGCTTTCTGCGCGTGGGTACCGGCTCGCGGCCACAGTTCCTTACGCAAACAGTTTTATAAGTTCCCCAAATTTCCATACGGACGGGGTGCGGCCTCTTCCAGGGGCCTCCTGTGCAAGAA
>CAZFTQ010000105.1:0-5341 GCA_964522365.1 uncultured Desulfovibrio sp. | reverse complement strand
AAAAAAAGCGGCATTTGCCGACTTTTGCAGTCCGGCAAATGCCGTTGTGATTTTCTTTCTGGCGGAAGGAAAGGGATTCGAACCCCTGGTGGACTCACATCCACAACGGTTTTCAAGACCGTCGCATTAAACCTCTCTGCCATCCTTCCGAAGTGTGGGCATTACTTATGTACGGCTTCCTTCAGCTGCTTGCCGGGAGAGAACTTCACGACTTTGCAGGCGGGAATGTCCATCTCTTCCTGAGTACGGGGATTACGGCATTTGCGTGCGGCGCGCTCAACGACCTTGAAGGTGCCAAAGCCGCTCAGCGTCACCGAATCACCGGCGAGCAGGGCCTGGCGCAGAACCTCAATGGTTGCCGTCAGCGCCTTCTCCACCTGGCTCTTGCTTGAGAGACCGGACACTTCAGCAATTTTTGCAATCAGTTCAGCTTTTGTCATACGTACACTGCGGGGTTTTCCCCTGACGGGGCGGAAACCGCAGCCTCCTTCGTTCCCTGGTTGATCCCAATGCCCCCTCCGTTCCGCAAGCGGGACGGAAGCGGGGGGAGCTTCCTCTAAAACACCGCTGCCCGTGGCAAACTGCCCACGGGACATGCGAGACTGGTCGCAGCAGGATGGGCGTCTGATGTGCCGGCCCGGCCGGCGGAGAGAGAAACACCGGGGGGAGAGCCGGACTCAGTCCATTGGACGGGGAAAAGTCCAAATTCCGCTTCCCCGCGAGGCAAGCCCTTGAAAAGTCGCCTCTGCTTGGGGACATAAAAGAAATCTGCCCCGTGGTCAACAAAAACTTTCCTTTTTCGCGCAGTTCCATTTCAGCGGGCGGGCGCGGGCACCACCCGCACCTCCCCCTTGGTCTCGGAAATCTGACGCCGGAAGCTCTGCCGCCTGTCCTCTCCGTCCATGAGTCCGGCCACGAATTCCGTCACATGGAGCACATGGTTTCTGCGCTTCATGCCGATGAGACAGCGGGAAATGCCAATCTTGCAGGAGGGGCAGGGCACGAGAAGGCTCTCGCCGCCGTCGCCCAGAAGATCCCGCAGGGCCTTCTGCTTGGTCCTGCGCAGGACATTGTAGATGCCGGGGGAGGTGACGGCGCCCGTGCCGGACTCGCCGCAGCAGCCGGTGCTCTGGACGATTTTCGCGCCGCTGAAGGCCTCCAGCTGCTGCGTGAGAAGTCTGTGGCCCTTGACCCTGTGCACCCCCGCCCAGGGGCAGTGGCAGGAGGCGTGGTAGACGAGCCTCGTGCCGGCGGGCAGGGGCGCGGTCTCGGCCTGGCGGCCTTCGTTGAAAAGGGGCAGGGTCAGCTGGAGCACGTCCGTGAGCCTGAGATCCGGGAACTGGGCCTCCAGTTCGTGGCGCTCCAGGCTGTCCAGGCAGGTGGGGCAGCTCGTGGCGAGATGCGTGCAGGCGAAGCCCTGCTCCGTGAGAGCGCGGATCATGGACGCCAGGTACTGGCGGTTCTGCGCCATGTTGTCTTCGAAAGGCGTGTTCATGCCGGCGGCGAGGAGCGGAAAGCCGCAGCAGAGATGCCTCGGGGGCACCGCCACGGCGTAGCCCGCCCTGAGCAGCAGCATGACGCTCGACAGGCCGATGCGGTCGTAGAAAAGCGCGCCTCCGCAGCCCGGAAAGTAGAGCACCAGAGGCTGCGCCGCGGGATCCTCCGAGGGCGAGAAGACATGGCCTTTCTGAATCTTTAAGGATTCATACAGGTTGGTATAGCCCATCTTGGGGCCGGGCCCGGAGAACATGGGGCTCTCCAGGCGCTTGCGCCAGCTTTCGGGCACGAGGCCCAGGAAGCGGTTCTGCATCTTCTGGCCCAGGGAGGCCATCTTGGCGAGCTTGGGCACCCGGGTGGGCACGTCCCCGGCCAGCCAGTCCAGCACCTTCTGCTTGAGGGGATGGCCGCCCGCGCCTTCGCGTTCCAGCATGGCGTGCAGAGTGAGGGAGACCTCGCCCGAGGGGATGGTCATGGGGCACTGGGCCATGCAGCGGCCGCAGCTCGTGCAGTGCTCGATCTGGTTCCTGAGAGCCCGCCAGAGCGGCTCGTCCACCCGGCCGTTGTTGATCTGGGAATAATACACGGCCTCGATGAGCATGCCGTAGGCCATGTTCTTGTTCCTGGGGTGGAACTGCATGGAGGACTCGGGGCAGGTCATGGGGCAGACCTGCTTGCACTTGCCGCAGCGCGTGCAGCTCTGGACGCTCTGCAGAATGTCGATGAGCTTGTCCTTGTCCGGCATGCCGCTCTGGCGGATGTCCCGGATGAGGGCGTTGAAGGAGAAGGTAAAGGGCTTGACCGGCAGATCCCGGGTGACGAGCTTGGCCGGGTTCATGATCTCGCGGGGGTCGGTGCGCTCCTTGAAGAGGCGCATCTCGTCAATCTTTTTCTGCCCCAGGAAGTGGATCTTGGTGATGCCGATGCCGTGCTCGCCCGAAACCTCGCCGCCCATCTCCTGGCACCTGGCCATGACCCTGCCGGCCACCTCCTCGGCGTGGGCCAGCATGTCCGCGTCGTTGGAATTGACGGGCATGTTTATGTGGCAGTTGCCGTCGCCCGCGTGCATGTGGCTCGCCACCACCAGATGGGAGGCCTCCATGTACTCGGCGATTTTCTTTATCTTGCCGGCCACGTGGGGATACTTTTCGCAGAGGGACGCGAGAAAGGCCCGGGCGCGCTCCATGATGTCGCGGTCGGAGACGTCCGTGCTCGAAAGCTGGCCCAGGGCGCCCTTGGAGATGTAGGAGAACTCCCTGTTGAATTCCTTGTCTTCCAGGGGGAAGGAGGAGAGCCTGCCTACGTCCTGCAGGGCGCGGCGGTAGGCCTTGGCCGTGCACTCCAGGTTTACCTGCTCCAGGAACTGGGCGAATTCCGGCATCTTGGCGATGGGGATCACCACGTCTTCGTTGATTTTGAAGCCCGAGGTGCGCTTGGTGATGACGGTGAGGCGGTGGCGGTCCTCCCAGAAGAGCTCGGCCTCCCGGGCGTCCCTGGCCACGGTGATGTCCACATCCTCCTGTTCCTCGGCCACCTGGACGATGCCCGCCACGCACTTGTCGAGGAGATAGGCGTCGTCGCCGTCCACCTGCACGATGATGACCGAGATGGGTCTGCCCTCGTAGCGGGTGCTCTTGCGCTTGTAGTCGATGGCCTGGACGTACTTGGCGTTGAATTCCTCCATGGCCGAGATGTGCGCGTAGTCGCCTTCCTCGCGGATGCGGTTGCGCAGGGCCACCAGCTTGCCCACCACGATGGCGGCGGGGGTCATGGTCCGGCCGAAGAACTCAAGGACCATGACCCGGCTGAACTTGGGTCTGGGATGCGTGGTGAAGCAGGCCTCGGTGATGATGCCGTCGCAGCCTTCCTTCTGGACGCCGGGCAGGCCGCCCAGGGCCTTGTTGGTCACGTCCTTGCCGAGGCCCGGCAGACGCAGCTCGCTGCCCCGGAGATTCACCACGCTGCGCACGCCGCCGCTGACGTCCTTCACGGCGAAGACCGCGGTCTCGTCGGGCAGAATCTTGTGGCGGGGATGCTTTTCTCGCTCCACGGAAATGATCTCGCCCGTGGGAGTCACCATGCGCCACCAGAGCAGGTTGTCGATGGTGGTGCCGTATTCGAAGGCCATGGGGCCGCCGGCGTTTTCCGAGATGTTGCCGCCGATGGTGGAGGCGAGACGCGAGGCCGGATCCACCGAAAAGAGGTTGCCCGCCCGCGCCACGGCGTCGATGACGTTCTGGGTGATGCAGCCCGCCTGGCAGGTCACGGTGAGGGCCTCGGGATCGATGGAGCTGATGCGGTCCATGCGGGTCATGCTGACGATGACCGTGCGCTTGCGGGCCGGGATGGCGCCGCCGGTCATGCCGGACCCGCCCCCGCGGGGAATGAGGGCGAACTTGAGCTCGTTGGCCAGGCGCACGAGGCGGGCCACCTGCTCGGTGGTGCCGGGCTCCACCACCATGAGGGGGAGTTCCATGCGCAGGTCCGTGGCGTCCGTGGCCGCGGCCACGATGGAGGCCGGATCGGAGAGAATGCCCTCCTCGGGAAGGAAGGTGCGCAGGGTTTCCAGCAGATGCCTGCGGAAGGCCATCTCCGCCTCGTAGGCGGACCAGAACATGGTGATGCCCTCGCTGATGGCCGTGGCGTAGTAATGGGCCAGAGAGAGGGATTCCCGCTGATAGTGCTCGTTGACGCTGCCTCTGACGGTCTCCGCGTTGATGAAGGGATTGTAGGCCGCCAGGAAAAGCTCTTCGGCGATGGAGATGGCAAGCTCCCTCACCGACTCGGGCCAGGCCTGAAAATCGTCAATGTTGATGCGCAGAATGCGGTTGACCACAAAATCCGGCGATATGGAAATATGCGGACCTTTTTGCGGCATGGTGCTGTGCCCCCTGAAGGGAAATTTTGGAAGGCGAGATAGTATGCCTTACAAATCCGCTTGGCAAGCCTCGATCCGCACACGGCTCGTCCGCAAAAACAGGAGCTTGCGCCGTGAGGGGGCCTTCCGGACCCCTCCGGGGGCGTTCCCCGCAAAAATCCGCCCCTCCGCCTCCTTCCGCTTCCGGGAAAAACGCCTTCCGCCGGGACCGGCTCTTCTCAGGGCCCCGGCCGCGCTTTTCAGGACTCTTCTTCCCTGTCCGGCAGGCTGCTCCAGGCCCGGTAGCAGCGGGCGATGGGGGAATCGGGGTCCATGAGATGAAGAAAGGTCCCCCTGGCGGCGGACCAGGGCTTTTCTCCCGGGGGCGCGGAGCTTTCCCCGCTCCCGGAGAGCGTCTTCCCCTGACCCTGCAGGCTGAAGCGGACCTCCGAAAAAAAGGGCTCCTCCATGAAGGCGTTGGCCCGCTCAAGGATGTCCGCGCGCAGGTAGCTCAGCTCCTGCATGGCCATGCTGTCGTCCGTGCCCACCAGAAGGCGCTTTCCGCTGTGCCCCATGGGCTCGCCCAGAGCGGCTATGTCGGGCCCCATGATGGCGGACCAGTTGCGCCAGAGTTCCACGAGCTTTTCCTGCTCCGGACAGCCCGAACGCGCGGCGAGACCGGCGAGAAAGCGCCTGGCCATCTCGCCCGCGGACTGCGCGCTGCGCCGCCGCTTCACCTTCCTCATCCTGCGGGTGGACATGGATCCTCTCCTGTTCCTTACCTGAGAGCGGGGACGCTTCCCTGAGGAAAAGGGCGCGCCGTACACCTGAAGAAAAGCCTATCCCCCCGGGCCCCGCAAGACAAGCCCCGCCTCGGGGCGGCAGGCCCGGGAGAAGGGGACTTCTCACAGCGGAAAATCCCGCGGAAGCGGAAAGGGGTCTTTCACGGGGGACTCATGTCACGTGACCCGGCGCGGAGGGCGCTTC
>CAZFTQ010000104.1:0-5851 GCA_964522365.1 uncultured Desulfovibrio sp. | reverse complement strand
CTTTTCCTGCTCCAGCGCCCGGGCGTTGAGCCAGGCCGTGAGCACCGTCAGTTCCTGCGAGGAGAGCGTGCTCAGTCTGGCCTCGCCGTCCGTGACCCAGCAGTAGTTGGGCACCAGCGGATTCTGCTCGCCACTTGCCCCGCGCAGCCACTCGCAGGCGGCGTCCGCCCAGGCTTCGGCCTGCCGGCGTTCTTCAGGGGAAAGGGTCTGCCCTGGCCGCGTGTAGAAGGCGAGGCTCGCCGCTTCCCTGCCGATGGGCAGGAAGATCACCGGAAAGCGCAGCCGCTCCCGTTGTCCGGCGAGCACGCGCCAGGTCCGGACGCAGTGGACGCAGTCCGGCTGCGTGAAGACGAGGAGGCACTGCCGGCCTGAGACCTTCTCCGGCGGAAAGATCGCCACGCCCGGCACCTGCTGCAGGAGATCGTCGACCCGGGCGCGGTCCGTCCGGGGCGCCCTGCCGAGTTTCGTGAGCAGCGCCGGCAGGGCGGAGGCGGAGACCTGGGCAAAGGCGGCGGGCTCGGGCAGGCCCGGCTCCCTGTCAGAGAGGAGAAGCCGCAGGCCGGTTCCAGGGGCCTCCCGCGGCAGGAAGACAATCGGCCGCGGGGCCAGGCCGGGACTTGTCAGAGGACCTTCCTTCAGCAGGGCTGTCAGCATCTGATCCGGCGGTTGTCTGTCCGGGCCTCCTGAAGAGGCCGCAGCCCGCGGGACAGGTCCGGGACCAGGGAAAAGGTTCCCGCCTCCCGCCGGGGGACGCGGCTGAATTCTGACCCCGGAGAGCCGTCCGGGGGCCGGCAGGGGCATAGGCACGGCTGGCTGAACGCCCTGAGAAAAGGTCTGGGTGCGCGCTTCTCCGTGGCTCTCCTGCTGCCCCCGTCTCTCCGGCATCCGGGGCGCTTCGGCGCCGCTGTCACAGCCGCAGGGTCTGGCGGCCAGCTGGACGGCGAGCAGGGAGCCCAGAAAACTCAGAAGGACGAGAGAGACGGCGGCGAAAAGACCCGGCAGAAAGGGTCTGAGACATCTGAACAAACGGGACCTCGCGCTTGCCGGGCAGAGAAGGCCCGTCCCGGATTTCTTCCGGGTCCTGGGTCTCCGCCCGCGGTCTGTGGGGGACGGAAAGAAGCCGGGCATTTCGGCCCGTGAGAAAATCCGCGGTCGGACCCGGGAGGTCCGGCACGCCGTCTCCTGTCACGCGAAGGAAAAACCGGTCGACTTTTTTCGCTGAAGGCAGGGTCCGCCGGAAGGGTCAGGGCCGCGCGTCTCTTTTTGTCCAGCCGCTCCCGGTCAGATCTTTCTTCTCCGGGAAGCGTCCGCTGCCGTCTGCTTCCCGCGTTGAATTAAGCGTATACTGAAGCGGACGTCGTGTCAAGAAAATTCTTCGATAATCGATATGTCAATACAGAAAAAGTACATTTTCAACGGGAGGATGATGCCGGGGACATGTTGAATTTCAGCGGAAAAGAATCCATTTTTGTCCCGGCTCGATGCCCGGAGCTTTTCTGTCCGCCGGGCGGGAGGGACCGCTGCCCCGGCAGGGCGGAGACAGCGGTCCCGGGCTTTCTCCGAAAGCCCCGTGCCTCGGCCTTCCCGTCCGGGGATCTCCGGTGAAAAGGCCTTCCGGGGCGCCTGACGGAGAGAGAAATGGCGGGGAGCGGCACGATCCCGGTTTTTTCCGATGGGACCCCGAGCTCAGCGTCCCGGAGAGGGAGAATCCGGCGCGGGGCCGCCGGGCTCAGCGGGAGCCTCCGGGCGTCTGTCCGGCCGTGAATCCCTGCTCAGCCGCGTCAGAAAGAGTCTGGCCGTCTGCTCCCCCGCGCGGCCGGCTCCCGCCGCGAGAAGCTGCGCCGCGAGAGCCAGACGCCGCAGAAGATCCGGCAGTCCGCCCGTTCCGGGAGACGGGCGGGCCTTCGTCCCCTGCGGACCGGAAGGTCCGTCCTGCGCAGGCTTTTTCGTGATCCAGGGCGGGCGGTTGACATAGTCTTCGCCCACGCCGGGCACGCTGTAGAGGCGATCGGGGGGCGGGTCCCTGACGTTGCTCTCCCGGCCGAAGCTTTTCAGAATCTGAAGGGGCTCAGCCGGCGGTTCGGGGTCTTTCCGGCGGGTCTGCGCAGGCCGTCCGGCTTCTTCCACGCCGGGCACGGCATTGGTGGGTCTGGACCAGTCGCGTCTGGGACGGAAAACATGGCGCGCGTAGGGATCCAGCGGAGAGAGCGGCTCGTAGGGCGAGGGCAGGGGGACCTCCGAAGGATCCGGCGGGGTGGACGGCCGGCCGTCCTCCCCGCCGGAAAGGCAGGGGAGAGGGGGGGACAGGGCCTTGCCGGCCGGTCTCTCAGTGCGTCGTCCTCCGGTTTCCGCCGCGGCCCTTCCGGACGCGGCCGAGCAGGTACTGAATCTCGTCGAGATCATCGATCCCGCAGCCCCGCGCGGCGCGGCGGAGGATTTCCGCCTCAGGGTAGCTCAGGCAGCCCGACATGCTCTCCACGAAGTCCATGACATACTCCTGATAGGGATCCTCCAGAGGACGGCTCGGGGGACGTCCCGCGGCGGTGCGGCGGGCGCGGTCCAGGAGATACCGGGCCTCGGCGAGGGCCGCCTCGGAGCCGAGGCCCCGGCAGACCAGGCGGATGAGCTCCGCCTGGTGCACGCTCAGGCAGTTCTCCGCGCCTTCCAGAAAGCTCATGGCGGCGTCCTGACGGCGGCGTTCCGCGCCGACGGAATCGGGACTGAGAAAGTCGAGGATGCTTTCCCGCGCGCGCCCGCCCGAGGAATCGTCCTGCCTGCCGAAAGAGGGGGTCTCAAGGCAGGCGGACATGACGGGAAGAGAGGGCCGGAAATCTTCAGAGGCGGGGGCGAAGGGCGTGGATGCTGCTGCGTTCATGCAAAGTCCTCATGGGTGTGCGCTGTGTTTCTGAGGGAGCCCGCCGCACGATCCCGGGAAAGATCGGGACGCCCGCGGGCAGGGGCGGAGAAGGCAGACGGAAGCGGGCTTTTCAGGGCGAATCCCTGGCGGCTCCCTTCCGTGCCGGCGCGCTGCCGGACTCGGCCCGGAGGCGCGCGGCGAGGGAGGGCGGCAGGCCGGGGGTTCCGCGCACCCGCCGGACCTCGTCGGGCAAAGGCTGGGGAAAGCCCGGCAGGCCGATCGCCTTTTCCATTCCCGAGTAGCTTTTCTGGCTCCGATCCCGGGCGTGGCCCAGAAGGGCCGCCACATGGCGCGGAGCCAGGCCCCGCTCCCGGGCGGCGCGCTTCATGTCGGCGGCGAAGACGTGGCGGGTGGTGTAGAGGGTGACGCGGGGGAGCGGCTCGGCGGCGCCCAGTTCCTTCTGCCGGCGGTACACCAGGGAAAGGAGGACCGAGCAGCGCCGCCGCACCCTGGCAAAGAGACAGGCCCTGCCGCCCGGCGGAAGAGGTTCCGTCTCGAAGATGCGCTCGAGGTGCCGGAGAAAGGCCTGGATCCGCTCCCGGCGCCAGCGGGTTTCCTCGCCGGTGAAAAGAAGATGCCGGGTCTCCCCGTTGCCGCGCTGCAGGATGATGTGCCGCTTGGCGTTGGGGACGCTCAGAAGTCCGCCGCCGGGCACCTCCGTCCAGGTTGCTCCGAGCCATTCCACGGGCCGCAGGCCGGAGGCGAGTCCCGCCTGGAGAAAGAGAACGACCGTTTCGGCGTTGCGGGAGCCCGTGGCCCGGACGCACTGCAGAAAGGCGCGCATCTGCCCGGGAGAGACGCTGCGGGCCCTGAGGGAGGGGCCGTGGGAGCCGCGGGAGGGCACCTTCCCCGGCCGGAAGGCCCGGATGGCCTTGATGGTCTCCACGGGGAGAACGCAGTCCAGGCAGTGGCAGAGGGCGGTCTTCCAGCAGGCGAGGGTGGCCCGGCAGACGGAGGATCCGGCGTAGGCCCTGCCGAGCCAGCGCGGAAAGGCGAGGAGTTCCTCCGGAGTGACGCGGTCGAAGACCTGACGGGGGTCGCAGTCGGGATGGATGGCCTTGTAATAGGACATGAGCAGACGCGCCGTGTGACTGGCGTAGCGCGCTTCAAGCCGCGAGATGTTGTCAGCGGACAAAGGCGGGCCTCCGGAAGGGACGGAAAGGGGCGCGCAGGGACAGAGAAGAGCCGTGCTGTCAGGACTTTCCTGACCCGCAGCCTGGGAGAGAAGGCAGCGGGCAGCTTTCCTGAGGGCAGGGAGCGGACGCCGGACGAGGTCTGTTCGGAGGAGTCAGCGATCTTTTCTGTCTGGAAGCTCCGGCGTCGTCAGGCAGGGTATACGCCTGAACCGGGAATGCCGTCAAGTCCTTTTTGCGGAAAATTTGAAGAGAGAATAGACATGTCAAAAAATGAGAAAAATATTGACACGGGCGGCGGATGCGTTCAGAGTCTCCCCGGCAAAGGCCGGCGGGTCCCCCGGGGCCCTGAGGCCCGGCAGCCCCTCGGCTCAGAACCGGACCAGGAGAGTCCGGGAAAGTCCGCCGGGGCCGGACAGAATACCGTAGATCGGAGGCGCCATGCGCGGTTTTTCCCGGGCACAGTCCCCCTGTGTCCTGATGCTTTTCTGTTTTCTGCTTCTGACGGGTCCGTGGCCGGGGCCGGAGACGGCCTGCTCGGCCGACGCCGTCCTGCCGGGCGCCCATGTGCCCCCCGTGCCGGGGGATCCGGGCGGCACGGGCATTTCCGGCGATGCCTGGACCGTGGGGCCGGGGCTTGCCACCGCCGCCAATCAGGCGGCGGCCATGAACCAGACGGCGGCCGCCGCCGAAGCTCTTCTCACGCAGATTGCCGCCCTCAACGCCGCCCTGCAGAGCAGGCTGGCCGGCGGAAGTTCGGCCGCGGCGGCTCTGGCCGAGGGCGGAGCCAGAGAGCTCACGGGGGCTCTGGAGCGTCTGGCGGGGGTTCTGAGCGCCGATCTGGAAGCGCTCCAGCACAATCCTCTCAGCACCGGGCCCGACTGCGCGGATCTGGGGGCCGCCATGGCCAATCTCCTCCAGTCCCGCACCCGGGCGGTCATGGACCGCCTGCAGGAAGAGAGTCTGGACGAGACGAGGCGCGACGGCAGGGCGGGAAATTTCCCTCAGGCCCAGGGTCTGCAGGACGTGGCCCTGCTGGACTCGGAGCTCCTCAGGGACGAGCCTGTCTTCCGGCCGGGCTGGATCCTCCCTGCCGACGGGCTCATCAGGGACCCCGCGAAGACGGGGTACATGATCGGGGTGCTCTCCAATCCCGTGCCGTCGCCCGGGGTGTCGGAGGAGGCCGCGCGCACGCCGGGCGGCCGCAGAGGGGCCTCGGCCCTGAAGGTCAAGTCCGCCCTGACCGGCCTTTCCGAGGGCGCCCTGCGCTTTGTGAGCCAGTTTTTTCTGCCGCTTCCCGAGTATGCCCAGGTGGTGCCCGAACTGCAGGAGGAAGCGGGCGTGGCGGAGGAGGACAGGATGCCCGGAGACGAAGGCGGCCATTCGCTCATGCAGTACCTGACGGCCAGACAGCAGCGGCTCTCCGGCAGCGTCAACAGGCTCAGGAACTCGGTTCTCTGGAATCAGTCCGACTCCCTCAGGGCCATTGCCGGCATCCTGGCGGAGAGCTACCAGCTTGAGCTGGAGCGCCTCAAGGCCGAGCTCCACCAGACGGCTCTCCTCGCCGCCCTGGCGGGCGCCCGGTCAAGGGAACTGCAGCGGGAGGCGGAACGGCACCTGGTGCCCCTGCGCCAGGAGCGGGGGACGGATCCGGATCGCCAGAGTTAAGGACGTGCCGCGGGAAGAACCCGTGCGCCGGAAGGGGCGGGCCTCGCGGAGAGCCGCCCTGAGAAGAAAGGATTCCACCGCGCTTTTTCCCGTGATGACCGGCAAAGGCCTCCGTCCGGACAGGAGGAACGCA
>CAZFTQ010000103.1:0-5858 GCA_964522365.1 uncultured Desulfovibrio sp. | reverse complement strand
GCGTACAAATTTTTTGACGCTCAGGCTTGCCTTTTCAGAAAAAAAACCTAGACTAGCCAAAGAAACAATGTGCAGACAGCCGGGATCCCGACGCTTGGCGACATTGCGCTGCACTCCTCACCAGACAGGGCGGAGCACGAGTTGATCAGATGGCAGGACACACTGAGCCAGAACGGGATGCCGTGGACAGACGACGGCTACAGGCTCGCGTCCCGTTTTGACGGCGTACGGTCCCTTTCCGCCCTCAAGGACCTGCTCGACGCCGTCCACATCCGGCTCTGCCTCGTGCGGCCCTACCAGACCGTCGGCAACTATCCCCTGGTGGAGGCGAGGGAACTTCTCCCCTCCTTCGACAACGCCATGTTCGAGCACAAGAACCTGCCGGGCTTCTCCATGGTCGCCTTCGAGCGGCCGCTCGAATATTTCCGGGAACGATTTCAGTACGACTGCCTTTTCCCCACCACGGTGCCGGACAATTCCTGTCCCCTGGAAAAGCGCATCCTGAGCCAGAACATGCAGATCTTCCTGTCGAGGCTCCCCAGGGTGCACCAGGAAATCTTCCGCCAGCAGTTCTCCCGCGCCGATCTCACGGACATAAACTGCTACCCTGCCCTGACGCCCTATCTCGTCAACATGGACAGGGGCCATGTCCTTTCGCTCAATCCGCTGGGAGACTTCTCCCTCACGGGGATCTTCGCCTCCTTCACCAACGACATCGACTCCGTTCTCAAGCGCTTCGGGCTGAAGATCGGCAAGTTTTCCCACAACGACAACGAGAAGTACGCCCTCAACCGGCAGTTCGTCTATCAGTTCCTCATGGAACTCTACGGCTTCCCCATCGTGAGCGAGCGGCGCACCTCGGCGGCCATGTTCGCCCGCAAGCTCACGCACAGCGGCGAACACTTCCTGCTCCGCGTCCTCGGCCAGACCGACCGCACCATCACGACCTACACCACCCCGGACTTCGCCCACTCCTTCCCCAAGGTGGAGAAAATCGCCCTGCTCGCCGTGGACGAAGACCAGAAGGAAGCCATCGAGGCCATAGCCGACAGGGGCTTTTTCCTGGACCAGGAAAACCGGGTCATCATTCTCCGGGTCACCTACCGCCAGCACCGCTACGATCCGGCCAACATCCGCCAGGATCGAGCCCTCTCCGTGGCCTCCCAGGAAATCATTCATCCCCTCACGGGCAGAATCCTCAAGGGCATAAACATCATCCGCGACGCCACGAACATGTATCTGCGCCTCACGGACATCGTGCAGGGCGAGTACACGGGCCAGGTGGTCTACAAACGCAACGAAGTCATCAGCTCGACGGAAACCGACGAGAAGAGGCTCAAGGTCCTCTACTACTGGCTCTCCAAAAACCAGCGCCGGATGATCGACTACTCGGACGAATTTTTCAACAAAGTCAACAGGGTTCTCTCGAGCTACCTCTTCTCCCCCCAGAAGGACGAAGCCTTCGGGAGCCTGCGGGAACTGCATCTGGAAGTCTGCGCCCGTCTCAGCTATATCCTTCAGGCCCGCCGCGTCCGCCTCATCGAGGAACTGCGCACCCGCAGCCTCAACGGCGAGCGGCTGACCTACCGCCAGATGATACAGATCTGCCAGGAAACCGTCACGGATCTCAAGTTCGAGATGGTCAACTTTTTCCCGGAAATCGTGGAAAACGTCATCGCCTGTCTCGAAGACATCACTTCCGACCGCTACCTGCAGCGCCGCTACATCCAGCAGCCCACCCGCATTGTTTCCAGAAACGCCCAGGAGATCCGCCGCGGCTACAGCGCCCTGATTTCGGCTGTGGACGAGCTGAAAAGGATGCTGCGCACCCGCCGCTCCGGACAGGTCCAGAGCGGGAGGCAGCCGGCCAGAAATCTCGGGAAGGTCTCCTGAGGAACAGCAGAGCCGGCGGCGTTCCGGCAGGGCGCATCGTCCCCGTCAGAGACGGAATTTCCGGCACACAGCATGGAGCAGGAAGAGCATGAGCGAACGGCATTCATTTTTTGTGACCTCTGAAGCCCTGGGATCGGAAACGGTCCTTCTGGACGGCCAGGAGGGGCGGCACTGCGTCACCGTCCTTCGCCTCGGGCCCGGGGACGAGGTGCAGCTTCTGGACGGCAGGGGCCGCATAGCGGACGCCGTCATCCGGAGCGTGCACAGGCACGCGGCGACGCTGAGCATCACGGGCATCCACACGGCCCACCGCCCGGCTTCCCTCCCCGTGGTGGCCATCGCCTTCAGCAAGGCCGTACGCCGGGGCTTCTTCCTGGAAAAGGCCGTGGAGCTCGGCGCCTGGGAAGTCTGGCTCTGGCAGGGAGATCACAGCCAGGGCAGACTGCCGGACAACGCGCGCGAGACCTGGCAGAGCAAGATGGCCGCCGGCTGCAAGCAGTGCCGCAATCCCTGGATGCCCAAGGTCAGGGCCTTTCACGACGGTCTCGCCGGAGTCATCCAGGAAGCGAAGTACTTTGAGCACCATCTCATGCCCTGGGAAATGCAGGAAGGCGTGCCCATGCTGACCCCGCAGGAAACCGGCCTGCCGGGCCGCACCATCTATGTCATCGGCCCCGAAGGCGGCTTTTCCGAGGCGGAAATCGCCGTTCTCAGAGAGGCGGGCTACCGGGCCGTGAGCTTCGGCCGCCGGATCCTGCGCTGCGAGACCGCGGCCACCCTCTGCCTGGGGCTGCACTGGTGGAGCTCCCAGCAGGCCGGCAGACCGGACGCGCCCCGGAACTGAAGTGACGCTCCTCACGCTTTCTTCCCGAACTCCCCGCGCGGCGGACATGCAGGAAGTCATTCTCTACACGGACGGGTCATGCCTCGGCAATCCTGGCCCCGGCGGCTGGGCATCCATCCTTTCTCATGAAGCGTCGGGACGACGCCTGGAGCTTTGCGGGGGTCTCGCCGGCACCACCAACAACCGCATGGAAATTCTCGCCGTGCTGGCAGGACTCAGGGCCCTCAAGGAGCCTGTCCGGGTCACGGTGGTGACGGACAGCCAGTATGTGAGCAACAGCATCGCCAAGGGCTGGGTCCATTCCTGGCGGGCCAAAAACTGGAAGGTCAAGGACGGCAAGGGCGAGCGCCTCAACGCCGACCTCTGGAAGGCCCTTCTGAAGGAACTTGAGCGCCACCAGGTCACCATGCGCTGGATCCGCGGCCACGCGGGCCATCCGGAAAACGAGCGCTGCGACACACTGGCCCGGGACATGGCCCGGCGGCCGGATCTCCCCAGAGACCGCAAGGGAGTGGCGGACGAGGCCATCCCCATGACCCGGTCGGCCTATGTGACGGCTGCGGACGCGCAGACAAAACCCGCGGGCGCGAAGACGTCGGACGAGACGTAAGCGCCCGAACTTCGGCTCCCGCGCCCCCCGGATCCGGAACGGATCCCTCCTCCGCGTGTCCTGCGGATTTTCCCGGAAGGAACGGAGGATTTTCCGGCAGGGCCCGGCAGGCGGCGGTCCCGGATTCCTCCTGCCAGTCAGGCGCTTTTTTGCCATCCGGCGGCTTGCGTGCTACAGTTCCGTCCGTTGCGGCGCTCCCGCGTCCGCAGTTCCGACGCGCCCTTTTCCCGTACGGCAGGCCCTCATGCCCGAGTCCCCGACCCTGCTCATCGCCGCCCAGGAGGCGAAGAAGCCGGCTGCCCATGTGCCGCTGGCCGAACAGCTGCGCCCGGAGACCATGGAGCTTTTCCTCGGCCAGCCGCATCTGGAAACCAGACTGCGGGGGCTTCTGGCGGCCGAGCATCTGCCGAGCCTGCTCTTTTTCGGACCGCCCGGCTGCGGCAAGTCCACCATCGCCCTCATCCTCGCGCGGGGATCGGGGAGATCCTGGCGCAGGATTTCGGCTCCGGAAGCGGGCATCACCCAGCTCAGGCACCTGCTTGAGGGCGTGGACATTCTCATTCTGGACGAGCTCCACCGCTTTTCCAAGGCCCAGCAGGATTTCTTTCTCCCCCTCCTGGAAAACGGCTCCCTGACGCTTCTTGCCACCACCACGGAAAATCCTTCCTTTTCCGTGACCCGCCAGCTTCTCTCCCGCCTGACGCTCCTGCGACTGCGCCCTCTGGACACCCCGGATCTGCTGGAGCTCGCCAGACGCGGCGCCGGGCAGCTGAACTGCCCCCTCAACGAGCCCATTCTGGCCATGCTGGCCGGCGAAGCGCGCGGCGACGCCCGCACCCTGCTCAATCTGGTGGACTATGTGGCTTCCCTGCCGGGAAAAAAGGAAGACCCGGAGGCCGTGCGGGCCGTGCTCCCGGACCTTGTCAACCGCCACGACAAGAGCGGAGACAGCCACTACGAACTCGCCTCGGCCCTCATCAAGTCCATCCGGGGCTCCGATCCGGACGCGGCCCTCTACTACCTGGCCTGCCTTCTGGAAGGCGGCGAGGATCCCCGTTTCATCTGCCGCAGGCTCATCCTCTCGGCCTCGGAAGACGTGGGTCTGGCTGATCCCCAGGCCCTGCCCCTGGCCGTGGCCTGCCAGCAGGCCGTGGAATTCGTGGGCATGCCCGAGGGCTTCATCCCCCTGGCTGAAACCGTCACCTATCTGGCCCTGGCCCGCAAGAGCAACACCGCCTACTCGGCCTATCTCTCGGCCCGCAGAGCCCTCCGGAGCAGGGGACCGCTGCCGGTGCCCCTGCACCTGCGCAATCCCGTGACCCAGCTGGAAAAGGAATGGGGCTACGGCCGGGACTATCTCTACCCCCACAACTATCCCGAGGCCTGGGTGGAGCAGAGCTATCTGCCCGAGGAAGCGGCGGGCAGCCGCTTCTACCAGCCCGGCCCCAACGGCGAAGAACCCAGGCTCAGCCAGTGGTGGCGCAGCAAGAAAAAAATTCTTTCCCCCCGGAACTGAAGCGGCCGGCGGGCCCCCCTCCTTCAGAGACAGAGACAGCCATGAATGCAGACAGCAGCGGCCAGTTAGTCAACCGTTTTCCCGGTGACAGCTACGAATCGCCCGGCAAGAGGCCGGGGCTTTTTTCCCGTCATTTCCCCTCCGCGATCTTCTACGCCCGGACCTTTGCCAGAAACGCCTTCTGTCTTTCCCTTCTGGCCAAGGCGGGCCGCTGCGACGACGCCGCCTGGTGCCGGGCCAGTTCCGTGGTGGTGGACGACGCCGAGCGCACGGGCTTCCGCTTCCATGTCTGCGGCCTGGACAATCTGGACGCCGTCGGCGGGCCCTGCGTGGTGGTCGCCAACCACATGAGCACCCTGGAGACCTTTGTCCTGCCCGCCATGATCAGGCCCCGCTTTCCCGTCACCTTCATCGTCAAGCGCAGTCTGGTGGAAATCCCCCTTTTCGGCGGCATCATGCGATCCCGCAATCCCGTGGTGGTGGACCGGAAAAATCCCCGGGACGATCTGGCCACCATTCTCCGCGACGGCGTCGAGCGTCTGAAAAGCGGCATCTCGGTGATCGTCTTCCCCCAGTCCACCCGATCCATGCACATAGAGCCCGCCCATTTCAACACCATCGGCGTCAAACTGGCCAGAAAGGCCGGCGTGCCCGTGGTGCCCCTGGCCCTCAAGACGGACGCCTGGGGACAGGGCAGAACGAGCAAGGACTTCGGCGTCATCTCGCCCGAAAAGGACGTGCTCTTCCGCTTCTTCCCGCCCATCACCGTGGAAGGCTCGGGCCACGCGGAAAACAGGGCCATCGTGACGGCGCTTTCAGCCACCCTCGCCTACTGGGAAGCCCGCCAGAAAGCCAAGGACGGGGGACGGGCAGTGCCGCCGGTGCTCGATCCCGATTTCGTCATGCCGCCCATCGAGCGCTGAACGCGGACTCTTCAACTGAAAAACGGGGCTTTCCGGATGGAAACGCCCCGTTTTCCTGTATCTTCTTCTTTC
>CAZFTQ010000102.1:0-5921 GCA_964522365.1 uncultured Desulfovibrio sp. | reverse complement strand
CCGGGTACTGATTCATCCATTCCCGGCACAGTTCCCTGTTGCGGGAGATGGCCAGTCCCTCGAAAAGCCCGGAGCTGTCCCTGGTGATGTCAAAGAACTCGGCCATCATGCTCAGCGTCAGCGACTTGCCGAAGCGGCGGGGACGGGTGAAGAGTGTCACCTCTGAAGAGTCGGACGTCAGAAATTCTTCCAGAAAGCCTGTCTTGTCCACGTAGTAGCAGTTTCCCCGCCGATATTTGGCAAAGTTCGCCATACCCGGTCTGACTTTGACTGCCATCGCTTCCTCCCCTGCGAATCCATCCGGTGTTCTGCGCTGCTTTGCTGTCAGTATCGCATCCGGGAGCCTTTCGGGCAAGCCGATCTGCCTCACGGACAAGCTCCTGCCTCCTGTCCGGACTGACAGGCAGTCCACGCCGGGCTTTTGCCGGAGAGAAAGACGGGGGAAAGGCAGAGGCCTCCCTGAAACGCCCGCGGCAGAGAAAGGCGGCGGAAAACGCCGCGTGCCTGCCCTCCCCTCGCGCTCCGTCACCCTTCAAGCCTCTCCTCGGGCCCGCTTCTTTCCCCGGGCGCAGACGGCCTGCGCGGCCGGAAAGGGACTTCCTGAGGGCTTGCCAGAAGACCTGCCGGAAGGTACAAGAAAAAGACGCGGCATACTGCCGCGCTTTTGTTTCTTCTTTCCCTCCTAGGAGATGCCATGGGTTTTCTCAGTGCTTCCTGCAGTTTTACACGGTTTGGCATAGTCGATCCCGTCCCCGCCGAGCTCTGGAGCGAGATTCCGGACCTGCTCAGGAAAGGAGCTCTGCTGGATATCGACGATCTGCCCGAGATGCAGGCAACAGGCTGGGTCTGTTTTGACGATTACCTGGACACCGCATGGGTGACCGCCCCGCCCCACAAGGGCTCCTACTACGCTTTTTCCCTGCGCATAGACACCCGCCGCATTCCCGCGGGCGTTGTCCGCAAGCACCTCACGCTCGCTCTGCGCAAGGAAAAGCTGGCCGGACAGGCTGCCGGGAAAAAGTACATTTCCAAGGAGCGCAAGAAGGAGATCAAGGAACAGATCCTGCTGCGTCTGCGTCAGCGCTTCCTGCCCGTTCCCGCCGAGATCAATGTCATCTGGAACAGCGTCAGCAACGAGGTCTGGCTGGCCTCCACACAGAAGAAGGTGATCGACTGCTTCGCCGGGCTCTTCCTGGACACTTTCGGCCTCCACCTCCAGCAGCTGACTCCTTCCGCTCTGGCCACGGCCATCCTGGGCGATGACGTCCTGGACAGCATTGACCGCGTGACAGCCACCGACTTCGCCTGATTTCCGGGAGACCAGCGCATGATTTCTGACGGCAACACCCCCGACAGCATCCTTGGACAGGAATTTCTCACCTGGCTCTGGTACCGCACGGACACGGATCCCACGGCCTTTTCGGACAAGGAAGGCGTACCCTTTTCCGTGAGTCTCGAGCAGCGCATCACCGTGGAAGGCGGAACCGGCGAAGAGCGCGAGACGGCCGCCGTGTCCGGCGCCTACTCGCCTCTGCGCGAGGCCCGTTTCGGCCTCGGCACCGGCAAGAAGGTGACCCGCGCCCTTCTCCAGCTCACCCGGGAAGAATCCGTCTTCCGGGTGACCCTCAAGGCCGAGGATTTTTCCTGCGGCTCCATGAAGACCCCCAAGGTGGAAAAGGCCGGTCCGGACGACGACCCCGAGGGCGCCTTTTTTGAAAAAGTCTATCTCCTGGAGACCTGCGTCGGCATGCTGGACAGGCTCTATGAGACTTTCCTCAAGCTCCGCCTGGATCCAATCTCCTGGGAGAAGGAGGCCCTTGCCATCAGCCGCTGGACAGCCAGACCCGATCCGGGCGACGCGCTGCGCTGACGGGACACGCCATGAGCGCTGAGAGGACGCAGGCGGAAGGATCCCGGCGATCCCGGGCCGTGCCGGCCGGGCGGGTGCTGCGGAAGCTCGTGTGGATGCTCCTGGTGCTCTGGGGCATCACCATCATCAGCTTTGCCGTCATCCATCTGGCCCCCGGCTCGCCCACGGACATGGAGACCACCCTCAACCCCCTGGCGGGCGAGGCCGCCAGGCGCCGTCTGGAGGAACTCTACGGTCTCAACCGTCCTCTCTGGGAGCAGTATCTGGACTGGCTGAGGCGTCTCGTCCATCTGGACTTCGGCCTCTCCATGTCCGCGGACGCGCGCCCAGTCATGGACAAGATCCTGGAGCGTCTGCCTCTCACCGTGGGCATGAACGCGGCCTCCCTTGTCCTGACGCTTCTCATCGCGGTGCCCCTGGGAATTTTTTCCGCCGTGCGCCGCAACAGCACGGCGGACCGCCTTCTCACGGTCTTTGTCTTTGTCGGCTTCGCCATGCCTTCCTTCTGGCTGGCCCTCATGCTCATGATGCTTTTCGGCGTCGAGCTGGGCTGGCTTCCCATGTCCGGCATCACCTCTCTGGGCTTCGCCTCCCTCTCCTTTCCGGACAAGGTGCTGGATGTGATGCGGCACCTGGCCATGCCGGTGGGCGTCTATACCTTCGGAAGTCTCGCCGGCATGTCCCGCTACATGCGGGCCTGCATGCTGGAGGTTCTGGATCAGGACTACATGCTCACGGCCAGAGCCAAGGGCCTGCCGCCCTCAGCCGTCATCTGGCGCCACGGCCTGCGCAACGCTCTCCTCCCGCTCATCACGATTCTGGGTCTCTCCGTGCCCGGCCTCATCGGCGGCTCGGTCATCATCGAGTCCATCTTTGCCCTGCCGGGCCTGGGACAGCTTTTCTACTCGGCGGTCATGGCCAGAGACTATACCCTCATCATGGGAAACCTCGTCCTGGGGGCCGTGCTCACGCTGGCGGGGAATCTGCTGGCGGACATGTGCTACGGTCTGGCCGACCCGCGCATCCGCTCGGGATCGGCTGCCGCCGGGCAGGGAGGCGCGGCATGACCTCCTTCCGTCTCAGACGTCTTCTGAGCCGCAACCTCATGCTCATCCTGGGGCTCGCCCTGGTTCTGGGCATGTCCCTGGCCGCCCTGCTCGCGCCCTGGATCGCGCCCTTTGATCCGGACGAGCTGCACCTGGGCGACATTCTGCTCGCGCCCTGCGCGGAGTACCCGCTGGGGACGGACAGACTGGGCCGGGACGTGCTCTCGAGGCTGCTGCACGGCGGCCGGGTCTCCCTCTGGGTCGGCTTCGTGGCGGTGGGCATCTCCATCACCATCGGCGCGGTGCTGGGGCTCATCAGCGGCTATTTCCGGGGTCTGGCGGACGAAATCATCATGCGGGGGGTGGATGTGATGCTCTGCTTCCCGTCCTTCTTCCTCATTCTGGCCGTGGTGGCCTTTCTGGAGCCGAGTCTGACGAACATCATGGCGGTCATCGGCCTGACCTCCTGGATGGGCGTGGCGCGACTCGTCCGCGCCGAGACCCTCTCCCTGCGGGAGCGGGAATTCGTCAGCGCGGCAAGACTTTCCGGCGTCTCCACGACGCGCATTCTGCTGCGGCACATTCTGCCCAACGCCATGGCCCCCGTGACCATCACGGCCATTCTGGGCATCGGCGGGGCCATCCTCACGGAATCCGGCCTGAGTTTCCTGGGCCTGGGCGTGCAGCCGCCGCAGGCGAGCTGGGGCAACATGCTCATGGAAGGCAAGGCCGTCATCGAGGACGCCCCCTGGCTTTCCCTCTTTCCGGGCCTTGCCATTCTCTTCACGGTGCTTGGCTACAATCTTCTGGGTGAAAGTCTCAGAGACATGCTGGATCCCAGACTCCGGCGGTGAGCGTCATGCTCGAGTATCTGCATATCCACAACCTGGCCCTCATTGAGGACATGGAACTCGAATTCTCCGAGGGCATGAATGTGCTCACGGGCGAGACAGGCGCGGGCAAGAGCTTTGTTCTCAAGGCTCTCGGCTTTCTTCTGGGGGACAGACTGCGGGCGGACATGGTCCGCCCCGGGGCCGAGCGGGCCCATGTGGAGGCCCTCTTCACCCTGGCGACGCCCCTCGCCGGGGAGGCAGGCGAAAGCGACGCGGATTTTGACGGGGACGCAGAGGCCGGCCAGCTCATTCTGCGCCGGGATCTTCTGGCCTCGGGCCGCAGCCGCCTCACCGTCAACGGCGCTCTCAAGCCCCAGGACTATGTGAAGGAGCTCAGGGAGCAGCTTGTTTCCTACACGAGCCAGCACAGCCAGCAGAAGCTGCTGCAGCCGGCGGCGCAGGACGCTCTCATGGAGCAGACTCTGGGCCGGAAGGACCTGCTCGCCGGGCGGGACAGGCTTCTGGGCGAGCTGCAGGGAGTGCTGGCCCGGCGCAGGGCCATAGAAGAAAAGCGCGAGCGGCTCACGGAGATGCGCGACTTTCTGGAGATGCAGCAGCAGGAAATAGACCGGGTGAATCCGAAGCCCGACGAAGACGCGGAGCTGGAAGAGATCCGCGCCGCCGCCAGACGTCAGGAAGAGGCCGCCAGGGACTATGAAACGGCCCTGAACATGCTCTACGGCCAGGGGGACGGCACGGGCCTGCTGGACGGGCTCGCGGCCCTCACACGGCTTCTGGAGCAGATGGCGGAGAGCAATCCCGATCTGGCCGAACCGGCGGCCGCCGTCTCGAGTCTGGGACAGGAACTGCAGCAGCTGGGAACCCAGCTGCGCAGGCCGCCCGCGGCCGTGGATCTGCCCATGGACATCGAGAGCGTGGAGGCGAGACTCTACGAGCTCTCGAAACTCAAGCGGAAGCTCAGGCGCACCCTGCCCCAGATCCTCAACCTGAAGTCGGAAATAGAAGAAAAGATTTCCTTCCTGGATGTCTGCGCCCTGGACATAAAGAATCTGATGCGCCAGGAGAAGGAACTGGCGGGCCGGCTCTCGGCTCTGACGGAGGAGATCCGGCCCCTCAGGCGGGCGTCCTGTCAGGCTTTTGCCGAGGCTCTGGAAGAAGAGCTGCGGGGGCTGGGGTTTTCCGAGGAAGTGCGCGTGCTGCCGGAGTACCGGCCGAAAAAGCTCTGGGAAGGCGTGACGGACGAAAGCGTGCGCATTCTCTGGGCTCCCAATCCGGGCCAGCCGCCCCAGCCTCTGGACCGCATCGCTTCGGGGGGGGAGCTCTCGCGCTTTCTGCTGGCTCTGGCGGGCGTGGTGCCTGCGCCCCGCAACGCCACCTTCATCTTCGACGAGGTGGACTCCGGCGTGGGCGGCGTCACTCTCAACCATCTGGCGGACAGACTGGAGCACCTGGCCTCAGACCACCAGATGCTTCTCATAACCCACTGGCCGCAGATAGCCTCCAGGGCCGGCCGGCATTTTCAGATTGCCAAGGTGGTGCGGGACGGCAAGACCTGCACGCTCTGCACGCCTCTGGACAGCGGAAGCCGCCACGCGGAACTGGTGCGCATGGGCGGCGGCGGCGCCCAGGGCGAGGCTCTGGCGCGGGCGCTGGAAAAGGGACGCGAAGACTGACCCGCAGGGGCTTGCCGGCGTCTTTCCAGGAAAACCCGTTTTCAAAGACCGTGCGCCGCTCCTCCCCTGCCCCGGTCCTTTTTTGCCGGGGAGCGGCGGAAACGGCGGGGCCATGAGCCGATGCCGGCATCCCTGCCGTGAATTTTTCGCAGGCGGGCGCAGCGGGTCACATTGCTCACGCTGCGCGGGGGATCCCTAGGAAAATCCCGCTGCTTCCGCTGGGAGAACGCCGTCGGAGCCGGCCCGCGCAGGCTGAAGGGGCTTTCCTGGGCCTGTCTGCCGGATCCTGAGGGCTTCCCCGCATGAATGACGGAGAAAGATGCGCGACCGGCGATCTTTTCCGTCTCTCACAGGTCCCCCTCGTCCGGCCAAAGCTGCCGCCAGCGCGCAGGCAGTCCGGAAATGAAGGCCGCGGCGAAGGGCTCACGCCCAGGCAAAGGAAAGCTTCTGTCAAAGCCTGAGCACGACAGGGAGAGGG
>CAZFTQ010000101.1:0-6226 GCA_964522365.1 uncultured Desulfovibrio sp. | reverse complement strand
CACTCAGGGTTCTTCCGCCCTTTCAGGGCGAAGCCGGCGTCAGGCGGCCTTCGCGGGTTTCTCCGGGTGGACGGCCTCTCCGCGCGGGAAACGCGCCCGGGCGGAATCTCTTTCCGGCCAGGCTGAAGACTGCCCGGACTCTTCCTCACGCCTTCCCTTTTTCCGCCGCGGGCAGACCCCTCGCCCATGGAAGAAGTGAGCCCGGAAGGACGCGGCCCTGCCGCGCGGGAAAAGAAGGCCCCGGCCAGAACGGAGCCGCGGCTCCCGCATCCAGGCCCCTGGGGCGCGGAAAGAATCCCGGGAGACCCGGAAAACCGCTTCCCCCTTCCGCAGGGGAGCCTCACACTCCCCGCCGGTCTTTTTTCTCCTCCGGAAGCCCCCGGAAAAACGTCTTCCCGCGACCTGCGAAGATCCTCCTCCGGTCTTTTGCCCGCCCGCGCATCTCCCCGTCTTTCTGCCCAAAAAAAATTTTTTTGCTCCCCAGGTGTTACTTTTTTGAAAAAGGTGTTACTTTGTGTCTGCCGGCACCGTGTTTTTGTATCCCTCTCTTCACCCGGTCCAAGGCACCGGACATGGAGAACTCATGCAGCAGGAATCTGCCCTGACGCACCGCGTAGCGGCCTGCCTTCTCTGGCTGGCCCTTCTTCTTTCTCTGGCCAGCCCGGCCTTCGCGCATTTCGGTCTGGTCATCCCTTCCCTTCCGGCATCGTAACCGACGGAGAAGACGCCGGCATCACCCTCCGGTCGGCCTTTGCCACCCCATGGAGCAGCAGGATATGCCTCTCGCCGGACCCCTGTCCTTCCGGTTCGTTTCAGGCCATCTGACCCGGGATCTCACGGCTTCTCTCAAGCCCGCCGGGAACCCGGGCAAGGATGCCTGGACGGCCTCCTGCTGCCTCTCCCGCCCCGTCGTCCACCCCTTTGTCATGGAGCCCGTACCCCGCCGGAAACCCGCTGATGACTGCTTCGTTCAGCGCGTCAGCAAGGTCCGCCCGGCCGCTCCGGGCGACGAGGGAGGCCGGGACAGGCCCCTTGGTCTCAGGACGGAAACCGTCCCTCTGACCCGGCACATCGGGCACCAGGCAGGCATCGTCTCTCAGGGACAGGCGCCCGTGAGCGGCAGACCCGCTCCCGGCGCCGATGCGGAAGCCGGATGCTTCAGCAGAGACGGCGGAGACGCCTTGCCAGGCGACTGCCTTGGGACGCAGGTCGTCAGGACCGGTCCCGACGGCGTCTTCACGGCGGCCATGCCCTTCGCGGGCCGGCAGAGCTTTGCGGCTCCCGGCACCGCTGAGCGCGGGCTGCCTCACAAGGGCGCGGACAAGGATGGGTATCCCGGAGCCGTTCTCCGGACCCGCGTCCTTCTCCCCGTCATGAACAGATAGCTCCAGCCCTTCGGGGAGAGCCTCGGGCTCTCCCCTTTTCCGGTTTTTTCACCGCTGAGGGAGGTCAAGGCCATGCATATATCCGAAGGCGTTCTTTCCCCCGGAATTCTGGCGGCCGGCGCCGCTCTGGCCGCGGCAGGCACGACCCTGGGCCTGCACCGGCTCAGGGACGACAGGCTCATGACCGCGGCCCTGCTCTCCTCGGCCTTCTTCGTGGCGTCGCTGATCCACGTCCCCTTCGGACCCGGCAGCGTCCACCTCGTCCTCAACGGCTTTCTGGGTCTGCTCCTCGGGTGGGCGGCCTTTCCGGCCATCGCCGTGGCCCTGGCGCTCCAGGCCCTGCTCTTCCAGTTCGGCGGCATCACCGTGCTGGGCGTCAACGCCGTGACCATGGCCCTCCCCGCCGTGGCCTGCCACTATGTCTTCCGGCCCTTCCTGACCGGCGCTCCCCGCGCCCGCTTTGCCGCGGCCTTTTGCTGCGGGGCCTTTTCCGTGGCCGGATCCGCCGTTCTCACGGCCCTCGCCCTGACCTGCACCGATGAAGGCTTCCTGCAGGCGGCCGAACTTCTCCTTGCGGCCCATGTGCCCGTCATGATCGTGGAAGGCTGTCTCACAGGCTTCCTTCTCGCCTTCCTCTCCCGTGTCCGTCCTGAAATTCTCTGTCTCTTCGACGGCGGGAGCAAACCGTGCGCCGAGTAGCCCTCTGCTGCCTCCTCCTGAGCCTGATCATCCCCGCGGCGGGCTTCCCGGCCCCCGCCATGGCCCACCGGGTCAACATCTTCGCGTACACCGAAGGCCCGCTCATCCGGGCGGAATGCGGCTTTCCCGGGGGAAAGAAGGTGCGCGGCGGCAGCGTGGAAGTTCTTGACAGAAAGACGGGCGAGCTCCTCGCGGGCGGAAAAACCGATGAGCAGGGACTCTTCAGCGCCGTCATCACGGAAAAAATGCGCTCCGCTCCCGAAGGTCTCCTCCTGCGCGTCAGGGCCGGCGAAGGCCACCGGAACGAGACCGCGCTGAGTCCGGAGGAACTGGCCGCGCTTCCCGGCCTGAACCAGGGCGGGACGCCGGCCGGAGTTTCCCGCACGGACAGTCCCCAGCCTGAGGCGGAAGCCTCCCGGACGCAGGAAACCCCGCGCCGGTCCGCTCTGCCCGCCGTCACCGCCGGCGAACTGGAAAGCCTCGTGGACGGCATTGTCGAGCGCCGCATGCTGGTCCTGCAGCGGGAAATCGCCCAGGCCCGCGACGAAGTGCGGCTGCGGGACATAACCGGCGGCATAGGCTGGCTCATTGGCCTGGCCGGCATCGCGGCCTGGTCCGCCAGGCGGCGTGCCTGATGCTCCCCGAAGCCCTCTCGGGCGGACACTCCTCTCTCCGGCGCCTGGATCCCCGCGTCCGGCTGGCCGCGGCGGCGATTCTCTCCGTCGCCTTCGCGCTTCTCACGCGCCTGGACGCGGCTCTGGCAGCCCTGGCCCTCGGGTCGGGGCTTCTCTGTCTGAGCAGGCCGGCTCCCGGCCCTCTGGCCCGCCGCCTCTGCGCCGTCAACCTCTTCGTTCTCTTTCTCTGGCTCACCCTGCCCTGGAGCGTGCCGGGCGGGCCCGTCCTGCGGATCGGCCCCCTCGCCCTGACAAAGGAAGGCCTGAGCCTCTCCCTTCTCATCACCCTCAAGGCCAACGCCATCGTCTTTGTCTTTCTGGCCCTGGCGGCGAGCATGCCCCTGCCCCTTCTCGCCGCCGCCCTGGAGGGCCTGCGCTGTCCGTCCCGCCTCACCCTGCTCCTGATCTTCACCTACCGCTACATCGCCGTGCTCGCGGAAGAGTGGCAGAGGCTCATGACGGCGGCGAGCCTCAGGGGCTTTGCGCCGCGCACCGATCTGCACACCTACAGGACCTACGCGAACCTCATCGGCATGCTCTTTGTCCGCGCCCTGGACAGATCCCGCCGGGTCTGGGAGGCCATGCAGCTGCGGGGCTTCGCGGGCCGTTTTCCCAGCCTCGCCCTCCTGCGCTGCCGGGCCGCCGACGGAGTCTTTCTGGCGGGCCTCGTTCTTGCCGCCATGATCCTGCTGGTCCATGACGCGCGGCCGGCCTTCTTCCCGGAAGCGCTCGCCCGGATCGGTCTTCTTCCCTGACGGAATTCCTTCCCATGTCCGACACCCCCCTCCTCAGCCTGGACCATGTCCGCTTCGCCTACCCCCGGAGCAGGGAAATCTTCACGGATCTTTCCCTGTGCCTGCGGCCCGGCGAAAGACTTGGCCTCTCCGCTCCCAACGGGGCCGGGAAGACCACGCTTTTCCGGCTTCTGACGGCTCTTGAGCGGCCCCTGGCGGGCAGGCTTCTGCTCCACGGAAAGGTCGTCGGGACGGCGGCCGACATCCGGCGGCTGCGCCGCCATGTCGGCGTGGTGCTCCAGCAGGCGGACGACCAGCTCTTCTGCCCCACGGTGCTGGAAGACGTGGCCTTCGGCCCCCTCAATCTGGGCGCGGGTCCGGAGGAAGCCCGAAAACGCGCGGCTGCCGTTCTTGCCGGGCTCGGTCTGGAATCCCTCGCTGACAGGCTCATCCACCAGCTCTCGGGTGGCGAAAAAAAGCTCGTCTCCCTGGCGGGCGTCCTGGTCATGGAACCCGAAGTCATCCTTCTGGACGAGCCCTCGGCGGGCCTCGATCCCGCGTCTCAGGAGAGACTCACGGACATTCTCGCGGGGATCTCCACGGCCGTCATGGTCATCTCCCACGAGAGGCGCTTTCTTCAGACCGTCTGCCGGGCCTGCGTCACCATCCGGGAGGGCCGGCTGACGGAGCCTCAGTCCCCCGCGGCCTTCTTTGCCGGGCAGGACTGAGGGCGGAAAAGGATCCCCGGAGGGAAAGAACCCGGGCGCGGCCGCTTCCCTGCTCAGCGCCCCTCCCGTCCTGCCCCCCCTGTTCCGTCGGTCCGGATGCCGCCTTGACAAAGGCCTGCTCCTGGGCTAGCAGAAGGCCCGTGGCTTCGTAGCTCAGTCGGATAGAGCGACTGCCTCCTAAGCAGTAGGCCGCGTGTTCGATTCACGCCGGGGCCACCATTGCACTCCAGGGCCCTTGCCGGAAGGATCCTCCTTCGCAGGGCCTTTTTTTTCGCCCAGGGTCCTCCGCGCCGTCAGGCCGGACATCCCCCGGAAAAAGCATTCATGCCCAAGACTCCCCCGCCTCCGGCGTCAGGCCGTTCCTCCACGCCGGCTTTTCCCGCAGAACTCCGGCGCGGCGTCATCGCCTGCGCTCTGATCCTCGCTCTCACCCTGCTCGCGGGCTGCGGCGCCAAGGGAACAGGACCCGGCCAGCTCTTCAGACCCTACGGACCGCCGGTGAGCACGAGCGAGACGCCCGGCGCCTTCACGGGCTGGCTCCTGCCTCAGAACCAGGAGCTCGCCTCCTGGAAGGAAATGGCTCCCGCCGTGCGCAAGTCCCTCCAGTACGCGGAAAGCAAGCCCCGCTCGGGGGTGGCCGTGAACAGAAAGGGTCTCCGGGTAACCTGGGGCGAGCTCCAGGACTCCCTGCAGCTGCTTCATGCGCTGCTCCCCCGGCTGGACGAAAATCCCGGGCTGCTCCTGGAGCGCTTCCGCTGGATAAAAATGCCCGCCGGCATCAAGTACACAAGCTACTACGAGCCCCAGATACGGGCGAGCCGCACGAAAAAGCCCGGCTTTACCCAGCCCATCTACGCGGCGCCCCCGGATCTGGCCTCCTACCGCCGCAGGCACGGCAGGTACTATTCCCGCAGTGACATTGACGGCCCCCGCCAGGTGCTGGCCGGCCGGGATCTGGAGCTCGCCTGGGCGGATCCCGTGGATGTCTATTTCCTGCAGATCCAGGGTTCGGGGCGCCTCTACTTTGACGACAGGACCACGGCCTATGTGAATTACGACGGCCAGAACGGCCACAGGTACCGCTCCTCGGGCAGCCTCATCGTGGAAAGCGGCTACCGGCTTGAGAGCGGCGACATTTTTGAGCAGCGCCGCTGGTTCAAGGCGCATCCGGACAAAATGCAGGAGATTTTCTTCCGCAATCCCTCGTATGTCTTCTTCAAGTTCACGACCCGCGGATCCATGGGCGCCATAGGCCACACCCTGGACGAGTGGCTCTCGCTCGCCACCGATCCCTCGTATCTTCCCCTGGGCGGCGTCATCGCCTACGGCGTCAATGTGCCGGACCCCGAGCACGGCAGGGCGCCTCTGCGCGGCATCGGCTTCGCCCAGGACATCGGCGGCGCCATCCGCGGCAACCGCATCGACCTCTACAGCGGGGCTTCAGACCGGGCCAATTATGTGGCAAGCTTCCTGGACGCCAGGGGCCCGGCCTGGCTTCTGCTCAAGCGCTGAGGCCCCTCAGAAAGAAGACCCGGGGTGCGGCCCCGGGGGAGAGACGCCATGCAGGATCTCAACAGACTGCGCATCGCCTACAGGCGGGAAAAGGGCGTGGTGCCCAGGGTGGCCCACGGGGTCTACGGCGGCATCACCCAGGAGGACTCCATCGAGATGGAATTCTTCTCGGAGAGCGAGGACCTGACGGGAAGCATGGACCTGAGCTATGATCCGGACGGCAGGCCCCTGCCGCCGGACGAACCCTTCACGGAGGGGAAAGCCTCCCGCGTCACGCGCACCATCCACTCCCGCATTCTCATGAACCGGGCCACGGCGCGCAATGTGGCCAACTGGCTCCAGGAAATCCTGGACGCCATGGACGAGATGGAAAAAAGCGACGAGGACAGAGACTATTTCGAGGATATGGACGAGTCGCTTCTCTCGTCCAAGCGGCACTGAGCCCCGAAGGGATCCTCCAGGGCCGCCGCAGGTACGCCGGAGAACAGGGAGAG
>CAZFTQ010000100.1:0-6307 GCA_964522365.1 uncultured Desulfovibrio sp. | reverse complement strand
CCTCTCCTTTTGAGAGTGCGCTTTTTGCCTTGGGAGATTTTTTTGGGAAAGGCCTGGCTGATTTTCTGCTGGACCACTCTGGCGCTGCCGGGATGAGCGAGGCCGGTGCGCAGGAGTGCCGCGGCGGCACTGTCCCTGCCGGCCCGGCTGCGGCCGCCCAGCACGATGATGAGCAGCCGCGTGTCACCCCGTCCCGCCGTCAGGATGATGTTGTAGCCTGATTTCTGGGTAAAACCCGTCTTGAGGCCGTCCACGCCGCGGGATCCCAGAAAGGGATTGGTGGTGGTCATCTCCCGCCCTCTGTGCCAGAAGAGG
Organism: uncultured Desulfovibrio sp.; assembly: GCA_964522365.1. Lineage (GTDB taxonomy): Bacteria > Desulfobacterota > Desulfovibrionia > Desulfovibrionales > Desulfovibrionaceae > Desulfovibrio. Next base: position 5,992 of record CAZFTQ010000100.1, on the reverse strand, counting down.
CTCTGAGAGTGGATGCGCAGGGCGCCGGGGTGCCTTGAGAGATAGGCAAGACAGAGGCGCATCATGTCTCTGGCCGTCGTGATCTGACCGTTGGCCGGCAGACCCGTGGGATTGCGGAAACGAGTCCGCTTCATGCCGAGATTTGCCGCTTTGGTGTTCATGGCCTGCACAAAGCCCGCCATGCGGCCTCCGCCCGCCCGCAGAGCCAAGGCCGTGGCCGCGTCGTTGCCGGAGGCGATGATCATGCCTTGGAGGAGACGTTCCACTGTGACCCTCTCGCCCGAGCGCAGGCGCATGGTGGATCCGCCCGTGCGGGCCGCCTGGGGGGGAATGCGGACCTTGGAGCGCAGAGACAGCCTCCCCTGAGCCACGGCATCGTGGATCAGGAAGGATGTCATGATCTTTGTCAGGGAGGCCGGGGGGATGGGTGTGTCGGCGTTCTTCTGGTAAAGGATCCGCCCGCTGCTCATGTTCACCATGAGGGCCGCGCGGACGGGCAGTTCGGCGCGGACCTGCCCGGCGTTCAGGCAGAGAGAACAGAGAAGGCAGAAGATCAGGCAGGTTAGAAGACGGCGGATCCGGACTCTGCCCGCGGAGCTCTGTGTCTGGAGGAAGGGACCGTGCATGGCGCTGGCTTCGGCAGGTTTCAGGGGCGGGGACCGTTCCGGCGCTGGCCGGCGGGGAAGGCCAGCGATCGGAGCGAGGCGGGGTAGGCCAGGTTCGCTTCTTCCATGGCCTGAATGGAGAAGGCCAGAAGCACGGGCCCCAGGATGATGCCGATGGCGCCAAAGGCTGTGATGCCGCAGAAAATGGCGAGGATGAGAATGAGGTAGGAGGCGCGGATGCCTGTCTTGAGGAAGAGGGGGCGCAGGAGACTGTCCGCGGTGGAGACGATGAAGACGCCCCAGGCCGCCAGGAACATGGCGGCGAGAGTGTTGCCCGTAAACCAGAGGCCCAGGCTTAAGGGAACCCAGACGAGGGCCGTGCCGATGACCGGGATGGGAGCGGCCAGAGCGGCCAGAAGGCCCCAGAAGGCGAAGTTCTTGTAGCTTACCAGGGCAAAACCTATGGCGCAGAGAATGCCCTGAATGAGGGCCACAAGGACGATGCCCAGCAGAATGGCCCGCAGAGCCTGGCGTATGGCCAGGGAGAAGCGGAGGAGAATGACCGTCTGCAGCTGGAAGATTCTGGCCGTGACGAGCTGGATTCTCGGGGCGTAGATGATGAGAATGATGGAGAGGGAGAGGAAGAGGAAACAGTTCCAGACAACGGACATGGTGCCGCCGAGCAGGTGGAGGCCGCGGTTGACGAGCACGAGCACCGTGTCCGAGGAGAAATTGGTCAGATAGCTCGAGAGGGTGTCCTGGAGGCTGTGGATTTCTTCGGCGAGCCGGCCCAGGAGAGGAACTGTTTCTATATGGCTTGTGAAGGTCTCAAGCCAGGCCGTCCATTCCGGAGGCAGCTGAAAATTGTGCTGCCAGAGATCCTGCAGGCGCGAGTAGCCCGAACTGATCTGCGGGGCCACCAGCACCATGAAGAGGGAGACCGGCACGGCCAGGGAGGTGAGAATGAGGGCGAAGGAGCCGAGGATGGGAAAGGAATGGAGGAGGGCGAGTCTGAGACCCAGCCAGCGCCGGTGGAGAAAGACCCAGGCGCGGCCCGGGTGCTGCAGCAGGTACGAGGACATGCGCCGCTCGAGCCTGCGCATGTGGTGCCTGGAAAGGCGGCGGAGCGAGCAGTAGACGGGCCGGGTGAGGCAGGCCAGGCAGGCCGCCAGAAAGACCGTGGCGGGATTGGGCCAGAGAAGGAATACCCAGGCGAGACCGGCCAGCAGGTAGAGAAGTCGCGGCAGCGTGAGGGGGCTTCGTGTCAGCATGGATCTCTTCCGGGGATGCCGTGACGGGTCAGTGGCCTGGGACGGAGGGCCGGACGGCGCGGAGCGGCCGGCTCCGCGCAGGGGAACAGGGTTCAGTTCCCTTCAAGGACGGCCGATCCGAGAAAGTCTATTTTGGTGATGATGTATTCCACATTGCCGCGGGGAATGGAAATGGTCACTTCGTCCCCGACCTCGTGGCCCAGGAGCGCGCCGCCCACGGGCGACTGATAGGAAATGGAGCCCTTGCTGAGATCGGCTTCGTCAGGCCCCAGAATGGTGTAGGTTTTTTCTTCCTCTGTGTCCGCGTCCACCACCGTCACCGTGCAGCCGAAGATGACCCTGTCTCCCTGCAGCTTGTCCAGATCCACAAGGGTGCACTGCGCCAGACGGCTTTCCAGGTAGCTGATGCGCGCCTCATTCATGCCCTGACGCTCGCGGGCGGCGTCGTAGCCGGCGTTTTCGCGCAGGTCTCCCTGTTCGCGGGCTTCCTTGATGGCCTGGATGATGGCGGGACGATCTTCCTTGAGCTGGTCAAGTTCCTTCTGGAGCTTTTTGTAGCCCAGCGTCGAAATGGGAATCGTCATACGGAAAACCTCCAGAAAAGAGACGGAGTTCCTTGTTGGCACAGGGAAAAGGGGGAGAACGCGGAAAGATCGGGCCGAACGCGCTGCGGATCCGGGAAGGGATCCGTCAGCCCGGGAAGCCTGCGCGGGCGCACATAAAAAAATTCCGCTGCCGCAGCAACGGAGCTTCACTGACCTTCGCTGTAGGTTGTATCCCCTGTTCTCTCTCTGGTCAAGCGTCTTGCAGGAACAGGGAGAAAAGGGAAGGGAGGCTGAGGACCGTCCTGTCCGGCCGGCCCCTGTTGCGGGGAAGGGCCGTTTGGGATAGAACAGCGAAGGCAAAATTCCGGCCTTCCCTGTCAGGGGCCACACTTCTGTTTTTGCGTGATTTTTTCTCTCAGGCCACAAAAAACGGACATGGCTCCCGCCGCCCGGCTCAGGGAACGGCTTCGCCCGTCCGCTGCGGGCGTACTGCCTTCGCGCGGCCTTCCGCACGGTCGGCCGCGCAGATCGACACAAGGGGAATTCGTTGACCGCAAGCTGTTTTTTCAACAGGTTTCCTGTGCTCTCAGAGACTGAGCGCAGGCCGGCGCCGGTCCGGGCAGCCGGTCTCCCCGCGGATCCGTCAGGGGAGACGGCATGAAAAAATATCTGCGGTATCTCGCCCCTGTCCTCATCGCCGGCATCTTCTGTCTTGCCGTCTATCTGCTCTACCACAAGCTCAGCAGCTATTCGGTGGCCGAGATCCGGGCGAGCATGGACCAGATTCCCACGGTCCGGATCTGCATCTGTTTCCTGCTGACCATCGTCAATTACATCATTCTGGTCGGCTACGACTGGCTTGCCCTGAAAACCATCCACCGCAGCCTCCCGCTCACCAGGGTGGGGCTCGTGTCCGTGGTAGGCCAGGCCGTGAGCTACAATTTCGGCGCCCTGCTGGGCGGCACCAGTGTCCGCGTCCGCTTCTATTCCGTCTGGGGCTTTTCCCTGCAGGAGGTCCTGCACCTCATCCTCATCCTGGCGGTGACTTTCTGGATCGGCGCCCTGGGCCTCTCAGGCCTCATCTTCATTGTGGCGCCGCCCCCCCTGCCTCAGGAACTCATTGACAAAATGCCTCTGCACGATGTGCGGCTCCTGGGGTATGTGCTGGCCGGCATCGCGCTCGCCTACATGGTGCTCTGCTTCAGCGTCCGCAAGCCCGTGCACGCGTTCGGCAAGGAAATCGTTTTCCCCTCGCCCAGGATTGCCGTGGCCCAGATGGTGGTCTCCTGGGTGGATCTCATCTGCGCCGCGGCCTGCATGTGGGTCCTCCTGCCCCCGCAGGTGGAGGTCTCCTTTGTCCAGTTCCTGCCGGGCTACCTCATGGCCCAGGTGGCCGTGGTGCTCACCCATATCCCCGGCGGCGTGGGCGTCTTTGAGCTCATCATCATCCATCTGACCTACACGCCCCATGAGCAGATGGTCTTCGCGGCGGTGCTCATCTTCCGCCTCATCTATTACATTCTCCCCCTCCTGGTGGCGGCCATGCTCCTGGGCATCTACGAAATCCACCAGCGCCGGGGCTTTCTGCGTGACGCGAGCCGCAGGCTTTCCCTTTTTTCGCCTCTCATCAGTTCCTTTCTGACCTTTGCGGCGGGACTTTTCCTTCTGATTTCCTCCACTCTGCCCACAAGAGTGGCCGAAATCGGCCGTCTTGCACAGCAGATCCCGGAATTTCTCATTCCCGCCGGGCATCTGCTCTGCGCCGTGTCCGGCTGTCTTCTGCTTTTCACGGCCCACGGCCTGCGCAGGCGCAAGCGTCAGGCCTTTTTCTGCACGCTGGGTCTGCTTGTGACAGGCATCGTGGGGGCGCTCCTCAAGGGCTTCAGCTGGCAGGCCGCCCTCATGGCCGCCGTGGCCCTCGTGCCGCTCTACGCGGGCCGATCCCGCTTCTACAGGCGTTCATCCTTTCTCGGGGAGCCCGTGCCGTTTGCCTGGCTCGCGTCGGCGCTCGTTGTCATCGCCTGCAATTTTGCCCTGGGCTGGGCCATTTATCACACCGCCTGGGGAAAGACGGCCATCATGTCCTTTGACGGGCCCGTCAACGCCACGAGAGTCCGCTTGGCCAATATCGCCATTGCCATGATCCTCCCCGTCCTTTTCTGCTGCCGCCGTTATTTCAGCCGGAAAGAGAAGGCGAAAAGGGTTCTGAAGAAAGAAAAGCCTCAGCTTTCTGGCTGAGGCTCATGCAATGCGGCTGCCGGCACGAAGAATGACAGGGGCGCATGGAAAGACGCCGGCCCCGGCAGTCCGGAAAAAAGAGCGGCGTTCATTCCCGCCGCGGGATCAGTGCCCGGAGATGAGAACCTCGTCCCGGCCGTCCCGTTCGCTGAGCAGAACGTCCACATGCTCGCTTTCGGCCGCCGGGAAGGTCCTGCCCACAAAATCCGCCTGGATGGGCAGTTCCCTGCCGCCGCGATCCACCAGCACCAGAAGTTCCACGCGGCTGGGCCGCCCGTAGTCCAGAATGGCTTCTAGGGCGGAGCGGATGGTGCGGCCCGTGTAGAGCACGTCGTCCACGAGCACGATGCTCGCGCCGGCCACCGGCCAGGTCATGTGGGAGGTGCCCACATGGGGCGAGCTCTCCATGCTGGTCCAGTCGTCGCGGTAGAGATTGATGTCCAGGGTGCCCAGGGGCAGTTCCCGGCCCAGGCGGCTGCTCAGCTGTTTCTGCAGGCGTCGGGCCAGATCGGCGCCGCGGCGCTCGATGCCCACGAAGAGCAGATTGCGGCAGTCGCCGTGTTTTTCCATGACTTCACAGGCCAGACGTTCCAGAATGCGGGCCATTTCCACATCGCTGAGCAGTCTCCGTTCCATGCGGGCTTCCTCCGGATCCCGTCTGCGGAGGCCGCAGACGGATGACGTAAGCAACAGAAAGCTGAGAGTATCCTTTTTGCGGGAAAATGGAAAGATCCTCATCTGGGCGAAGCTGTCTTTCCGCGGCGGTCCGTTCTGCCGGCTGACAGTGCTGCGCTCAATGTTGCTTGCCAAAGGACAGGGTCGCGGCTATAGAGGCGAAAAGAGGGGGCATGTGCGGGTGGGCTCTCAGGCATCCGGGACCATATGCTCTGATCCGTTTTTTCAGCAGGAGAGGAGAAAGACATCCCGAGATCATGAACAACACCAAGCGCACTTTTTTATCTCTCCTGCAGTGGGGCGCAGGCATCGCCGCCCTCGTCTGGGCGTTGCACGACGTGGAACTGAAGGTTCTCTGGCAGTCGCTGGAGGGCTACAGCTTTGTCGCCATGCTCCCTGTCTTTGGTTTTGCTTTTGTGGACTATGTGGCCCTGGGCTTTCGTCTGGCCGCTCTCCTTCCTAAGGGGGTAGGACTGAAGAAGAGCGTGGCCGCCAGCATGCTCTGCGTGGGCATGAACTGCCTTCTCCCCGCCAAGGCCGGGGATGCCCTCAAGATCCTCTATCTCACCCGGGAGACGGGCCATTCATTCATCACCATCAGCGCCGTGGCCATCTGGGAGCGTCTCTGCGACATCGTCTATCTTGTGGGCTTCATGCT
>CAZFTQ010000099.1:0-6539 GCA_964522365.1 uncultured Desulfovibrio sp. | reverse complement strand
GCGGTTCCTGTTCGTCGGACCAACGGTTTGCCTCCGGCTTCCTTCAGATCCCACCACACGATGGACACTCTTGCCATTGGCTGCAGGCTTGGCGCTGCCTCCTGCCTTGGGATCTTTCACCCGTTAGAAACACGCCCATGCCGGGCATACCAAAAGAGGCGGGCCCCTTCGGACCCGCCTCATATCGTTCGTCAGTCTTCGCAAGCTGTTCAGTTGATGTCCCAGTCGAGACCGAAGGTGTCGTGCAGGATGCGCACGGCGAGTTCCAGATAGCGTTCCTGGATGAGAATGGTGATCTTGATTTCCGAGGTGCTGATCATGAGGATGTTGATGCCTTCCCGGTTGAGGGCGGAGAAGGCTCTGGCGGCCACGCCGGAATGGTTGCGCATGCCCACGCCGATGGCGGAAATCTTCGCCACATTGACGTCGTGGCAGAGTTCCGTGGCGCCGGTCTTGTCGGCCACCGCGCGCATGAGCTCGAGGGTCTTCTTGAGCTCCTTGCGGGACACCGTGAAGGTGATGTCCGTGTGGCCGGAGGTGCTGGTGTTCTGGACGATCATGTCCACCAGAATGCCGGCTTCCGAGAGGGGGCCGAAGATGGCGGCGGCGATGCCGGGCACATCCGGCAGACCGTGCAGGGTCACCCGGGCCTGGTCCTTGTCAAAGGCAATGCCGGAGACGAGCAGTGCTTCCATTGTTGAATCCTCCTGGGTCACCAGTGTCCCTTCGTCGTCGGAAAAGGTTGAGCGGACATAGACCGGCACTTTGTATTTCTTGGCGAACTCCACCGATCGGATGTGCAGGACCTTGGCGCCCATGCTGGCCATTTCCAGCATCTCGTCGTAGGAGATCTTGTCGATTTTGCGGGCTGTCGAGCAGATGTTGGGGTCCGTGGTGTAGACGCCGTTGACATCCGTGTAGATTTCGCACTCGCAGGAGTCGAGGACCGCCGCCAGGGCCACGGCCGAGGTGTCCGATCCGCCCCTGCCCAGGGTGGTGATGCGTCCGTCCTCCGTGACCCCCTGGAAGCCCGCCACCACGAGCACATCGTGGTCTTCCAGAAGCTTTTTCAGAAGCCCGCCGTCGATGCTGCGGATGCGGGCCTGGCCGAAGGTGTCGTCCGTCCGCACAGGAATCTGCCAGCCCAGAAGGGACCGGGCCCTGATGCCGGCGTCCCTGAGCAGCATGCAGAACAGGGCGATGGAAACCTGCTCGCCCGTGGAGACAAGGGCGTCGCACTCGGCCGGGTCCGGGTTTTCGGACCACTCGCGGGCCAGGGCCAGCAGGCTGTTGGTGTCGCCGGCGCGGGCGGACAGCACGGCGATGACCTTGCAGCCGCGATCCAGGCCCCTGCGGACCTTGCCGAGGACCTTTTTCATGCACTCAAGGTTGGCCACGGAGGTGCCGCCAAACTTCTGAACGAGAATTTTCATGGGATAGGAACTCCGGAATCGGACACTCTTCAAAGTCGGAAAAAAAGACATCCCGGGGCGGCTTCAGCCGGACGCGTCCGCGTCCAGGGCCGCCAGCACGGCCGACGCCCGAAGCCCCCGGGCCTCCAGCGTCAGAGCGCGGCCATATTGTCCGCATTCCGGCAAAAAGTCAAAAGCTATCTCCAGAGCGTCCAGGGGTTTTTCCTCTTCCGCCAGATACTCCGCCCACTCGGCCACGAGAATCCCCCGGTCCTCGTCCAGGGCCTCCAGCGCCTCGTCCGGGAGCCCTGCCCCCGGTCCCAGGCGGTAGAGATCGCAGTGCAGCACCCTGGGTCTCGTGGGGTAGACATTGCAGATCGTAAAGGAAGGACTCGAGGGCTCGGCTTCCTCTCCTCCGGGCAGCGCCCGCACGAGAGCCCCGGTGAGGGCGGTCTTGCCGGCTCCCAGAGGCCCGGTGAGCAGAAGGGCGCAGGGGTTTTCCTCCAGAAGCCCCGCGAGGCGCGCCCCCAGGGCCTCGGTGTCGGCGGGAGAAGCGAGACGGATCCGCGGCATGAAAGCTTTCTCCTGTGTCCGGCTCAGGCCGGACGGCGGGCGCGCGCCCGCGGCAGGGCGTCGGCGATTTCGCCCGCCAGATTTCCCCGGCCCGGAAAGCGCTCCGCCAGGAGACGTCCCGCCTCGCCGTGCCAGACCACGGCGAGGGCCGCGGCCTCGGGAGCCGGGATTTTTTCCGCGAGCAGGGCCGCGGCCAGGCCCGCCAGGCAGTCGCCGGATCCCGCGCAGGAAAGCTGGGGGATGTCTTCCCCGTAGAGGAGGATGGGTATCCCGGGCGCCGTGACGAGGGTGCCCGCGCCTTTGAGGATGACCGCGCAGCCGAACTTCCCGGCCAGCTCCCGGACCGCCCGGGGCCGCTCCCTCACGGACAGGCTTTCTTCTTTCAGAAGCCGCTTCGCTTCTCCTGGGTGGGGCGTGAGAATGTCGCAGGGACGCACGAGCTCTCTGAGAGAGGGCTCTTCAGCCAGCAGGTTCAGTGCGTCGGCGTCCAGAACCGCGGGCTGCTCCCGGCGGCGCCGCGCGAGAAGCCTCTTCAGAAAGTCGCGGGCGTTTTCTCCCGTGCCCATGCCGGGTCCCGCGGCCAGGGCGTTCGCCGCGGCGAGGGCCTTCTCCGGGGGCTCCGCCGGGGTCCAGTCCATGGCGTCGGGTTCTCCCAGGGGGCAGGTCATGATTTCGGGGATCCCGGCCGCGCGCTCCGCGCAGCCGGCGGGCGCGAGCACCGTCACAAGGCCCGCGCCGGCCCGCAGGGCCGCCCTGGCGGCCAGATGGGCCGCTCCGCTCTTTCCCGCGGCCCCGCCCGCCACAAGCACATGGCCGTAGGCGTTCTTGTAGCCCCCGGGGACGCTTCCCGGGAGGCGCGTCAGAAGATCGGGCGTGAGGGCTTTCCAGGAGGCCGGATGCCGCCCGATGACCTTCCCCGGCATGCCGATGCCGCAGACGCGGACCTCCCCGGTCCAGGCTTTCGCCCCGGGAAGCAGGAGGCCGGGCTTGGCGGCCTCGAAGGCCGCCGTGGCCGTGGCGCGCACGGCCTCGGGGCAGGGCTCCCCCGTCACGGCGTCGAGGCCGGAGGGGATGTCGAGGGCCAGGGTGAGGATCTGCCGGCCGGCGTTGACGCGCCGCACGAGCCCGAGCATGTCTTCCCTGAGACTTCCGTGAAAGCCCGTCCCCAGCAGACCGTCGGCCACGATCTCCTCTTCTCCCCTGAACTCCGCTGCCGGGGCCAGGGGCACGCCGCAGGCCCGGGCGAGCTTCGCGAAGAGGAGGGCGTCGCCTCTGAGCCCGTCCAGGGGCCGCGCGAGATAGAGGACGGGTCTGGCTCCCCGCTCCAGGAGAAGACGGCTCAGGGCCGCGGCGTCTCCGCCGTTGTTGCCCGATCCCGCGAGCAGGGCGATGCTTCTGCCGGAGAGCTCCGGCGCGAGGCTTTCCAGCACCCGCAGGGCGGCCTGGGCCGCGTTTTCCATGAGCACGCAGCCGGGCAGTCCCAGATCCACGGCCGCCGCGTCCCTGGCCCGCATCTCTTCCGGCAGGGGAAGGTCGGGAAGACAGTCGGGAAAGGCCTTGAGAGGGGAAAGGTCGGACATGGGGAACTCCCTGGCGGCGGATGCGGGCCCTGCGGAAAAAGAGGATCGGATACCTCAGGGCTGCCCTGGCGGGGCCGGACGCGCCTGAAGGACGGAAAAAGCTTCGGGGAAAGAGATGCCTGAAAAAAAGCCCGGGGGAAAGGTCCCCGGGGGTGGACCTGGCCTTCGCCGGCGGCAGGGGAGGCCGGGCGTCGGAGGCCGCTGGCGGAAAGCCCGCGGCAGGGCTTTTCCGGCAGGGGCCTCGCCTTGCCCCGTCAGTCTTCCAGGATCACGACGGCCACGGCGTGGTCCGTGTCGTGGCTCAGGCTCAGGTGGGCCCGCCGGCAGCCCATCGCCTCGAAGCGGGCGAGGGCGCGTCCGGTGAGGACGATTTCCGGGGCGCCGGCCTTCGTGTTGAAGATCTGGATCTGGTCGGGGCCTATGCCTTCGGCAAAGCCCGTGCCCAGGGCCTTGGCGCAGGCCTCCTTGGCCGCCCAGCGGCCGGCCATGTGGGGCAGGCGCCGGGGCTCGGGGGGAAGGATCCCTCTCTCCTCGGGCGAGAGGACGCGGCGGGCAAAGGCCGGACCGAATCTGGCGAGGATGCGCCTGACGCGCTCGAGACCTGTGATGTCCGTGCCGATGCCGAGTATCATGGACGCTCTCTGAGAGAAGGACAGGGAAAGGATCCGCCTGGACGGACGCTTCCCCGGGAAGGAGGGGGATTGTTGTCAAACGGGTCAAGTCTCTGTAGAGTACCGCCAACCTTTCCCTTTGCCAAGCCCGCGGGCAAGGCCGGAAAAGCGGCCCGGAGGGCTGCTTTCCGGTCGCCTTTCCGGGGCCCTGGCCGGGAAGGGTCAACGCACCTTTCAGGAGGAAACGCCGCCTTTCGCGCGGTTCAAACAGACATATGAAACTCTGCATCATCGGCAGCGGCTATGTGGGTCTTGTCAGCGCCGCCTGTTTCGCGGAAATGGGCAACACCGTCACCTGCGTGGATGTGAATCCCGCCGTGGTGGAGCGCCTCTCCCAGGGTCTTGTCCACATCTATGAGCCCGGCCTCGCCCCCATGGTCAGGCGCTCTTACGATGACGGCCGTCTGCGCTTCACCACCGATCTCGGGGAAGGGCTGGACGGGGCCGAGCTCGCCTTCATCTGCGTGGGCACCCCGCCGGACGAAGACGGCTCGGCGGATCTGCGCTACGTGGAACAGGTGGCCAGGGACATCGGCGCCCGCATGACCGGGGAGCTCATCGTCGTTGACAAGTCCACGGTGCCCGTGGGCACGGCCGGGCGGGTCCGGGCCATCATTCAGGCCGAGCTCGACAGGCGCGGTCTCGACATCCCCTTCGATGTGGTCTCCAATCCGGAATTCCTCAAGGAAGGCGCGGCCATCCACGATTTCATGAAGCCCGACCGCATCGTGGTGGGCACCGACTCCGAAAAGTCCGCCGCCATCATGCGCGAGCTCTATGATCCCTTTGCCCGCAGCCGCGAGAAGCTCATCATCATGGGCGTGCACAGCGCCGAGATGACCAAATACGCCGCCAACTGCATGCTGGCCACCAAGATCTCCTTCATCAATGAGATCGCCACCATCTGCGAGCAGGTGGGAGCCGATGTGCGGGAGGTGCGCACAGGCATCGGCTCCGACTCCCGCATCGGCTACCAGTTCATCTATCCGGGCGTCGGCTACGGCGGCTCCTGCTTCCCCAAGGACGTGAAGGCCCTCATCCGCACGGCGGCCGACGCGGGCCTGGACGCGCCCCTGCTCAACGCCGTGGAGGCCGTCAACAGGCGCCAGAAGGTGCACATGGCCCGGCTCATCGAGCAGTACTTCGCTCCCCAGGGCGGCGTGGCCGGCAAGACCCTGGCCGTCTGGGGCCTGGCCTTCAAGGCCAATACCGATGACATGCGGGAGGCCGCGGCCCTGGACATCTTCCGGGAACTCACGGCGGGCGGCATGCGCATCGTGGCCTTTGACCCCGTGGCCCGGGAGAACGCCCGGCGCCTGTTCCAGGACAATCCCCTGGTCACCATCAGCGACCGCCAGTACGAGAGCTGCCGCGGCGCCCAGGCCCTGCTTGTCATCACCGAATGGAACCAGTTCCGCAACCCGGATCTGGAGCGCGTCAAGAGTCTGCTCACGGCCCCCATTCTCTTTGACGGGCGCAATCTCTACGAGCCCGAGGCCATGGCCCGCCGTGGCTTCGCCTATTTCTGCATAGGCCGCAAAAACACGATCTAGCAGAGACAGTGCCCGGGACTCCGGAGGCTGTTTTCTGCGGGGAGCAGGAAGCCCGCCTGCTCTGCAGACAGGATGTCTGCCTCCTGAAGCCCGCGTGGGGCGCAGGGCGCCCCTTCGTCGGGACAGGTTCCGTCATGGAGCCGGGGGCAGGGTGCGGAGAGGAATAGGACGAATCGTTCTTTTCCTGAAAACCCGCTTCATTTTCGCCTGCCAGACAGCAGCCTGTGAGAGACTTTGAAATCCGGGGGAAACAGGCCCTTCTTTTCGCCGGTTTTCTTTCCCTCCGGGAAAGACGGCGGGGAAAACCCGGCCTGTTTCTTCCGGGCAGTCTCCTGGAAGTCAGAACTTTTCCGGCCATCAGCAGGGGCGTCTCCGGTTGCCCCTTCGGAACTTGAACGGGGCAGGAACCCTGAAAGAAGTCTTTCCGGCAATGCGCGTCTGAACCTCCAGCAGACAGCCGGCAATCCGGCTCCGCCTGACCTGTGCCTCTCATGCTTCCCGCCCTGTCTGAAGACAGGCTCTGATACGGCGGCGGATATGCTCAGAACGCTGACCGTCGAAAATTTCACGGTGTTCAGCAATGAGGCCCGCCTGGAGTTTTCTCCCGGACTCAATGTCATAACCGGAGAAAATGGCGCAGGGAAAAGGCATCTGCTGAAGCCGGGCTGTTCTGTTTTGCGGACACCGGCGGATTGAAGAGGACAGGAGGCCGGCTGGAGGCGTCTTTGGCTGCAGAAGGCGCCTGCAGAC
>CAZFTQ010000098.1:0-6991 GCA_964522365.1 uncultured Desulfovibrio sp. | reverse complement strand
CCCGCCAGAAGGCTTCTTTTCATTGCCGTTGCTCCCGGGATGCTGTATTGCCGGAAATGGAAACCCGGATTCGTCCGCTGGCTGAGCCTGTCCAGCCGTATCTCCGCTGATTTGGACTCTGCGAAGAAAATAGCGGTCCCCTGCCAGGACCTGCTCTCCTGAATCCTTCCCTGTCTCCTGCCGGGTCCCCCGTCTCCCCCGTGGTTCTCATAAGGACCCGCCCAGCTGAGCAGCCTGGAAACGCTTGTCCCCTCGCCTTCCCGCCGTAAGCCGCTCATGCCCTTCAGCCTTGTTCAGGACAGTCGCCATACTGCTTTTTCATGAAGAGTCACAGGAGGAAGCGATCCTCTTCATTCCAGCACCGCACACCCCCCGGCGGCAGAAGGGTCTCAGACGCATCTCTTCCAGGCGGACCGGCAGCGAGAAGCTCCCATCGGCTCAGAGAGGCCCGCTATGGCTTACAGAACTCCAAACCGGAACTACCGCATCGCCTTCATTTCCAATTCGCGCTTTGCCGCCGATCTTCTCCAGACGCTTGCTCCCTCTCTGGGACTCAGGCTGGACATCCATCTCACGGCCTTGGAAGAAGCCCTCAACGCCGCCAGAGAACTCCTTGAGACAGGAACGGATCTGGTCATCGGCTGCGGCAGCACGGGCAAGCTTCTACAGCACCATCTGGGCTGGCGGGCGCTGGATCTGCGTTACAACGCCGTTGACCTGATACGGGCCCTGCAACTGGCCTCCCAGGTCTCCAGGAGCATCTGCCTGCCCTATTACCTGGAGATCCCTGACGGTCTGGACGTGCTCGCAGAGCTTCTCCACCTGCGACTGGTCCCCACCGTCTTCACCGACACGCAGAGCCTCGTCTCAGGCATCTCAAGGAGCATGGAAGACGGCATCTCCTGTGTTGTCGGCAGCAACATCGCCGCCAAAATCGCCACCGCCCAGGGCGGCCGGGGCTTTGAGATCTTTTTCTGCGAAGAGGAGGCCAAGCGCGTTCTGGAGGAAGCCGTCCGCATTGTGGAGAGCCGCGACAGAGAACAGCGGACCAACGCCTTTCTCTCCACCATAGCCGATCTGCTTCCTGACCAGGGTCTCATCGGCAGCGACGAGAACAGCAGAATCATCGTCTGCAACGAAGCGGCCGCCAGCATGCTGCACTGCCGGAGCAACGACGAGCCGGCCCTTCAGAAATCACTGCAGAGCCTGGATCTGAGCTTTGAGAGCGGCAAAATCCACGACACAAAGGTCCGTCTGCCCGGCGCCGCCCAGGCGAGAGCAGTCCTGCATCCGGTTTTCCTGCGCCAGAAGCTCTGCGGCGGCGTGGCCGTCTTCCAGAAGCAGCTCTCCAGAGCCGAGCTCGACAAGGGCGGCTCCTTTCAGAGCCGCTTCACTTTTGACAGTCTGGCCGGCTCAAGCCCCCTCATGGAGAATCTGAAGAAGAAGGCCAGGCTCTTCGCCAACACCGACGCCGCCCTTCTCATCCGGGGAGAAACAGGTACCGGCAAGGAAATCCTGGCCCACGCCGTCCATGCCACTTCCTCGCGCAGCGGAGCACCCTTTGTGGCCCTGAACTGCGCGGCTCTCCCGGAATCCCTGCTGGAAAGCGAGCTTTTCGGCTATGAAAGCGGCGCCTTCACCGGAGCCAGACGCAACGGCAAGGAAGGCATCATTTCTCTGGCCAGCGGCGGGACTGTCTATCTGGATGAGATAGGCGACATCAGCCCCGCCCTCCAGGTCCGTCTGCTCAGAGTTCTGGAGTCAAGAGAGATCATGAAGGTGGGCGGCGGCAGGATCATCCCGGTGGATGTCCGGGTCATCAGCTCTTCCTGGAAAAACCTGGCGGAAGAGGTGGCCCTGGGCCGCTTCCGGGCCGATCTCTACTACAGGCTTTCCGTCCTCTCCCTGACCCTGCCCGCCCTGCGGGACCGCCTCGAAGACATCCCGGAAATCGTGCGGGCCATCCTCCGGCGCAGGCATCTTGAAGAGTGCCGGATCTCGGCGCACGCCATGGAGCGCATGATGACCTACAGCTGGCCGGGCAACATCCGGGAACTGGACGCCCTTGTCCAGCGCTACGCCCTCATAGCAGGAAGAGGCAGGGAAAACGATCTCCTGTTTGACGAGCTCTTCGCGGACATCCAGATGGAATCAGCGGAAATCTTTCACGCCGGACGGCGGGAGGAAGAACTCCTGGATGAAGCCCCCGGCGAAGCGGCTCAGAAGCCTGAGTTTGCGGGCGAGGAAAACGGAACCCTCAGAGAACAGCTCGATCGCTGCGAGCGGGCCATTATCCACCGGGCCCTCAAGGCCAACGCCTACAGCAAGAGCAGAACTGCCAGGAAGCTCGGCATCAGCCAGAACACCCTGTGGCGGAAGCTGAAAGGAAGCTGAAGACGTTTCCCGTGCCGCCGGGCAGGCGGACCCGAGAGAGAAAGGGGCGGCAGCGCCCCTTTTTCTTGTGTGAGGCAGTGGTGCGGATGGCCCCCCAAGGCCGCCCCGGCTCCGGTTTTCCGCCCTGATCCCGCCTTGACAATTCCCTGGGTACGATACAAAAATCAGTTGTTTTATGTACCCGCTCCCCGCCTCCGCAGGCGGGCGCCAGCACCTCAACACAGGGATTTCCCATGCCCAAACGCACTGATCTGCACAAGATCCTCGTCATCGGCGCAGGCCCCATCGTCATCGGTCAGGGCTGCGAATTTGACTATTCCGGATCGCAGGCCGTCAAGGCTCTCAAGGAAGAGGGCTACACCGTCGTCCTGGTCAATTCCAACCCCGCCACCATCATGACGGATCCGCACATGGCGGACGCCACGTACATCGAGCCCATCGAGACGCAGAGCCTGGCCGCCATCGTGGAGAAGGAACGGCCGGACGCCATCCTGCCCACCCTGGGCGGCCAGACGGCCCTGAATGCCGCGCTTCGTCTCTACAAACGCGGCATTCTTGACAAGTACGGCGTGGAGCTCATCGGTGCCAGAGCGGAGGTCATAGAAAAGGCCGAAAGCCGCGAGCTCTTCCGCGCCGCCATGGAGCGCATCGGCCTCAAGGTGCCCCAGAGCGGCATCGCCCACAACATGGACGATGTCCGGCGCCTCGGGAAGACACTGCCCTTCCCGCTCATCGTCCGGCCCGCCTTCACCCTGGGCGGCACGGGCGGCGGCATCGCCTACAACTTCGAGGACCTGGAGCAGGTGGCCCAGAAGGGCCTCACCGCGAGCCCGGCCTCCGAAGTCATGATCGAGCAGAGCGTCATCGGCTGGAAGGAAATGGAAATGGAGGTGATGCGCGACAGAAAGGACAATGTCGTCATCGTCTGCTCCATCGAAAACTTCGATCCCATGGGGGTGCACACGGGCGACTCCATCACCGTGGCCCCGGTGCAGACCCTCACCGATGTGGAATACCAGAAGATGCGGGACGCCACCATCGCCATCATGCGCGAAATCGGCGTGGAAACCGGCGGCAGCAACGTCCAGTTCGGCATCAACCCGGCCAACGGGGACATGGTGGTCATCGAAATGAACCCCAGAGTCTCCCGCTCCTCGGCCCTGGCCTCCAAGGCCACGGGCTTTCCCATCGCCAAAATCGCCGCCAAGCTCGCCGTGGGCTACACTCTGGACGAACTCAGAAACGACATCACCCGGGAGACCGCCGCGAGCTTCGAGCCCGCCATCGACTACTGCGTGGTGAAAATCCCCCGCTTCACCTTTGAAAAGTTCCCCGGCGCCAAAGACGAGCTCACCACCTCCATGAAGAGCGTGGGCGAGGCCATGAGCATCGGCCGCACCTTCAAGGAAGCTCTCCAGAAAGGCCTGCGCTCCATGGAAATCGGCGCCACGGGCCTGGGCTTCAACTTCCGGAAGGAACTCCCGGACACGGACGACATCGTCGCCGCCCTGCGCGTGCCCAACTCCCGCCGGGTCTTCGCCATCCGCCACGCCCTGCTCAGCGGCATGGAGGTGGACGAAATCCATGAGCTCACGGGCATCGACCCCTGGTTCCTGCGCCAGATCCGCGACATCGTGGACATGGAAACCGAGATCCGGGACTTCGGCCTGGGCAACGACATGACCCCGCTCAATCCGGAGCTGCCGGCCCTCATGCGCCACGCCAAGGAGTACGGCTTCTCGGACCGCCAGCTCGCCGAAATGTGGAAGAGACCCGAGACGGACGTGCGCCGCCTGCGCCAGAGTCTCGGAGTGGTGCCCACCTATTATCTCGTGGATACCTGCGCCGGCGAATTCGAGGCCTACACGCCCTATTACTATTCCACCTACGAGACCGGCCAGGAGATGAAGGTCAGCCCCGAACGGAAGATCATCATCCTGGGCGGCGGCCCCAACCGCATCGGCCAGGGCATCGAGTTCGACTACTGCTGCTGTCACGCCTCCTTCGCCCTGCGCGACGAGGGCATCACGGCCATCATGGTCAACTCCAACCCCGAAACCGTCTCCACGGACTACGACACCTCCGACCGGCTCTTCTTCGAACCCCTGACCTTCGAAGACGCCATGAACATCATCGAGGCCGAAAAGCCCGAGGGCATCATCGTCCAGTTCGGCGGCCAGACCCCCCTGAACCTGGCCGTGCCCCTCATGCGCGCGGGCGTCCGCATCCTGGGCACCTCCCCCGACGCCATCGACCGCGCCGAAGACCGCGAGCGCTTCCAGGCCCTCATCGACAAGCTGGGCCTGAGGCAGGCCCGCAACGGCACGGCCATGAGCCTGGACGAGGCCATGGTCGTGGCCGAAAAGGTGGGCTATCCCGTCATGGTGCGGCCGAGCTACGTGCTGGGCGGCCGGGCCATGGCCGTGGTCTACGACAGGGAAGAGCTCATCGAATATTTCCACGAGCAGGTGCCCGAACGCCCCGAGCATCCCATTCTCATCGACCAGTTCCTCCAGCACGCCACGGAAATCGACGTGGACGTGCTCTCCGACGGCATTGAAGTCTATGTGGCCGGCATCATGGAGCACATCGAGGAAGCCGGCATCCACTCCGGCGACTCGGCCTGCGTGCTGCCGCCCTATTCCCTCTCCTACGACCATGTGGCCATCATCGCCGACCAGGCCGAATCTCTGGCCCGGGAGCTCAAGGTCATCGGCCTCATGAACATCCAGTTCGCCCTCAAGGGCGACGAGCTCTACATCATCGAGGTCAACCCCCGCGCCTCGCGCACCGTGCCCTTTGTCTCCAAGGCCACGGGCGTGCCGCTGGCCTACATGGCCACCCAGGTCATGCTGGGCAGGACCCTGGACGAGCTGGATCCCTGGGGCAAGCGCCGCGGCGGCTTCACCTGCGTCAAGGAAGCGGTTCTGCCCTTCCACCGCTTCCCCAATGTGGACATCATTCTCGGACCCGAGATGCATTCCACGGGCGAAGTCATGGGCATGGGCGCCAACTTTGCCGAAGCCTTCCTCAAGAGCCAGATCGGCGCGGGCGAGTGTCTGCCCGAGGGCGGCACGGTCTTCCTCTCGGTCAACGACCGCGACAAGCCCTCCCTCACGGAAATCGCCCGGATGTACGCCGATCTGGGCTTCAGGCTCTGCGCCACCCGCGGCACGGCCAGAATGCTCCGGGCCGAAGGCCTCGAGGTGGAGACCGTCAACAAGGTCCAGGAAGGCCGGCCCAATGTGGTGGACAAACTCATCAACCACGAAATCGCCCTGGTCGTGAACACGGCTTCCGGCAAGGGCACGGCCCACGCCGGCAAGGCCATCCGCCGGACGACCCTGCAGTACGGCATCCCCTGCTGCACGACCATTCAGGGGGCCCGGGCCACGGCCCGCGCCATCGGCGCCGCCAGGGGCAAAAAGGTGCGCGTGAAGAGTCTGCAGGAATACTACGCCAGCGCGGGCGGCCACCGTCCGCCGGAAGACGCCAGCTGATCCCCGGTCACGGCAGTCCCGACAAACACAGGAACGCACACAATCTTTCCGGAGAACAGGAATGAAAGCGCTACTTGCCCTGGAAAACGGCTTCACCCTCGAGGGCGAATCCTTTACCGGCGACTTTGAGACCGGCGGCGAAGTCATCTTCAACACCGGCATGACCGGCTACCAGGAAATCCTCACGGATCCCTCCTACTGCGGCCAGCTGGTCTGCCTGACCTATCCGCTCATCGGCAATTACGGCATCACCGCCGAAGACATGGAATCCGGCCGCATCCACATGCAGGCCCTGCTCGTCAAGGAATGCTGCAAGGAGCCCTCCAACTGGCGCTCCGTCATGAGCCTCCCGGATTTCATGAAGAAAAACGGAGTGCCCGGCATGGAAGGCCTGGACACCCGCGCCCTGACCATCGCCCTGCGCGACCACGGATCCATGCGGGGCATGATCTCCACCAGGGATCTTTCGGCCGAAAGCCTCACGGTCAAGGCGAGGGCCCTGCCCACCATGGAAGGCCAGGCCCTGGTGCACCGCGTGGCCCCGACGCAGCCCTACATCTTCTACAAGGGCGCGCCCAAGCCCGTGCAGCCCCAGCCGGACGGCCGCCTGCCCTTCCTCAGCGGCGACAGCGGGGTGCGGCTGCTCGTCTATGATTTCGGCATCAAGTGGAACATCATCCGGGAACTCGCGGCCTGCGGCTTTTCGCCGGTCATGGTGCCGCCTCTCTTCCCGGCCGAGGCGGCCCGGAAGAGCGGCGCCCAGGCCGTCTTCCTCTCCAACGGCCCCGGAGACCCCGCGCCTCTGACGGACATCGTGGACAACATCCGGGAACTCATGAAGAGCTTCCCCATCGCCGGCATCTGCCTCGGGCACCAGCTTCTGGGGCTCGCCCTGGGCGGCACCACCCGCAAGCTCAAGTTCGGGCACCACGGCTGCAACCACCCGGTCAAGGATCTGGCCACCGGCCACATCGAGATAAGCTCTCAGAACCACGGCTTCTGCGTGGTCATCGACGGCTGCCCCGACGTGGACACCACCCATATCAACCTCAACGACGGCACCCTGGAAGGCATCCACTGTCCCTCCAGGCACATCA
>CAZFTQ010000097.1:6616-7006 GCA_964522365.1 uncultured Desulfovibrio sp. | reverse complement strand
GCAAAAACAAAGTTACCAGTTCTTCACCATCGTTCAGAAAAGAGTGCAGAAAAGACAACAGCCAGAAATCAAGACCTTCCTCTCTCTCTCTCTCTCTCTCTCTCTCTCTCTCTCTTAGGACTCTTGGCAAAAGTTTGCATGGTTTTTCGTGGAAAATCACAGGTTCACCTCAACTGAGACAGGCACGAAATGGACAGGCAGAAAAAAGAGGTTCTGCGGCTACTTGGCTTGGTCGATTTTGTCATCGACAGATAAACTGTTGATGAAATATGCTCTACACTTTCTCAGAATGCTTGGCAAGCCAAAGCGGGGGAACAGAATCAGTGCGTCTGGAACCCTTATTTAGAAAATTGCAAAATTACGAAGTGATAGACCTGAAGCAGGCCTGCC
>CAZFTQ010000097.1:3951-6527 GCA_964522365.1 uncultured Desulfovibrio sp. | reverse complement strand
TCAGGTTTCTTCTGCCTCATATTTTCTGAAAAACAACTGTACTGCGCTCAGTACGGCAGGTTGTAACGTGCTGAGATATCTGGTGAATAGTTTTAACAGTTTATCTGTTAATGACAATTTTTCTCACTCAGGCAGCATTTTTTTCAGACAAAAAAGATGCCCTCTTTTCAGATGAAAAGAGGGCATCTTCATATCCTGTCAATCTTCCGTCCAGGCCGAATCTTAGCCAGGGAGAATGTCAGTCTTCCACGGGGTTTTCCGAATCGAGAAAGCGGTAGGGACCGTCGTAGCCGGGCGTGCCGTAGATCTGGCAGACATGGGAGTTCCAGACGCCGCCGATGAGGTCATGGAGCAGGTAGCCCGCGGCTTCCATGACAAAGGTGTCACCGCCTTCAGGGGAGAAGTCGAGGTCGATCTGCATGGAGGCGGACGGAGCGGCCACGGCCGGCACGCCGGCCCAGACGGTGAAGAAGGGCCTGTGGATGTGTCCGCAGCAGAGGCGGACCCAGGGAGCCTTTCTGAGCACGGCCGCCAGTGCCTCCACATTTTCGTAGGGTTCGTCCATGGCGCCCATGCCGGAGAGGAACGGCGGGTGGTGCATGAAAAGCAGCGTGGGCAGGTCCGGGCGGGCCTGAAGTTCCCTGTCCAGCCAGTCCATGCAGACCCGGCAGACATGGCCCGAGTGGGAGCCCGGCGCCATGCTGTCCGTCATGATGAGTCTGGCCCCCGGCAGATCCACGGCGTAGGCCAGACAGGGAGCCGTCTCCGGGTTTTCCGGACACCAGCCCTTGAGGATGGAGCGCATCCTGTCCCGCCGGTCATGGTTGCCCGGCAGGGCGTAGATGGGGAAGGGGAGTCCGCGCAGGGCCTCGTAGAGCAGGTGGTAGGCCCGCTCGTCGCCGCAGTCGGCCAGATCGCCGGTGATGACCATGGCGTCAGGCTTCTGCCTGAGATTTTTCAGATGGCGCAGGGCCGTCTCCAGACACTTTTTCGTGTCCACCACGCGGAAGGAGGGCCTGCCGTCACCGCGCAGATGAAAGTCGGAAATCTGAAGTATGCGCATGGTATTTGGGGAGGAAAAAGGGTTTCACGCGGCGGTTCCGCGGTCAGATGTGCTCCACCTCGTCGCCGTAGCGCCGCACGGCGGCGTTGTGCTTCTTCTGAATGATGAAGGCGGACACGGCGCTGGTGGCGGCGGCGAGCATGGTGTAGAGGCAGACATAGATGGGATCGCCGTCGGCCGCCTTGATGAAGTAGGTGCACAGGCCCGGCACGATGCCGGCCACCAGGAAGCCGGGGAACTGGTAGCAGATGGAAATGCCCGTGTAGCGCACTTCCGGCGGAAAGAGGTCCGAGAAGAGCGCCGCTTCGGGGCCGAAGCAGCCGGCGTAGAAGATGCTCAGCGGGATGACAATGGCAAGAGCGATGAGGAAGAGATTACCCCCGCTCGCCTGCATGATCCAGAAGGAGGGGAAGATGGAAATGCCGCAGAGGAGGCTGGAGATGCCGTAGATCTTGCCGCGGCCGAAGCGGTCGGCGAGCCGGCCCGCCAGAAGCATGAAGGGGCACATGCACAGCGCCGCGATCATGACCAGGGTGAGAGCCTCGGTGCGGGGCACATTCACCTGCTGCACCAGGAAGGTGATGACGAAGACGGCGAGGACATTGAAGAAGACGCCGTCGATCCAGCGGGCGCCCACGCCCAGGGCAATGTTGCCGGGATGCTCGCGGCAGACCTTGACGATGGGCAGAGACTTCCGGGCCTTGTCGCTGGCGGCTCTGGCCTGGGCTTTCTGGAAGTCGGGCGTTTCGAGAATGTGCAGTCTGATGTAGAGGGCGACGATGACCAGGGCGATGCTCACCAGGAAGGCGAAGCGCCAGCCCCAGGTCAGGAACTGCTCGTCGGTGAGAGCCCAGGAGAGCAGGGCCACCATGCCGGAGGAGAGGCAGAGCCCCGTGGCGAGTCCCATCTGGGGGATGCTTCCGTAGAAGGCGCGCTCCTTCTTGCTGGCGTATTCGTAGGTCATGAGCACGGCGCCGCCCCATTCGCCGCCGAGGCCCAGGCCCTGGCAGAGCCGCAGGGTCTGCAGGATGATGGGCGCTGCGATGCCTATCTGGGCGTAGGTGGGCACGAGACCGATGCCGATGGTGCCGAGACCCATGATGAGCATGGTGAGCACCAGCATGCTCTTGCGGCCGATTTTGTCGCCGAAGTGGCCGAAGACAAAGCCCCCGAAGGGTCTTGCCAGATAGCCGATGGCAAAGGTGCTGTAGGCCAGGATGGTCCCCATGTAGGGATCGTCCGTGGGAAAGTAGAGCTTGTTGAAGACGATGCCGGCCACAACGCCGTAGAGGAAGAAATCATACCACTCAATGGTGGCACCGAGAAGACTGGCCAGAACCACTTTCCGGATTTCTTTCTTGTCAGGTGTCCGCATGATGCCTCCTGTTGAAATAAGGGGAACAAGAGAAAGGGATCAGAAGAATTAAAATTTTAATTCTTCAGATGGTAAAATGTCCGGTGCATGATGGCAACAAGCTTTCTGTCAGTTTCTTTTTCTAGAGAAAAGTTGTCC
>CAZFTQ010000097.1:0-3851 GCA_964522365.1 uncultured Desulfovibrio sp. | reverse complement strand
CGGCACAGGGGGGAGCATGACCACAAAAAAGCGCGTGACCATGGCCGACGTGAGCCGGGTCGCCGGAGTTTCTCCCGGCACGGTCTCCATGATTCTCGGGAACAGGCCCGGCGTCTCCTTTTCGGCCGAGACCGTACGGGCCGTGCGCAGGGCCGCCGAGAACCTGGGCTACACGAGCCAGAGACGCCGCACGGCTCCGGCATCCACCCGGAAAACCGTCCTCGTGGTCAGCCACAATGTCTCCAACGGCTACTACACGGCCGTCATCCAGGCCGTGCAGCAGGCGGCCGCCGCCAGGGGCTTCGCCACGCTGATCTTCACGACCTACCGGGAGACCGCCCGGGAGGAAGACGCCCTGAACCTGGCCTGCGACATCGGAGCGGCCGGGATCATCTTCACCATGATGCCCATCAGCGTGGCCCGCTTGGAAGAAGTGAACCAGACCCTTCCCGTGGTGGTCATCGGCGACAGAAACGCCAGTCTCAGCGTGGACACCGTGGAGCTCGACAACCAGAGCGCCGGCCGCCTGCTGGGCAGGCATCTTCTCGACATGGGTCACCGGCGCATAGCCTTCATTTCCACGACTCTGGACAGGGTGAACGCCATCCGCATCCATCGCCTGGAGGGCATTCAGGCTGCCTTCGGGGGAACGCCGGGCGCGTCCGTGGAGGTTTTTTCCCGCTGCATCACGCCCGAGCAGGAACTCATGGAGATAAACATCGAGCACGGGACGGGCTATGGTCTGACGCTGGAGTGTCTGGAGAAAAAGTGCCCCGTGACGGCCTTTGCCGCCGTCAACGACGCCGTGGCCTTCGGGGTGCTGGACGCTCTGGCCGAAAAAGGGCGCCGGGTGCCCGAGGATTTCAGCGTCTGCGGCTTCGACGATCTTCCCTTTTCCCGCAGCGCCAGAACCGCTCTCACCACGGTGGGACACCACATCGTGGAAAAGGGCCGCAACGCCTTCGACATGCTCTACCGCCGCATCATGGGCTGCACCCAGATGCACAACATCACCCGCGTGGAGTTCCCGCCCCACCTGGTGCTCGGCGAAACCACGGGCCCCTGCCGACGCTGAGAGACCGGCTGGAAAGTGTCACCGCATGCCTTGCCTCCCCGGACGAAGGGGGCGGGGCGTTTTCCGTTTCTCTTTTCCGATGGCAGCGCCGCGAGACAGGCGCGAAAGCGGCGGGGAAGACCGCAGGGAAACGGAGTTCTCCAGAGGCGGCGCCGAAGCAGGGCGGTCGTGGCCCTGTGCGTTTTCCGTTCCCGTGGATGGCATGGAATTTGCTGAAAAGACGGTGACGGAAGTCCTATCCCGACGGGAAACTGAACAGCCGCTCCGTCTCTGTCCGCCGTCCGTCAGGCCCGGCGATTTCGCAGGGCACGGCCTCGGGGTTCCCCCGCGGAGGGGGCCATCTTCGGCCGGGACAGGGGCAGAAAGCGCGGAGGCGGCTGATAGTCCCTGCGTGGACCTGTCTTTCGTCATCGAATCAGGAGAGTATTCGGCCTGAGAAGTGGGTCGGGGACCGCCGTTGCCCTTGGCCGGGGAGCGTTCGGGTCAAGGCGACGGCCAGAGGCTCCGGCTGCCGGAGAGAGCGGCCGGAGCTTCGATTTTTCTGCCGGAAGAGGGTGCCCGGCCGGTTTTTCCCGCTTTTCCGCTCTTCCCGGAGGACGCGGAAAAGGCCCCGCCGACAGTCCGGCGGGGCCTGATCAGATCAGAAGGCTCCTGCGGTCCGGGCGCGGTTACGGCGCCGCGGGCGAATAGCGGGAGTCTGCCGGAGCCGTCACCTTGACGGCGTGTCTGACGGTCCCGGTGCCTCTGGCGGGCACCCGCAGATCCCAGACGAGCTTCCTGTCGTCCCGCACGGGAGACGGTTCACCGGTGAAGTTCACTTCGATATCTTTGTCCACGCTCAGAGGCACAGGTCTCTCCACCCGCACGGCGATTTCTCTGTCGCGCCCGTTGCGGAGAGTGTAGGTCCAGGCCCATTCCCAGACCTTCTTCTTGCCTGTGAGGATGCCTTCCCGGCCGCTTTTTCTGGGCTCGGTGCGGGCTTCCAGACGGACTCTCGGGTCGTTGCCGAAGGAGAGAAAGACCTTGCCTTCCCTGGGAGCGAAGTGGCCGTCGCCTGCGTAGCTGTCGTCCACGCTGAGCAGCATGGGGCCCTCGGGCCAGGTCTCTTCCTCAGCGTTCAGGACGTGCTCCGCGCAGAGAAAGACTCTGGCATCCTGATTGAGGGGTCTGACAGTCCAGAGAAGCTTTTCGGTCCATACGGCGTGGGCGAGCAGCAGACGGCCTCTGCCTTCCCGGAGACCCCGGAGGACGGGCTTCCAGACGGCGAAGCTGCCGCCGGTTTCGGCCGCGGCGGGGGCGTTTCCCGCGGCCATGTCCTCGGTTTCGGCGACGGCGGACGCGGTCAGCGGCCGGGGCATCGCTCTGAGCATGGGACGTGCGCTGGCACCGATATGCCACTCGGCGAGAGGCGGGATCTGAGCGGAGTCGGCCGCCCCGCTCACCAGCACGAGTTCCGTGTCCTTCCAGGCCGGGCCGGCCGGACGGGTGATGTCGGCGTCCAGCCGGACTTCTATCCGGCCCTGGCCCTTGTCGCCGGGCACGCAGTTGAGACTGTAGACGGGCTGCCAGTGCAGGCCGGGCTCGTGCCAGCTGCAGCGCAGGGGGATTTCCCTGAGGCCGCTGTCAGCCGCGAGCCGGATTGTCACGAGCGTCCAGGCGTTCTGGGGCGCCGGGAGATTTTTCAGAGCCTGTTCACAGACGGCCAGCCCGGCTTCGATTTCACCCAGTCTGGCCATGAGGGACTCGGCGCTTGCCTCCTTGCCCCAGTCGGCCTTTTCCAGGCGGGCGGTGAGATGAATTTTTTCCGCGGTCAGGCGGCCCTTTTCCTTCCGGAGTTCCGTCGCGGCGTCCGTGCCGGCCGCCCCGGGGCCAAAGATCTTCCGCTCGTGCCGGTCAGCGAGCACCGCCTTGGAGGAAGTGACGAGAATGTCCTGGGCCGTGGCCGGAAGAAGAAGGCGCAGGGAAAGTGTTCCGCCGTCATTTTCCACCGGGACCGTGAGATCGGCCGTGCAGGCGGCGCCGGAGAAGCTGACGAGGGCCCTGGAGGGCTGCAGGGGAGCGGGAAGGGAGCTTTCTCCGGCTCTGGCGGTCGTGCAGAGCAGGAATATCCCCAGCAGGAGCAGAGCTGCCAGAAGCCACTGCTTCATTTCCTTCTTGGCGAGGGTCTGCGTGGTTCTGTGCAGGGAAAGGAAGAGAGAGGTTTTCCGGCAGAGACACTGCCAGAAAGCGGAAGAGGATCCGGTATGCGACATGGAGAGGTTCTCCTTGAAGAGACGGCGGAAGGCCGCCTGCTGCAAAAAGGCCCGGGCCGGAGGAAGCGTCGCCGCCCTGAGCCGGCCGGGTTCGCATCTCAAAATCTGCAAAATGTGCGCCGAAGACCAGCCTCGGAGCCCCGTGCCTGGGGATTTCTGAGAATGCCTGGAAAGGGCGTCCTGTCGGGCATCTGTCCCCGCAGGGACGGGAAGACGCAGGTCGCCTTGTGAGGATGCTACGCTGAAAAGGCAGATATGTCAAACGCTTGGATGGACGTATCCCGTGTGTGGACAAAAAATGTCCAACCGGAGAGCGCGGGTGTCGGAAAAAGAGACACCGGGAACGGATTTCCGCTGTCTCCGGATCTGCCTGGGAGAGGAAAAGCCCCGGTCGGGATCGGCCCTGGCTTTCGGGAAAGCCTTGTTTTTCAGTCTGAGATGTCCCGGTTGCGCCTGCCTGAAAAAAGCGGCCTCCCGGCCGGGGGAGGCTGTTTTTCGTCCCGATCTTTTTGTGAGTTTTCTGC
>CAZFTQ010000096.1:0-7075 GCA_964522365.1 uncultured Desulfovibrio sp. | reverse complement strand
TTTCCGGCTTCCATGCCACACAGTCCCCGCTTATGGCGCGTTGCATGAAGAGTGAGCATCAGGGCCACTTCGTGTTCTACGGCGCCATGGTCTGCGAAGGCGTCATCGCCCTCATCTGGGCCGCCGCCGGCTGCTCTCTCTACCAGATCACTGACGGCCACACCGCCGGTCTCCTCGCCAGCCTGGCCCACGGCCAGTCCGCCGCCATCTATGACGTCTGCAAGCAGACCATGGGCGGCGTCGGCATCGCCCTGGCCATGGTCGGCGTCATCGCCTGCCCCATCACCTCCGGCGACACCGCTTTCCGTTCCGCCCGTCTGGTGCTGGCCGACTGGTTCGGCAAGTCCCAGAAGGAACCCCTGAACCGCCTCATCTACGCCGTGCCTCTGCTCACCGCCGGCGCCCTCATCAGCCAGCTCAACTACACCGTCGTGTGGCGTTACTTCAGCTGGACCAACCAGACGCTGGCCATGATCGTGCTCTGGGCCGCCTCCATGTACCTCTTCCTCGACAAGAAGAACTACTGGATCACCGCCGTGCCCGCCACCTTCATGAGCGCCGTTTCCATCACCTACTTCTGCATGGCGCCTGAATGCCTCGGCCTCGTGGTGAAGCTGCCCACCGGCGTCGCCTACACCATCGGCATCATCGCCGCCATCCTCTTCCTCGGCCTCTTCCTGCGTGCCACCAAGAAGCAGCCCGCTGACAAGGTTGCCGTGAACCGGGCCTAGACCTGAACCGATCCGGGGCCGCCCCGAGGGCGGCCCCTCTCCCTTTTGCCGCGTTCCCGCTCTTTCCTGACGAAGGGGCGGGAACACGTCTGCCGGGGGGCGGACGATGATGCTCTATTTCAAGCCTGTCCGGCTGGGCGATGTCGGCCTGGACGACAGCACGCTCAAAGCCGACAAAACGGCCTGCCGGCGCTTCGGCCCCTGCGGGGTCGGAGAAAAGGCCCTCTATCTCAACAGTTATTTCCGGGATTGCCGCTACTATGTGCCGGTCTCCAACATCCGCCGCGCCTACAAGCGCGTGGCTCTGAGCAAGGGAGCCTACACCGGCAAGGGCATTTTCGGCTCCATCCCCTACCTCGTGGTGGAATACGGCAGGCAGGGCGAGAGCATCCAGTGCACCTTCAAGCATGAAAGCGACGTGGACCTCATGATCGCCGAAATCCGGATGCACTTCCCCCGCATCATGACCATGTCCGAAGCGGCGGCCAGGAAGCTTGAGGAGGCCCGGAAGGCGGAAGAGGCGCGCTACAAGAAAAAGCTCAGCCCCGAAGCCAAGGCAAGCGTCGAGGAACTGCGCAGAGCCAGATCCTTTCTGGAAAAGCGTCCTGATCTCACCGTGCGCCTGGCGGCCGCCAGCAAGGCCCGGCGCGTGAACCTCATCACGAACCCGGCGCAGAAATGGGTGGCCCTGGCCATCTTCTGCTTCGGCATCATCGCCTCCCTCTACGGGGCCTTCCTCTGGCTGAACGGAGACAGGGACTACGGCTTCTACATCACCCTCGCGGGCCTCGCCTGCCTCTTCTTCTTCGCCGGCGCCAATGTCATCCCCACCATGCGACGCAACAGACGCAGTCTGGCGGCCGCCCTCGAAGGGGCCCGGAAGGACATCGCCGCGTACATCGAGCAGTATCCGGGCTTTCCTCTCCCCGCCCGCTACGCCCATCCGGCCACGCTGACCCGCATGATACGCTCTCTCAGAGAGGGCCGCTCGGAGACCGTGGAGGAAGCCTTCGAGGACATGAAGGCCGTGCTCCGCTCCCTGAACTCCTCCGTACAGGTCAGCCAGGTGGAATACGACGAGGTCGTGGCCATCAAGCCCATGTTCCTGCTGGAAAACTACGAGTAGGGGCAGGAACCGGGGACGACAGCGCCGCCCCAAGAATCAGAAGGAAAACGCGCCCGGAAGCGGAAGGCTTCCGGGCGCGTTTCGTTTCTCTCCGCGTTTTCCTGTCAGCGGAGAAGGCAGTTGCCGTCCGGACAGTCCGGCGTGGAAATGACCGGTGTGAGCTGAATGAGGACGATGCGCTCAAGTTCCTTCGTGCTCTCGGCCACGAGGCTCACGCGCATAAGGCCCGAGGGAACGGGAGTGTCCGAGACGGCGTCAAAGATCCCGTTGCCCGTGAGCAGCCGCACTTCGCCCGCCGTGGTCTCCCGGAAGCTGGAAAAGCGGGCCTTGCGGACCGCGAGACGGCCCGTACGCAGACTCTCCAGAAAATGCTTCCTGTCCTGGGCATGGCCGCCCGAGCTGACGAAGATGAAGTTGGGGGCGAGCAGGCGCTCCAGACTCGGGACGTCCGCGTCCAGCAGGGCCGCCACGAAGAGGTCCGCCGTGTCCGGCATGGCCCGGACCTGGGCGGGCAGAAGCAGAAGACCCGCCAGAAGAAGGAGGAAAAGCCTGCGCATGGCCTAAAAGCCCTCTTCCAGGGGCGGCCAGACAAAGCAGTCTCCCTCAAGCGCCGCGCGGGGCTTTCCCCCTTCCGCCAGATGCACCCTGCGGCCCTCGACGCGCAGGCGGCCTTCGGCGATCCACTGGACGGCCTGGGGGTAGATGCGGTGCTCAAGCCGGTGGATACGGGTCATGAGATCCTCCGTCCCGTCCTCCGCCCCGCAGGGGACGGCCGCCTGGATGACGACGGGGCCGCCGTCCACCTCCATCTCCACGAAGTGCACGGTGCAGCCGGAGATCCTGACGCCGTAGCGCACGGCGTCCTCGCCGGCATGGACCCCGCCGCCGAAGGCCGGCAGAAGCGAGGGGTGGATGTTGAGGACGCGCCCGGGGAAGGCCCGCAGGAAACCCTCGGTGAGCAGGCGCATGTACCCCGCGAGGATCACGTACTCGGCGCCGCTCGCCCGAATCTCCCGCACCATGGCCTCGTCAAAGGCCTCCCTGGAGGGAAAGCTTCTGTGATCCAGCATGACGGCCCTGAGGCCGGCGGCTTTCGCACGGTCAAGGACGCCGGCGTCCGGGCGGTTGGAGAGAACGAGGCGGATGTCAGCGTCCAGCGTGCCGGCCCGCGCAAGGTCGATCATGGCCTGCGCGTTGGTGCCGTTGCCGGAGGCCAGTATGGCGATGGGCAGTGTCATGCGGGTCTCCTTCAGGCGCCGTACCTGGCGGCAAGGGCGTCCACGAGGTCGGGAATGGTGAATTTTTCCGGCTGAATGTCAGCCGAAAGCCCGTGCTTCGCCAGAGTCCGGGCCGTGACGGGCCCGATGGCGGCAAGGGAAAGGCCGGGGGTTTCCCTGACGAGATCCGCCGGCACCAGGGAGAGGAAGTTCTCCACGGTGGAGGAGGACCCGAAGGTCACGCAGTCCACCTCGCCGGCCCTGATGCGGGCGATGAGCCCGTCCGCCGGGGCCGCTTCGGGCACGGTCTCGTAGCAGGGGATCACATCCACCTGAGCGCCGGCCGCGCGCAGGGTCTCCGGCAGCACTTCCCGGGCCATGGCGGCCCTGGGAAGGAGCACGCGGACGCCCGCGAGGGGTCCCCGCGCGGCGAGGGCTTCGGCCACGCCTTCAGCCACATAGCTGTCGGGCACGAGATCCGCCTCGAGACCGTGAGCCGACAGAGCTTCGGCCGTGGCGGGACCTATGGCGGCCAGCCGCAGGCCGCCCAGGGCACGGGCGTCCAGACCCGCCCGGCGCAGGCCCTGCCAGAAATGCTTCACGCCGTTGACCGAGGTGAAGATGACCCAGGCGTAGGAAGGAAGACAGCGGATGGCCTCGTCCAGAGGCTCCGCGGGCAGGGGCCGGATGCGGATGGTGGGGAACTCGATGACCTCGGCCCCCAGCTCCGTCAGGCGGGCCACCAGAGAGCTCGCCTGCTCCCGGGCCCGCGTCACCACAATGCGGCGTCCGAAGAGAGGCCGCTTCTCAAACCAGCCCAGTTCTTCCCGCAGACGGCAGACCTCGCCCACCACGATGACGGAAGGATTGGTGAAACCCCGCGCCACGGCCTCGGCGGGGAGGGTCGCCAGGGTGGCCGTGAAACTGCGCTGGGCGGGGGTGGTGCCCCGGTAGACCAGGGCCGCCGGCGTCTCGGGGGCCATGCCGGCCGCCAGGAGCCTCTCCGCTATGAAGGGCAGGTTTTTCATGCCCATGACAAAGACCAGGGTGGAGGCGCTGCGGGCGAGAGCCGGCCAGTTCAGGGCGCTTTCGGCCTTGTCGGGATTTTCGTGTCCCGTGACGATGGTGACCGAGGAGGCATAGTCCCTGTGGGTAAGGGGGATGCCCGCGTAGGCCGGGGCCGCGATGGTGGAGGAGATGCCGGGCACCTCCTCGAAGGGAACGCCGGCGGCCAGAAGTTCCTGGGCCTCTTCGCCCCCGCGGCCGAAGATGTAGGGATCGCCCCCCTTGAGGCGGGCCACATTGAGGCCCTGCTTCGCCTTGGCCACCAGAAGGGCGTTGATGTCCTTCTGGGGCATGGCGTGCCTGTCCGCCACCTTGCCCACATAGATGCGCTCGCTGTCCTTTCGGGCCCAGGCCAGAAACGCCGCGTTGGCGAGGGCGTCGTAGACGATGACATCCGCGGAGGCGAGGAGGTCCTTCGCTTTCAGAGTGAGCAGGCCGGGATCGCCCGGTCCGGCGCCGATGAGATAGACTGTTCCTGTCATGCCATGCCTCCGCGGCAGAATTCCAGCAGTGTCCGGGCGGCGAAACCCGTCGCGCCCTTGGGGCAGAGGGGGGTGTCCTTGTCCGTCCAGTCCACGCCCGCGATGTCCAGATGCGCCCAGCGGATTTCCTTCTCCACAAAGTGCTGCAGGAAGAGGGCCGCCGTGATGGCGCCCGCTTCCCGCATGGACGAGCGGTGGCAGATGTCCGCCACGGGGCTTTTGAGGGACTCCGCGTAGGACTGCCAGAGGGGCAGGCGCCAGAAGGCCTCGCCCGCGCAGTGTCCGGCGCTCACGATGTGATCGGCCAGATCCGCGTCCGTGCTGAAGAGCCCCGCCACCTCGTTGCCCAGGGCCACGGCGCAGGCGCCCGTGAGGGTCGCCGTGTCCACCAGAACCCCGGGGGACCAGCGCTTCTGGGCGTAGGTCAGGGCGTCGCAGAGCAGAAGCCGGCCCTCGGCGTCGGTATTGACGATTTCCACCTGGTCTCCGGAGAGAGCCTGCACCACGTCGCCTGGTCTGTACGCCGCCCCGTCCGGCATGTTTTCCGCCAGGGGGATGACGCCGGTCACCCGGCAGGGACATTCCTCCCGGGCCAGGGTGACGAGGCAGGAGAGCACGGCGGCCGCGCCCGACATGTCGCTTTTCATGGCGTGCATGCCGGCGGCGGGCTTGAGAGAAAGACCTCCCGAGTCAAAGGTGACGCCCTTGCCCACGAGGACGATGGGTTTCGCGTCCTGTCTGTCCGCGGGGCCGTATTCCAGAATCACCAGGCGCGGCGGATGAGCGCCGCCCTGGCCCACGGCCAGATGCGCCCCGAAGCCCTGCCGGGCGAGTTCCTTTTCGTCCAGCACTTCGCAGCGCAGACCGACGGCTGAGGCCAGACTTTCGGCCTTTTCGGCAAAGATCTCCGGATAAAGCCTGTTGCCGGGCGCGTTGGCGAGATCCCTCGCCCGGATCACGGTTTCGGCCGAGCTCTCGCCGCGGCGGGCGGCCTTCCGCGCCCGGTCCGGCACGAAGGCCTCTCCGAAGCCGATGACCAGACGGTCCAGGGAAACGGGCAGATCGTCCCTGGTGGTGGCCTTGTATTCCGTCTGGGTGTGGTCTGCCAGAACGCAGGCGTACACGGCCTCCTCCAGGACTCGCAGAGGGTCGCCGAAGCGCTCCAGGCTGAACCAGGGGATGTGCACGGCGGAAAGCTTCATGGCCCGCGCCCTGCGCACGGCCCTGGCGAAGGCCTCGCGCAGAAGAGGCATGATCTCGCCCGACTCAGGCTCTCTGCCGAGGCCTGCGAAGAGCACCCGGGAATACGGCAGGTCCGGGTGCCCGTAGACCGTATGCAGCTCGCCCCTGCGGCCCGCGAGGTCCCGCATGCCCGGGGCAATCTGCAGAAAAGGCGCCGCCTCGCCAAGTTCGGGGCAGGTTTCGAGAATTTTTTCGTCCTGCCAGAGGGGAATCAGGGCCATGTCCGCGGACCATCTGTCCGGGCCGCCGGCCTGAAATTGGATGTCCATAAACCGAAAACTCCTTTTTTGCTCCAGCAGAGGGGACTATACCCGCACAGCGCGGCCCTTGCCAAGTCCCGCGGCCGGGCGGCCCGGGTCTGAGTCCGGCGGACATCATGTCGGGAAAAGCCGGGGTGCCGGGCTGCCGCCGGCGCGGGAAAAGACGGATCTTCGAAAAGGCGCGCCGGCTTGCCCGGAAAAACTCCGGCATGCGATACTGGCCCCGGTCTTTTCAGCAGCACATCGTCCGAAATCCGGAGAAGGAGGCACTGTCATGGGTTCTGTCCGGATCAGGGACTGGAGTTCTTTGCCGGGTTCCATGAGTGGAACTGTTATTACGTCGACAAGACAGGCTTTCTGGAAGAATTTCTGACTTCCGGCTCGAGTGTCGAGAGTTTTTCAGCGCATCGCTCGACGAAGGAGCAGATTGTGGCGGGGCTGAGTGAGGTGAGGCCCAGGTCCTGAAAAGAGGAGGCCAGCCTCATGCAGGGGAGCATCTGTCCGAAGTTGAGGACGATGGCGTGCGCCTGGAGACCGTGATCATACTGGATGCGGTGCCAGGCCTCCCCTTCATGGTCAGGAGGGGGGATAGACTGTTCCTGTCCTGTGGTCGCGGCATCGCGGGCGCAACGCACCGATGCATGACCTGACAGGGCATAGATGCGGCGGACAGGGAAAGCCGCGGAGAAAAATCGCGGTTTTTCTTTGAAAGAAGAGGACAGGAGCGGCTTTTCTCATGCCGCAACTGCCTGTAATGTTTGGAGTTCTCTGGCAGTACTGGTGTCAGTGAAACGATAGAAAATAATACCCCAATCTGAGACTGTTGGCAACATCCGCCTTGCAGGGAAAATTTTTCTTTCTGTTTCTGAACGCAGGAATATCTTTATAATCAAAGATTTATGTGCGTTCGGAGCCGCGTGTCCGACACCAGTACTGTCAGTGAGGCAGGCGC
>CAZFTQ010000095.1:0-7086 GCA_964522365.1 uncultured Desulfovibrio sp. | reverse complement strand
GTACAAATTTTTTGCCTTTTCCCGACCGGGAAGCTGTGCTAGAGAGAAGAGAAGCGACAAGGAGGTAGCGTCTTGCTCAAATCTCTTTCCACCTGTCTGCTTCTCTGCGCGCTCAGCTGGGCCGCGCCCGCCCTCGCGGCAGACGCTCCGGCCGCTCCCGCCCAGGCGCAGACCAAGGCCGTCCAGGCCGCTCAGCCCCAGGCCAGTGCTGTCCAGGCGCAGACTGCTCTTCCCCAGGCCCCGTCTCTCCAGAGCCCCGCCCAGGCGCAGGCCCAGCCCCCTCAGCCTCAGACGCAGGGGGCTCCGGCGGCCGGAACGCAGACGCAGCCTGCTCCCCAGACAAAGACAGACCCCGCGGAACACAAAGCGCCCGCCCCCTCCGTGGCTCTCATCCGGCGCCTCGCCCGGGATACGGAACTGCCGGCCATGCAGCTTTCGCTGGGGCTCGTCTCCTTTGTGGGCGAAACGGACCCGGCCGAGCCCGGTGAAGACGCCTACGCCATTCTTCCCCTGAACCACGGCACCGTGCTGGAGGTCTACGATCTCCTCTACGACGGCTCAGAGCTCACTCAGGCGCCCCAGCCCACCCTCGTCCGGGAAATGGGCGTCAACGAGGCCTATGTGGTGCATGTGCCCTTCTTCGGGGGCATGCCCGCCAGAGGTGTCTGCGTGACAACCAACGGCAAGCGGCACTGCTGGCGTCCGGCCGAAGGCGAACTCAATGAGGGCTTCCTGCACTGGTCCAGAACCAAGGGCATAGGAGACGAGAAGAAGAAAGATCGTTAGCAAGGAAGAGCCGGCGGAAGCCCTCCGGCGCGATCTCCGAAGGAGTTCCCTCCAGCCTGCCCAGTCTCAGACCCACACAAATCAAGCCCCTTGCGCTGTGCGTACAGGGGCTTTTTTTCTCAGTTCAGTGCTGAAAAAGGGCTATATTGAGACAGCCTGAAAAGGCATTCACTGACTTCTCTGACCTTTTCTCAGGCATATTCTGGAAGAAATGTTTTTTATTTTGCGTTAATATCTTAAATATTGTTCATAGTTCCATTCATCAGGCTCTCTGATCTCAAGGAAAACACTGTTTCCGTGCACAGGCAATGCAACAGAACGCCGCTGAACTTTCCCTTCTCCATGAACTGCCGGAGGACAATCCTGAAAAGCGGCAGACGTGTGTCAGAAAAGATACATCCTGCGCAAGTCAGGAATACAGCCTCTTCGTCCAGCGTATGAAATCGGGAATCCCGGTCCTGCCTTCCAGAGGAGAATCAGACAGTGACCCCCCGGGACATTCTGATGTCCATGACGGAAGGAATGTCCGGGACGAAAGAGGGGACTTCCCCCGCCGCGTCGGCGCTGAGCCGGAACGCATCGGGAGACCGTATCCTGACAAGACAAGTCCGCCCGGTCCCGTCGCGGAGAGGACGGGGCCGGGCCTGCCGGGATGCCGGGAGGATTTCTGCGCGCATGCTCCCTGCCGGCTGATTCTGAAAAGATGACGGGGGTTTTCTTAACAGGAGAGGAGCCTGCGCCTGACCGCCGATCCTTCCGAGCCTGTTCCCCGGACACGGCCCCATCGATCAGGCGCAGCAAAAAAGGCGCGGGAAAGGCACCCGCGCCTTTTTTGCGGCAAGGCCGCAAACGGATCCGTCCTTCTCAGGCGTGCTTGCGGATCATGCCGCTGGGATACTGGCGAGCCAGGGCCGCCAGACACTGCGCCGCGGCGTTCTGCTCCGCTTTTTTGCAGCTGGTCCCGTCCGCCCGGAACGCCCGTCCGTCCGGCAGGCGCACCTCCACGGTGAACTGCCTGGCGTGGCTGGGGCCTGTGGCGGCAATCTGGGTATAGAGAGGACGCTCGCCGTTGAAGATGTGCTGGACGCACTCCTGGAGGGAGGTCTTGTTGTCCAGCTCCTTCCGGCCTTCGCCGGGGTTCGATGGCCAGACTTTTCTGAAGACGCAGGCCACGGTGTGCTGGGCCGCCGCAAAGCCGCCGTCTTCATAGACGGCCGCGAGCACGGCCTCAAAGACATCGCTCAGCACGGAGTCGCGGCGCCTGCCGCCCTGCGCTTCCTCGCCCCTGCCCAGAAGAAGCAGTCTGTCGATCCCGGTCTCTCTGGCACGGTCAGCGAAGCTGCCCGTGTTGACAAGACAGGAGCGCAGCCTGGTGAGGTCGCCTTCCCTCGTGGAGGGAAAGCGCCTGTACAGCTCCCATGAGACGCAGAGCTCCAGAACGGCATCGCCAAGAAATTCCTGGCGCTCGTTGTGCCCGGCGCCCAGGCCTGACTCATTGGCGAAGGAAGAGTGGGTCAGCGCCCTTTCGAGAAGGGCCCTGTCCGCGAAATGGTACTCGAGCGCCTGCTCCAGGCGGACTATGTCCGCATCCGAAAGCAAATGAGAGTTTTTCATAGACCAACCATATTCTTTCCATAGACAAATGCAAGCTGTACGGCAGATTTTTTTGACTTTTCTCTACATTCCCAAGACTAGACCGCTTTTTCCGCCCGATCCCCCTTCCCTCCCCGCCCCTGCACACCTTCCCCACCGGTGCCCCTCCGGAGCTTGTGCAAAAAAACACAGCCTGTCCTCCTCAGCCTGGCTCCCCGGAAGACCGCCTGGGAAGAGATCTTCCCTTGACAAGTCGCGTCACTCTGGCTAGGCACAGCGCAGAACCACCCCCAAGGAGGCTTGTTGGCCAATGGCTGCCTTTGATGTTTCCATGTTCAAGCTGGTGTCCGGCGAAATTGTTCTCGGCAGATACAATGCCGAAAAAGATCAGCTCAGCGGCGTTGTCCGTCTGCAGAATGTGCCCACCGAACAGGGCATGCAGATGCTGCTCACCCCCTACGGCTTCCCTTTTGAAAACACTTTTGACGCCGTCATCGAAGGCCGCTTCGTCCTGTACCGCTTTGCTGAAACGGCCAAGGAACTCCAGGACAAGTACATCGAAGTGACCACCAATCTTTCCGTGAGCAGCGGCCTCGGCAAGATCCAGTTCGGCGGTCAGGGCCACGGTTCAGGCTCCGGGCTCATCCACTAAACCCGTCCCGCCATCGACAGGGCCCGGGACCCGCCTCAGCGGTCCGCCTCGCAAGACTGCCCCTCCGGACAGCCTCTCCTTTTTTTGTCGCTGAACAAAAGCGCAGGACATCTGTGTCCCCAGACAGGGATCGCGGCCGGCGAACCCGCCGCCCCCGCCCCGGACAGACATGCGTGCACTTCTCCCCCGTCTCCAGCAGCCAAGCCGCTACCTCGGCATCGAACAGGGCTCGGTCCACAAGGATCCCGGCTCCGTCTCTCTGCACGGCGCCCTCTGCTTTCCGGATCTCTACGAGGTGGGCATGTCCTATCTCGGCCACAAGATCCTCTACGGCATCGTCAACGCGAAACCCGCCTGGTGGGCGGAACGCTGCTTTGAACCCGATGCCCCGGCGAGCGCCCTCCTGCGCGGGACCGGAACGCGCCTGACCACTCTGGAGTCCGGCACGGAACTCCGCCGCCTGGCCTGGCTGGGCTTTGCCCTGACGCACGAGATGTGCTGGACGGATCTGCTCAACATGCTCGATCTGGGCGGCGTTCCCCTGCGCACGGCGGACAGGCCCGAGGATCTTCATGCCTGCCCCCTCGTCATGGCGGGCGGCGGCGCGGCCCTCACGGCCGAACCCCTGGCGCCCTTCCTGGACTGCGTCCTTCTGGGGGACGGCGAAGAAAGCCTGCCGGAAGTTCTGACGGCCCTGGAAACAGCCCGCGCCGAAGGCCTCGCCCGCTCCGCCCTTCTCCTGCGGCTCGCCCGCGTGCCCGGGGTCTATGTGCCCTCCCTCTTCGCCGAGGACGGGGACGGCCTCTGCCGGCCCCTCGTCCCGGATCTGCCCCGGCCCACGCGCCGCGTGGTCTCGGATCTGGAGAGCGCGCCCTTTCCCGCGGGTCAGGCCGTGCCCCTGGCCACGGTGCACAACCGCCTGGCCCTGGAAATCGCCCGCGGCTGCACCCGCGGCTGCCGCTTCTGCAACGCGGGCTATGTCTACCGGCCGGCCAGGGAACGCTCCGTGGAGACCTGCACGGCCATTCTCAACGCCTGTCTGGAAGAGACGGGCTTTGACGAGGTGGGCTTTCTGGCCCTGAGCGCCGGAGACTACTCCGCCCTGCGCCATCTCTGCGCGGCCACCCTGGACCGCTGCGCCGGCGAACAGATCTCCCTCTCCCTGCCCTCCCTGCGCGTGGGATCCATAGACGACGCCATCATGGAGCGCATGTCCCAGCTCAGGCGCACGGGCATCACCCTGGCGCCCGAGGCCGGCTCCCAGCGCCTGCGGAATGTCATAAACAAGGGCATCACGGAAGAGGAGCTCATCACCCATGTCCAGAAGCTCATCGAGTACGGCTGGCGCCAGGTCAAGCTCTATTTCATGATAGGTCTGCCCTCGGAGACCGACGAGGACCTCCAGGCCATTGTGGACCTCTGCCGCAAGGTCAGACTCGCGGGCGGCCCCGGCAGGCCAAAGCTGGCCGTCACGGCGGCCGTTTCCCCCTTTGTCCCCAAGCCCTGCACCCCCTTCCAGTGGGAAGACCAGATAAGCCTTCCCGAAATCGACCGCCGGGTCCATTTTCTCCTGGAGCGTTTCAGAAAGCTCCGCGGCCTCACCCTGCGCTGGCACGAACCCGGTCTGAGCCACCTGGAGGGCATCCTCTCCCGCGCCGGCCGCTCCATGGCCCCGGTGGTGGAAAAGGCCTTCCGCAAGGGCGCCATTCTCGCCTGCTGGAAGGAAACCTTCTCCCTGCAACCCTGGCTCGAGGCCCTTGCCGAGTGCGGTCTGGACCCCGAGGCCTGCACCAGGGGCCGGGCCACCGACGCCGTGCTCCCCTGGGATCACATCCAGTGCGGGGTGGAGAAAGCCTATTTTCTCAAGGAGAGGGAGCGCGCCTTCCAGGAAAAGGTCACGGAAGACTGCCGCTACCATCCCTGCCGCGGCTGCGGCGCCTGCGACCGGGAAGGCCGCGCGAGCCTGCTCACGGGAACTCCCGGCAAGGCCATCCGCAACCGTCTGGTCTACCCCGAGCGGGATCAGGTGCCCAACCAGCCGGCCAGGGACGAGGAGGGAAAACTCCTGGTGCGCAGCTTTCCCAAGCTGCCGCCCAAGGTGGACCCCGGCCTCACCAGGCGCAGCCTCAGTCTCAGGATCTGGCATGAAAAGCTCGGGGCCGCCGCCTGGATCTCCCAGCTGGAGCTCCAGGCCGTGCTGGACCGGGCCCT
The DNA here is from genome assembly GCA_964522365.1 of uncultured Desulfovibrio sp. GTDB lineage: Bacteria > Desulfobacterota > Desulfovibrionia > Desulfovibrionales > Desulfovibrionaceae > Desulfovibrio. The sequence goes on along the minus strand of CAZFTQ010000095.1, from coordinate 1,844 downwards.
GCGCCGGGCCGGCATCCCCATGGCCTTTTCCCAGGGCTTTCACCCCCTGCCGCTCATGAGCTTCGGCAGGGCTCTGCCCGTGGGCCTGGAAAGCCGGTGCGAGTGGTTTTCTCTGACCCTGAGGCGGCCCATGGCCCAGGCGGATCTCCTCCGGCGCCTCGGCGCCTGTCTGCCGGCCGGCCTGCGCCTCTACAAGGCCGAGCCCGTGGCCTTCAAAGACCGCGCCCTGCTGTCCGAGAAGGAACGTTTCGCCCTGCGCCTGGAGGGGCAGGAGGACCGGGCTCTGAATCTTTTCCGGGACTTTCTGGCCAGGTCTTCCTTTCTCTGGACCTGGGAGACCAGAAAGGGGCCCCGCAGCGCCGATGTCCGCCCACTGGTGGAGCGTCTGAGCGTGGGCGCCCGCCAGGGACGGGCCTGCCTGAGCTTTGTCTGCAGCTGGACGGCGGGCTATCTCTCGCCCTTCCAGATCTGCGAAGCCGTTCTCGCTCCGCTCTGGCAGGAAAGCGGCGAGAAACCCTTTCTGCAGATCATGAAAACGGCCCAGCATCTGCCTGGAGCCCGCCCCGAGGAGGGAGACAGTGGGACGCAGTCATACTGACACATGGTTTTTCTTTGGGGATTCCGTCACCCTGGGCGTCAACGACACGGAGATGCCGGGCGGCTGGGTCTCGCGTCTGGCACTGCTCGCGCAGGCCAGAGGCCTTGTGAACATCCCGCCGGACACTTTCTACAATCTGGGAGCCAGACGCCAGAGTCTGGCCCAGATCGAGGCCCGCTTCGAGCAGGAATACCGCGCCCGGCTCATGCCGGGCATCCGCTCCCGGCTCGCTTTCTGCACGGGCACCGTGGACATGAAAAGCGGCGGCGAAGCCCTGAGCCTCGCCCGATCCCTCAAGGGCCTTCTGGGCCGCGCCAGGGAAATCGCGCCCGTCCTTTTCATCTGCCCGCCTCCGGTGGCTTCCGCCGAACGGGAAGCCAACGAAGGCCTCAGAGCCTTCAGTCTGCTCGCCAGGGAGGCCTGCGCGGGTCTCAACATCCCCTGCATCAGCCTCTTCGACCGGCTTCTGGCCGAAAATTTTCCGGCCCTCGTGACCGACGCCGTGCACCCGGGCCCCCAGGGCAACGCCCGCTTCGCGGAACTTTTGCTTCAGGATCCGAAAATGGTGACCTTCTTGAGCGCACAGTCTTGACATTCCCGAAAATATGGACTTTTGATTCTCCAGCCGGATCCTGCGTCCGCTTTTCGCGCCGTCCGGGATCAGGCCCAGATCCCAGGAGCCAAGCACATGCCCTCCGCCAAGCCCACAGACGATGACGAAATCCCCTTCGCCGTCCGCATTCAGTCCCTGAAGACAGAAGATCTTCTCAACGTCTGGGAACAGTCACAGAAGTTTTCTCTGGTCGTCCAGCACTCCGTCCTGCGGAGCCTTCTGCCGGCAGAGCAGATCCATTCGGCCACCGAGGAGATCATCATCGCAGAACTTCTGCGCAGAGAAACCCTGCGAAGGCAGAAGCCCGGGCCGGCGGCGCCGCCCGGGCCACCCTCCGAGCCGGACCGGCGGGAGAATTCCTGATTGTCCCGGGAAGCCTCAGGCAGATAGACGTTTGTCCAGAAAAACGCCGCTCTCCCCGAAGCTTTCCTCCCGCGGGGCCCCTCTCCGAACCGGCGAACCTGTCTTCCTGACGCCGCCTGGATGTGCGTATGGCGGGCTTTTTGTGAAAAACGCTTGACTTCCGCCGCCGAAGCGCATAGACAGGAGCCGTTCAAGGGCCATTAGCTCAATTGGTAGAGCAGTTGACTCTTAATCAATTGGTTTGGAGTTCGAGTCTCCGATGGCCCACCA
>CAZFTQ010000094.1:0-7235 GCA_964522365.1 uncultured Desulfovibrio sp. | reverse complement strand
CGAAAAGCAGGATGCCTGGAAGGCCCAGCTCATCTTCGCCTACAGCTTCTGATCCGTTTTCGGGACGGCGGAAAGCCGGCGGAGGAAGGATGTCTTCCGCCGGTCTTCCCTCCGGGGCGCTCCTCTTTCGGGGAGCGCCTTTCCGCGTCTGCGGGATCCCCGCGACTGTCTCTTCAGGAAGAGAACAGAAGAGCAGCGCGGACCGGATGGTCCGCGCTGCGCTTTCCGAAACGGAGACGAAAGGCTCCGGGCTCAGATGGTCCCGTCAGTTTCGCCGCTCTCGGCGTGGGCGGCATTCAGCTGGGCGCGCAGTTTGCGCGACAGCTTGAATGTGGTGACCATGCGTTCGGGCAGCGTCATTTTTTCCCCTGTCTTGGGATTGCGGCCGGGGCGGGGCTTCTTCAGCCGGGCCTCGAATTTGCCGAAGCTGGAAATGAGGACGGCATGCTCATCCACCAGGCCCTGCTTGATGATGGAGATGAGGGCCTCGACGCTCTGTCTGGCCTCGTCCAGGGAGAGCTTTGCGGACTCCCGGACGTGATCAACGATGTCGGCTTTGACCAGGGTGCGTCCAGTTTTGACAGTTACGGGTTTATGTCTTACTTTGGCAGTCATGCCAGCGACCTCCTTCGTGTTGCGCAAGTCTCATGGCGCGCAGTCTGCCTAATTTTCCCGAGGAGTCAAGATCCCGGCCGGAATGGCGGGATCCTGTGTCTTCGGCGGACGCCGCCGGCTGGCGGATCAGCACGGAAACGCCTGGGAGCCCTCTCCGGGGCCCGGGTCAGGCGCGGGCGTTTTCTCTTTCATTTCAGCCGGTCCGGAGTTCGCCGGGCCGCATGTTTTTCAGGAGTTTTCTGCATGACCTGCCGTTCCGTTTTTTCCCCCCTGCTGCTGGCCGCAGCGCTTGTCCTTGCCCCCGCCGCCGTTCAGGCCGACTTCCAGGGACCTTCGTCTGATGCCGGCACGCAGAGCATGACCGTTGCCCAGGCTCTCTCCAGCAAAATGGACAAGGACAATGTCTGCCTCACCGGCAATGTGGTGAGCAGCGTTGCCACGGACGCCGAAAAGTACCGGTTCAGCGACGGCACCGGGACCATCATCGTCGAAATTGACGCCAAGGTCTTCCAGGGCCAGCATGTCACGCCGACCACCAAGGTCCGGATCTGCGGCGATGTGGACGTGGAATTCACGCGTCCCAACGAATTTGACGCGGAATCCCTGCGCATTCTTCCCTAAAACGCCAGCCTCCGGGTCTTCCGGGCGGCCGGGTTTCAGAAATCAGCGTCCCGCGCCGTCCAGAAGGCCCGGTTTTTCAGATCCACCCCGAGATTTTCCCAGAAGTTCAGCATTTCTTCCCTGTCCATGGGGATCTGGTTCTTCAGGATGACGTAGTCCGGGATCTTCCTGTCGCCCGCGAGACAGAAATGGTTGTCCAGGAAGATGAAGGGAATGCGTATCGAGGAGCCGTCCTTTTTCAGCCTGCCGAAGAAAACGACGGTCATGTGGCAGTAGCTGCTGGCGCTCTTCTTTCTGGTGAAGACGCGCATGTCCACGAGCCCCCAGGCCGTGTTGGTGCAGGCCTCTTCGAGGATGCTCTCGAGGGACATGAAACTGCCGTCGCGCATGGGCACGGCAAAGTCGGTGGTGAGGCCGACCACATAGCGTTCGGTGGCGTCGCGTTTCGCGTCCGTCAGCGTGTCCAGGCGGCTTCTGTCCGCGCCCATGTCCAGCAGAAAGTAGATGAAGCCCGGGAAATTGGTGTCCCTGCGGAGACTCTGGAAGGCGTCATGGGCCATATGCATGGGATTCCAGGAGCGCAGCCAGGAGGAATAGGCCACGAGCAGGGGCGTGTTTCCGTTGCTCATGGCGGCGTCCACGGGCACCCCGCGGCTCAGCAGAAAGCGGGCCGTCTGGGCGTTGCCGGCGGCGGCCGCGATGTGGAGCAGTGTGACCCCCCGGATGAGCGTTTCCTGGTGGTCGCCTGAGAGAAAAGTCAGCAGGCGCCTGCGGATGGCAAGACCGGGAGCCGTGCCGTCCTGCCCCGGGCCCGGGGCGATGGCGATGGAAAAGACGGCCGTGGCCGGCAGGTGCATGTGCTGCAGAAGGAATCTGAGAATGTCCTGATCGCCGTAGGCGGCGGCCAGCCAGAGGCATTCTTCCGTGGTTCTGGCGCCCATGGACTGGGCGGCCTCGATTTCCTGGAGGCTTCCGCTGCGGATGGCGTCCTGGAGCCAGAGGGTGGGATTGTGGGGCATGAGCTCGGCCCCGGCCTGCACCGGCGTCAGCGCGCTCTCCTCGGGCACGGCTCCGGCGGGAGAGCAGGTGAGCGCGAAAATCAGGCAGAACAGAACAGGCAGAAGTCGGCTCGGCCGGCAGGGACGGGTTGACATGAGCGCGTTCCTCCCTGGCAGGAAAACGGCGAAAAGGTCCGGGGACAGCATAGCCGCGGGATGCCGGACCGGGCAAGAAAAAAAAGCGGAGATTTCCGGTGGGGGCGGCGGAGGCGGGCCACCGGCCCGCCAGGCCCTCCGGAGCGCGGAAAGTCCCGGCCGGAGGAAGAAAAGAGACGGTCCGGGCCGGGAAAGACGTCTGGCAATCCGCGGAAAAGCGTGCTAGGTCTATCGCCGTGAACATCGCCGTCCGGCCCCGGGACGCCATCCCCTTCGGGAGGCGCTCTCCGCGCCGGGACGTCTCATCCCCGAGAGCGGAAGGAGAAGCTGTATGCGCTATATCAAGGTACTGGTGCTGGTGCTGGTATTCTTTCTGACCATGGTCTTTCTCTGCCAGAATCAGGTCGCCCTCTCGAAAGATGTCGCCCTGCAGCTGAGACTCTATGTCCTGCCGCCCACGGAGACCGTGCAGCTGCCCTTCTACCTGGTGGTCATCGCGGCCTTCCTGGTGGGCGCCGTCTGCTGTTTCCTGCTGCTCATGTTTGACCGCGTGCGCATGAGCGCGAGAGCCGTGCGCGCCGGCTGGCGTCTGCGCTCCATGCAGGATGAGAAGCGGCAGATGCTGACCCAGCTGCGCCAGCTGGCCCAGGCGCCCCTGGAAGAGCGTCCGGCCCTTCTCGAACGCTGCCGCAGCGAGTACGAGGCCCGCAGGAAGGCCAGAATCGAAGCCAGAAAGAAGAAGAAGGCCAAGGAAGACGCGTCGCGGATCACCATCGACGCCACGGCGGCCTCCAAGCCCAGCAAGGCGGTCTCCGGGCCGGCCGAAGCGGAGCCCGCGCAGGCCTGAGTCAGGCAGGCGGACTGTTTCAGATTTCAGGCGGCAGCCGGACCACGGTACCGGCTGCCGTTTTTCCTGTCCCCTGAAAAAGGCGGCTCAAGCCCCGTTCAGGGGCCTTTTTTTTCGGTTTCACGCATGAAAAGGCGCGCCGGAGAGCCGGCCTGGCTGGTCTGCTCCATGCTGCTCCTGGTCTATCTGTCCTGGGGCAGCGTCTACATCGGCAACAAGCTGAGCCTGGAGATCGCCGGGCCCTTCCTGGTCTGCGGCCTGCGCAACGCCCTGGCAGGCCTGCTCATGCTGGGCTGCGCCCTGCCGCTTTCGGGAGGCCGGCGCAGGCCTTCCGCCAGGGAGCTTCTTCTCCACGCCGCCATGGCCGTGCCGCTGGTGGTGGCCGCGGGCGGCTTTCTGGTGCTGGGCCAGACACAGGTGCCCTCGTCGGTGACGGGCGTGGTTCTGAGCTGCGGCCCGATCTTCATGCTGGCGGGGGCCGCGATCTTCGCGGGAGAGCCCGCTCCCACGCCCCCGCAGTGGCTCGGCATGGGCACCGGCGCGGCCGGTCTCATCGGCCTTTCCCTGGCCGAGCACAGCGCGGGCACCGTGACGGTTTTCGGACTGCTCATGCTCGGCGCGGCCATGGCCGGCTGGGTCGCCGGATCCCTCATCATGAAGAAGGTCCGCGTCGGCCGGGACATGCCCATGCTGCAGAGCACGGGCTTCATTCTCTTTTTCGGGGGCCTGGAATGCCTGCTCATCGCCCTCGGCCTGGGCGAGCAGAACAGTCTGCGCCCGGAGGCCCTCCGGACGGGGACGGTGCTCGCCTTTTCCTGGATGGTGATCGGCGGCTCCTTCATCGCCTACGCGAGCTATTTCTGGCTTCTGGAGCATGTTTCCATGTCCCTGGCCATCTCCTACGAATATGTGGTTCCCGTCATCGGCATCCTGCTTGGCTGGCTCGTCGGCGGGGAAGTCATCACGGGGGCCATCCTGGCGTCCTGCGCCGTCACCATCGGCTCGGTTTTTCTCGTCGTCCGGCGCAGACACAGCCTGCGGGTCTATCTGCGCCATTATTTTGTCCGGCGGGTCCGGCGGCTCCGCTGAGAAGCCGGAACCCGCTCCCGGAGAAAACGTGAAAGGCGCGCCCTTCAGCGGCACGCCTTTCTGATTTTTCCTCCCGGCCGGGGCTCAGAGGCCCAGGCGGCGGCAGGTTTTTCTGAACGGAATGACATCGGCCCGGCGGCCCGGAGGCTGGCGGGCGTAGCGTGACTGGCAGGAGGGACAGAACCAGTCCTCCCCTCTGTTTTCCAGGCTGATGAGGCTGCCGTCGGTGTCGTGGCAGAGAGGGCAGCAGGGCCCTCTGCTTTCCCCGTTGAAATCGAACCAGACGAGATCGCCGTCACTGCGGACATGGGCTTCGGCGTCCGTCAGCTCTTCCAGGCTGCTGATCCTGACGCGGAGATGCTGGATTTCCTCCAGAAGAGCGAAGTAGCCCGCCTGCAGGGCGTGGAGAAGGGAAGCTGCTTCGGAGCTGCGGCCGCGCGCAAGCAGATCCTGAAGTTTTGTGAAGCCGTTGCTGGAAATCATGCGGACAAACCCTGAGGTTGAAGAGTCGGGAGCGCCTCCGTTCCGTGCTCCGGCGGAAACCGGCGTCCTCAACAACCCTTTTCGGCAGAATGCGGAAGATCCTTTAGACGGTGCCGGAAAGAGAGGAAGCGTACGGACAGACTGTCTTCAGAGAGAGACAGGTTGACCGGGCAGTCTGCCACGAACACGGTACAGAATGACACGTCCTCTGTTCCGCGTCCGGCCGGGCCGAACCGGCCGGGAAGGCCTTTTGTGACGCGTTTTCAGGCGGATGCGTATCTTTTCCGGCCGGAAGGGGAGAAAATTCTCTAACTTCCGTGAAAGGCAAGTTTTTTGACCTGGACCGGGGGTGCCTCCTTGCCGAGGCCATGGGCCTGTGGTATGATTCTTGGAAGACATCTCTCAGCATTCCCTCCACAGGGACCTCGCGTAGAGGTCCTCCACCCGAGGGCTGGCAGAGCAGCCACGCTGCTCCTGGAAGCCGGTGCAAGTCCGGCACAGACCCGCTGCCGTAACCGGAGACGAAGTCCGCACCATGTCACTCTCTTCCTTCCAGGGAAGACGGGAAGACGCGGACGGAGGATGACCCGGAAGTCGGAAGACCTGCCAGCCTCCCCTCATCAAGGCCGCACCCACGGGAAATCTGGGCCGCTGCTCATCTTTCGCAGCACTTCTGTCTGCGGACTGATCCTGCAAATCCCCTCATTTTTGCGCGCTATACGTGCGTCTTCCGCGCGTTTCCGCGCACTCCTCCGTCGGGTGCCTCATGTTCCACCTCTTTTCTTCGGGGAAAATCCATGAGACATCTCGCTTCCTTTGCGCTTGCGCTCTTTGTTCTGCTTTTTGCCGCCGCGGCGCAGGCCGCCAGCAGCAACGGCATCCTGCTCGTCGCCTTCGGCACCAGCATGGAATCGGCCAAACCGTCCCTGGACGCCGTTGAGGCGGCGTACAAAAAAGCCTACCCCGGCCAGCCGGTGGTCATGGCCTACACATCCGACATCATCCGCAACAAACTCGCCAAGGAAGGCCAGAAGCGCCTCTCCGTCAAGCAGGCTCTGGATGAGTGCGCGAAGCTCGGCGTGGTGAACCTCCGCGTCCAGAGCCTCCATGCGACCGAAGGTGAGGAGTTCTCCATGCTCCAGCGCATGCTGGTCCGCGACCTCACCAGAAATCCCGGCCGCTTTGAACATGTCTTCCTGGGCGCGCCCCTGCTCAAGTCGGAAGCCGACCTGCAGGAAGTCATCACCTGCGTGCTGAAGAGCTTCCCCAGCCGCCGCTCCGCCACCGACGCCGTCGTCCTCATGGGCCACGGCAACGATCGCGGCTCCAGCGACCTGGCTCTCGCCCGCGTGGCCGCCGCCTTCAACGAACGTGACAATCTCGTCTATGTGGCCACGGTGGAAGGCGCCAACAGCTTTGACGCCGTCCTGCCCCAGCTGAAGAAGAAGGGCGTCAGGAAGGTCTTCCTCCAGCCCTTCATGATGGTGGCCGGCGACCATGCCAACAATGACCTGGCCGGCAGCGAAGACGATTCCTGGGCCTCCCAGCTGAAGGCCGCCGGCATGACGGTGGAAGCCCACCTCTTCGGTCTCGGCTCGAATCCCGGCGTGCAGAAGCTCTTCCTGGCCCACACCGCGGCCGCCAAGGACGATCTGGCGCATCCCAAGAAGTCTGACTAGACAATTTCTCCTTCCGCCCGGTCCCTCCGGGCGGAAGGTCTTCATCCGCTCCTCCTGTACGCTCTGCTCCCCCCTGGCGCGATCTCTCCTCCTTCGCGCCAGGCGGAGAGGAGCAGGGCAGAAAAGCCGGCGGCGCCGCGCATGGGCGCGGCGCTGAATGGCAGGAAACCCGGCTGACTGCCGCTGTCCGGGCGGCAGTCTTCCGAGGGTCCCTTCCGCGGGAGCGGCGGAAACATTTCCTCCTTGACCCCTGCCGAGCTGTGCCTTGCAGGTCAGGGGTGTGGAACCGGCTGGCAGCGGACACGCTTCCACGGGGGAAGCTGCCGCGAAAGGGATGGGAAAGGCCGGACGCACGGGCGCTCAGGCGCCCGGATCCGGAACAGCCGGCCGGCGTGAACGCCGGCCGGCGGCTCCGGTCCGGATCGAGGACCTGCCGGACTCCCGAAGCCGTTCCGGCCGGACAGCCGCAGGCTTTGCCGGCCTCCCCCGTACACCGCAGAATGCCGGGCCGCCCCTGAAGGGCGGGCGCGGAGCCATTTCGGCCGCAGCAGGAGGGAACTGCCGGCCGGCATGACCCGGTCCGGCGGCGGCAAAGACCTCTCTCTCCCGGCCTGAGGGCTTTCGGGCGTCAGTCCCGGGGGATCGATCAACGAAGATTTCTCTGGAAGTGACATATGAAAAAACTTCTGACACTCCTTCTGGCGGCCGGCCTCGTGGCCGCGAGCGCCCTGCCCGCCCAGGCCATCG
>CAZFTQ010000093.1:0-7568 GCA_964522365.1 uncultured Desulfovibrio sp. | reverse complement strand
TCTTAGATGGTACAGAGATACTCTCCAATCTTGCACTTGAAATTAAAACTAGCACAATTTCGCCGTGACCATTTTCTGCTGCCAGTAAAAGGGGCGTCCAGCAGTCGTCTCCTGTCTCAGCATTGACATCTGCTCCGGCTGCGAGCAGTGCCTTAACCGCTGCATTGTGACCGTTCCGTGCCGCCCACACCAAGGCAGTAGCGGCAAGGTTATCAAGCTCGTTGACATCCGCTCCAGCCGCAAGCAACTTTTTTATTGTCTGCACGTCTCCTGTTTTCGCCGCGTCATGGAGTGTCGGAAGTTTCTCCGGACTCTTTGCGCTGCACGAAGCCAGCCCCAGAATTGCCGTCAGGAAAACCAGCAGTATCAGCAGTTTCTTCATAAGCAGAACCTCATGGATGAAACAGACGGGCGGTTTGCCGTTCCGGGCATGAGCGGAGAGCCCGGGCACGACACTCCGCTCATTTTTCAGGAAGCATCGCCCTGGCAGGCGTGACCGATGCGGATCAGGCCTACCTTCCTGCTCCGTGACGCTTCAGCAGGGCAACTATGTCGCTGTGATTATGTTGTTCCGCCTTCGTCAGGGCAGTCTTTCCCTCGCTGTCACGTGCGTTGACGTCCGCGCCGTTCTCGATCAGCGTCTGAACAACGAAGCTGTGGCCTTTGTCTGCCGCCAGTATCAGGGCCGTCCAGCCCGTGATGGCGTCCTGCGCATTGACGTTCGCGCCGTTCTCGATCAGCGTCTGAACCGCATCGCTGCGACCGTTTTGTGCCGCCCGCATCAGAGCTGTCCAGCCAAGGTCGTCACTTGCGTCGGCGTCCGCCCCATTGCTGATCAGCATCTGAACAGCCGGAGTATTCCCTGCCAGGGCCGCAAGCATCAGGGCTGTCGCGCCCAAGCCGTCACGTGCGTTGACGTCGGCACCGCTCTCAATCAGCACCCGGATTGCTTCGTTGCGGCCTTTTACAATCGCGTGCATCAGAGCTGTCCAGCCGGGATAGGAGTCATGCGCGTTGATGTTGGCGCCTCTCGCCAGAAGGCTCTTGATCGCCGGCACGTCTCCTGCTTCAGCCGCTTCGAGAAGGGGAGGCAGATCGGCACAGTATGCCTGAGATGCCATTCCGAACAGCAACAGCAGGACCAAAAGAAGAAGCTTTTTCATAGCGGATTGTTCTCCTGTCACAACTTTGCGGACTGTGGATGAATTCTATCGACCGCTTTCAGTCAGCCCCTTCAATGCCATGCTATTCCGTCCCTTGCGGGAGGTCAACAGATAACCGGCCGCCCGCGCCCCAGCATGGCGGCTTTGCGGGCGGCGTCCTCAAAATCGGCCTCATGCGCGCCGGCACTCTCTCAGACCGGATGTCCGGCCCAGATGGGAGGGGCCGGCGCTGACGCCTGCTGGACAAACGACTTCTGTTCCGTGACTTCAGTTTCTCAAAGTGCTATCCGGAAAAGAGGGCACGACGTCTGTGAGCGGCAGGGAACCGGAGGCCGGCATCCGCCGCTTCCCCTTCCCTTGCCGATCGGCCCTGGTTTCTGAAACCCTGCCGGAAACTGTGCAGCGGCGAGATTCAGGGCGCGTGCCGGCCGCCTGTCAGACAAAATCAAGAAATGTACGGCTTTGCGTGGCTGACGCTCCTTCCCGCAGCTGGCCTGCCCGCACGCGCCGAGATGGGCGGCAAACTACCCGGAGAGAAAAATGGACAACCCGAAACTTAAGCAGATTGTGCCCCCTGAGGGGCAGGGCCCCTTCCCCATCGGTCAGGAAAACATCGCCAACGCCGCCCATTTCACGGGCAGAAGCTATCTGCATGTCTTCGCGTCCGAGGGCATCCCCGTCTACAATGTGACCTTCGAGCCCGGCTGCCGGAATCACTGGCACCGCCACCGCGCGGACAGCGGCGGCGGCCAGCTCCTGATCTGCACGGCGGGCAGAGGCTGGTACCAGGAATGGGGCAGGCCCGCTCAGCCCCTGAAGCCCGGCGAAACCGTGGTCATCCGCGCCGATGTGAAGCACTGGCACGGCGCGGCAAAGGACAGCTGGCTTTCCCACATCGCCGTTTCCCTGCCCGGCGAAAACACGCGGACCGAGTGGCTTGAGCCCCTTCCGGACGAGGAGTACGCGTTGCTCCCGTAAGCCTTCTTTCTCCCCTCCGTCTCCTTGCGGATCTCCGCGGCAGGCCCGCCGTCCGCCTTTCCCCGCCGGCCGATGAGGTCCTTCCGCGGCCGTCTCCCGGCCGCGGGGGCTTTCGTGCGCAGATCGGTTTTCTGCGAGAATAAGACAATCGGCTGAACAAATCGGCACTTGCCGCCTTTTCCCGGGGCAAGTATAGGTGCGGGAAAAGGCCGTTCCGGCCCGTCTCTTCCAGCGCCGCTCCGACCAGACTTCCGCCCCCGGCAGCGCCTGCCGGGGCCCGCGAGGATCCTCCCATGACCCATTCCAGCCTTCTTTTCCGCTCAGGCCGTCTGCTGCTCCTCTTCGCCCTATTCGCCCTGCTCTTCTGCCCCCTGCAGGCGCAGGCCAAGGGCAAGGCTGCGCCGGCCGCCAAGGAGACCGTCATGAAACCCGAACAGCTGGGCCCCTTCCCTCTGGGCAAGGAAAACACCGCCTACGCCAAATACTTCATCGGCAAAAGCTATCTCCAGCCTCTGGCCAATGAAGGCGTGCACATCGCCAATGTGACCTTCGAGCCCGCCTGCCGGAACAACTGGCACGTTCACAAGGCCACGAAAAACGGCGGCCAGATCCTGCTCTGCACCGCCGGCCGCGGCTGGTACCAGGAATGGGGCAAGCCCGCTCAGTCCCTGAAGCCCGGCGACACCGTGGTCATCCCCGCCAATGTGAAGCACTGGCACGGCGCGGCGAAGGACAGCTGGTTCGTGCACATCGCCATCGCGGTGCCCGGCGAGAACGCGAGCAACGAATGGCTTGAGCCCGTCACGGACGAAGAATACGCAAAGCTCCCGTAAGACTCTTCCCTCCAGACCGAATGTCAAGGGCAGGCGCCTCGCGCCTGCCCTTTTCCATCTCTGAATCAGAAAGCCGATCCCGCCGCGGTCTGCCGCGGCATCAGAGGAAGAAGCTGTTTGTCCTGGGAGTTCTGAGCTTTTCGGAGAACATTTCCGCAAAGGGTCCGTAGACGGCCGGATCCGGCTGCTTGGCCTGCACGGGGCAGTTTCTGACGCAGCGGAAGCAGGCGAGACAGGAATCGGATATGGTGCGGAAATCGTCCGCTATGGCCTGCACGGGACAGTCCGCCGCGCAGAGGCCGCACTGCAGACAGTCCTCCGAGGTGAGGGGCCTGAACTTTCCGCCGCTGCCGCCTTCCCGGTAGGGACGGTTCCCCGGGATGACGGGCGCGGGCGAATCCGGCGCCCTGGCAGCGGCCCGGCGGGCAAAGTCGGCGCACTGGGCCAGATCTTCGGCGCCGGGTCTGCCGACCTGGATTTTGCCGTAGGTGTGGCGTCCGATGACGGCGGCGGCTCCCTTGACGGCAAAGCCCGCTTCGGCCGCCCAGTCGGCAAGCTCAAGGAGCGCGTCGTCAAAGTCCCGGTTGCCGTAGCTCACCACGGCAAGACAGGAAGCGCCCCGGGATTCAATGCCCGCCAGACGGGCTCTGGCGACGGCGGGAACGCGGCCTGAGTAGACCGGCATGCCGAAAAGGACGAGATCCTGAGGCCCGAAGGTCCTGGAGACGGGTCCGGGCTTCGTCAGGTCGATGAGATCAAAGGCGGGACTGATCGCGCCCGCCATGGCCGTGAGGATTTTCAGCGTGTTGCCCGTGGGGGAAAAGCACACCAGGGTGATGTTCTGCGACATGGCATTCTCAGACGGCCTCGGTCCGCCGTCCGCCTCCGCGTGAGGGTCAGGTGAAGGGAAAAGGGCAGGATCTGCCCGCCCGCTCCTTTTATCTACGGCAGGCCGGCTCTCCCGGTCAATGGACGAGGAGCGATGAGACGGCCCCTGAGGCCCCGATGCGGACCCGCGTTCTGTCCGTCCAGGTCGAAAAAGAACCGAAGCGCTTCTTCCGCCGGAGTCACGGGAGGAAACTGCGCATCCCCGGAGGAAACTCTCCCTGCCCGCGCGCCTTCGCAGAACCTCTGTCCGGGCGGCAGGTTTCCGTCCGGCGAGAGAACTGCTCCCCTTCCCTCCTTCCGACGGAACGGCCAACCCCCTGCCCTGCCCTTCACGGTGCCGGCCTCCCCAACCCTTTACGGCGGACGCACAGCGCCTCGTCGGGGCTGCCGCAGGCACACCGGAGAATCCCAGCGTCCGCGCCGGCGGACGATCCTTCGGAACCTGCCCCGGGATGACAGCGGAAATGGCGGAAGCCTCAGAGAAGACAGGAGGAACGCGCCTGCCCCTGCCGTGCGGAAAGGCTTTCTGCGAGGCGCGTGCCGCGCCGCGGGGACGATCCGGCCCCTGTTCCGCTTCTGCGCTGATTTTCCTTTCGCGGCACGGCGTCGCCCCCGACGTCGCGGAAGGCGGACACAGCCCGGAGGACAAGCCGGGGCGCCGGAGCGGTCCTGCCCGCGCCGGTCGGAGAAGCGGCGATCTCCTGAATACCCGACCGAGCTTTTTCTCCCTGCCTGAGCCCTTCGCCGATGTCTGTGAGCGCCCCGTGCCGCCATCTGACCGCCCTCAAAGGGATCCGCCCCGCTCTGAGCGCCGTCCGGTCTGAGCGGATGTCCGCCTCAGGGTTTCGGGGCCCGCGCCCCGGAGGCGTTTTTCCCCGCAAGTTTTTCGTGGCAGGCAGAAGGCTTTTGTGCCATAGTCAAGGCAGGCAGGATCCTTCCCCCGGTTTTTCCCCGCCTTCCCCGCTCACGCTTCCGCGCCGGATTGCCGCCATGCAGATCTATCTGGGACAGACGCCCGTTGACTTCCGCCATGAAGGGGGCTCCTTCCTCATCAGCGTGGACGGCCTCTGCCAGTCCTTCGGACTCACCGCCCGGGAAATCCGGGAGCTGGGACTCCCGCTGCCGCCCGAGGCCGACGAGGGCCAGGGCTATGTCCATCTGGGCCGCTTTCTGGCCTGTCTGCCGCCCTGGCTCAACGCCAGAACGGAGGCCCTGAGCCGCGGCGCCCTGGGCCCCGGCGCCATCCAGGAGCACGACATGCGCTGCAGGCTCTACCTGCTTCTCCTGGGCATGCTGGGGCGGGATCTTCTGGGAAGCCGCCACATTCCCCCGGGGGCCGGCGGCTTCTTCGCCGCGGGCTTTCAGTCCGCGCCCGATCTCAGGGAAAGCGCCCGGACCGCGGACGCCATGGCGAAGGAGCTCGGCGAGCTCACGGCTCTCTGCCGGGAACTCGCGCAGAAGCCCGCGCCTGACGCGGACGGGCCCGGGAATCAGGGGGAGCTTTCCAGGGAAACCGAACTTCTGGACAGGATCCAGACCCTTTCCTGGACCTGCACCCGCTGGCTGCACGATCTGCGCGCGGCCGCCGAAAAGCCGGGCCAGACGCCGAAAGACGCCCGCCTGCACTGACATCCGCTTTTTCTTCCAGCCTCATCCGAGGTGTTTTTCATGGCAATCAGCACTCCCTTTCCCGAACCGGCCATCTGGCTCGGCCACCGCATCTCCTACGGCGAGACGGACGCCATGGGCATCGTCTACTACGCCGAATACCTGCATGTCTTCGAACGCGCCCGCGACGCCTACATCAGGGTCTCGGGCTTCAGCTACAACGAAGTGGAAAAACGGGGTCTCTACCTGCCCGTGCGGCTGGTGGAATGCCGCTACCGGGCTCCCGCCCGCTTTGACGACGTGATCTGGTGCCGCGTGGGCGTGTCGGAGTGGGGTCGAGCCTCCATCACCTTCGCCTACGAAATCCGTGACGAGAAACGCGAAAAAATCCTGGTCACGGGCTCGACCCAGCACGCCTCGGCAAACGCGGAGGGCAGATCGGTGCGCATGCCCGACTGGCTCAGCCGGATCACGGAGAACGTCCCCAACGATCTGGTGGTGCCGCTCTGAGAAAGGGCCTTTTCCGGGGGCGCAGGGCATGCCCCTGGACGGGGCGGCCTCCTTCCCCGGAGACCGGCCTGAAAAAATCCGTCATTCCGGACGGCAGGGGAAAAGTTCAAAAATTTGTCCTCTCTCCCTTGCCAAGAGACCGGGAAGGGCGTATATTGGCTGGACCTTATGGGGGCGCACTGGTTTCGACGGGGACGTGGAAGCCGGAGCTGCAGGCCGAGGCGCCGCTGGCCTCGTAAAAAGCGGCAACCAAGTAATTGCCAACGACAACGATTACGCCTACGCCTGCGCTGCCTAGTCAGCGTGTGGTTCTTGGCTGCTAGACAGCCAGGTTGCCGGGGTGACGTCCGATATCCCCTCGCAGCCTCATTTATCGGACTGGCAGAAGCTGGCGCCGGCCGGTGCTCTCTGCGAGATTTCGTTCGGCCGGCTGGCCCTGCCGCCGTTTGGCCGGTGACTACCGTCAGGGCGAGATTGACTATCGGCCTAAGCCTGTAGACGCTTTGCGTGGAACTTTCTCGGACGGGAGTTCGACTCTCCCCGCCTCCACCACGAAGATCTCAAGCGGTATTTGCAAGACCATGACAGTTTGCAAATACCGCTTTTTGTTTTCTTCACCGTCTGGAAAAGCTCTTTCAATCCATTGCCGCTGCTTTCATCCAGCTCTTTTGGGGGTATAATAAGGGGTATCTCATCTTTCTTCACCCCAGGTTCCGGGGCGATACCTCCTAATGAGTCTTTTTATTAGCATATACAACAAGTTAAAAAAATCAGGCTTTGCACCAGCGGTGGAAAAGCGGGAAAATCCCCCGGTTCCAGAAGGATTTTGACGGCGACGGCCTCTTTCTTCAGGAGGGCCGGTACTGGTGACTGAACTGCGATATCGGCGGCAAAGGGAAGACACGCTCACGATGCCACACCGAAAAGGAAAGCCTGTGCAGCAGACAAGAATGACCAAAGAGTGATCATCTGCCGCCGCGCTTCCTGCTTCTCCGTCCACTGGAGGTCTGGCCGGCCATCTTTGTCCATGCGGGCAGCGCCCCGTTGTCAAGCAGTGTCCGGACAGCCTCGTTGGCACCTTTCTTTTCCGCCAGCATCAGAGCTGTCCAGCCATCCTTGTCCCGTGAGTGAATATCTGCCCCGTTGTCGAGCAACGTCTGGACGACCTCACTGTGATCGTTTACCGCCGCCCATACCAGAGCGGTTCTGCCATCGTTGTCCCGGGTATGAATATTCGCCCGGTTGTCCAACAGTATCTGGACGGCCTCGCTGTGCCCATTCACCGCCGCCCATATCAGAGCGGTTCTGCCATCGTTGTCCCGGGCATGAAAATCCGCCCGGTTGTCAAGCAACGTCTGGACGGCCTCACCGTAGCCGTTCGCCGCTGCCCACATAAGGGCCGTCCTGCCGTCGTTGTCTCGGGCGTAACAGTAAATCCCCTTGTCGAGCAGAGTCTGAATGACCTCTCTATGACCATTTGCCGCCGCCCACAGCAGGGCCGTCCTGCCCTTGCTGTCCCGTGCAAAAATATCTGCCCCTTTGTCCAGCAGTTTCCTGACGGCATCGCCGTGGCCATTTGCCGCCGCCC
>CAZFTQ010000092.1:0-7818 GCA_964522365.1 uncultured Desulfovibrio sp. | reverse complement strand
TACGATCTCGGCTGCAAAGGACCGGGAACGTACAACAACTGTCCCAAGGCCCTCTTCAACCAGACCAACTGGCCTGTGGGCGCCGGTCACCCCTGCATCGGCTGCAGCGAGCCCGGCTTCTGGGATGACATGACGCCGTTCTACCAGAACTAGGGAGGCTCCATGAAAACTCCTCAAAGCACCTACAGCGGCCCTGTCGTCGTTGATCCGCTGACCCGCATCGAAGGCCATCTCCGCATCGAAGTGGAAGTGGAGAAGGGCCGCGTCAAGGACGCCCGCAGCTGCGGCACTCTCTTCCGCGGACTGGAAATCATTCTCAAAGGCCGCGATCCCCGCGATGTGCAGCACTTCACGGCCCGCACCTGCGGCGTGTGCACCTACACCCACGCCCTGGCCTCCACCCGCGCCCTGGAAGACGCCATCTACAACGCGGACAAGAACTTCCGCATTCCGGCCAACGCCACCCGCATCCGCAACCTGGTCCTGGCCCAGCAGAATCTGCACGACCACATCGTGCATTTCTACCATCTGCACGCCCTGGACTTCGTGGACATCACAAGCGCCCTCAAGGCCGATCCCGTGAAGGCCGCCTCCCTGGCCCAGTCCATTTCGCCCCGGCCCTGCAAGGCCGAGGACCTCAAGGCCGTGCAGGACAAGCTGAAAGCCTTCGTGGAAAGCGGCCAGCTGGGACCCTTCACCAACGCCTACTTCCTGGGCGGCCATCCGGCCTACTATCTGGAGCCGGAAGCCAACCTCATCGCCACGGCCCACTACCTGGAAGCCCTGCGCCTGCAGGTGGAAGCGGCCCGGGGCACGGCCGTCTTCGGCGGCAAGAACCCCCATCCCCAGTTCATCGTGGCCGGCGGCTGCACCTGCTACACCGCCCTCACGGACGAACGCATCAAGGAATTCGAGGATCTCTACAAAAAGACCGCGGCTTTCATCGACGAGGTCTACATCCCCGATCTGCTCCTGGTGGCGGGCGCCTACAAGGACTGGGCCGGCATCGGCGGCACCACCAACTTCATGACCATGGGCGACTTCCCGGCCCCCGGCGGCGAACGCAACCTCGCCTCCCGCTGGATGAAGCCCGGCATTCTCCGCGACCGCAAGCTGGAGTGCGAAGAGTTCAATCCTGAAAAGATCAAGGAACACATCCGCCACAGCTGGTACGACGGCGAAGAGGCCGCCGTTCCCTACGAGGAGAAGACCGAGCCCAAGTTCACCAAGATGGGCGACACGGACCGCTACAGCTGGCTCAAGGCCCCCAGATACGATGACAAGCCCATGGAAACCGGCCCCCTGGCCGCCGTGCTCGTCAACTATGCCCTGGGCAATCCCGACTTCAAGCCTCTGGTGGACACGGTCCTCAAGAAGCTGAGCGTGGGACCCGAGGCCCTCTTCTCCACCCTGGGCCGCACCGCGGCCCGCGGCATCCAGGCCGTGGCCATCTCCAAGCATCTGGAGAGCATGCTGCAGGACTTCAAGGAAGCCGCCAAGAAGGATCCCCAGATTGTGGAAGATCCGAAGATCCCGCAGGAAAGCCAGGGCGTTGGTTTTGTGGACGCCCCCCGCGGCGGTCTCTCCCACTGGATCCGCATCGAAATGGGCCGCGTGGGCAACTTCCAGCTCGTGGTGCCCACCACCTGGAACCTGGGCCCCCGCGACCTGAACGATGTCATCGGTCCCTGCGAAGAAGCCCTCATCGGCACCCCCATCGCCGATCCCAAGCGGCCGGTGGAAATTCTCCGCACCGTGCACTCCTTTGACCCCTGCATCGCCTGCGCGGTCCATGTGATCGACGGCGAGACCAACGAAGTCCACAAGTTCAAGGTCCTCTAGGCCTTGTTCCTCTGACATCTCAAAGGCGGAAGTGACGCGTCGCTTCCGCCTTTTTTTGCGCAAGGAGTTCTTTCATGCCCTCGCTCTGCGTCCTCGGCATCGGCAATCTTCTCCTCTCCGACGAGGGCTTCGGCGTCCGCGCCATGGAATGGCTCAGGGACCGCTATGACTGGCCCGAAGAGGTGGACTTTGTGGACGGCGGCACCCTGGGCAGGGGGCTCATGCCCCTCTTGGTGGACTGCGAGCGTCTGGCGGTTCTCGATGTGGTGCGGGGCGGCGAAGCCCCGGGCACGGTCTACCTTCTGGAAAACGAGGACATGCGCAAGTCCCTGAGCTTTCAGGACTCCACCCACGACACGGACTTTGTGGACCTCCTGAGCACCTGCGATCTCATGCTGGGCAGACGCCCCGAGGCCTTCGTGGCCGGTTTCGAGCCCTTTGACTGCGCGACCCTCCACCCGGCCCTGACTCCCGAGGCCGAGGCCCTGCTTCCGGAGTTCTGCCGCAAGGCGGCGGCCGAAATCCGCCGCCGCGGCTGGGCGCGGCCGGTGGAAAAAACAGCCTGAAGCGGGGGAGCGGGAAAAATCCCTCCCCGCCGCCCGGCGGAGCGGACTTCCCCTCAGGGGCCCGGGCGGGCCTGCTTTGAGAAAAGCATGGGAGCGCGGAAGCCGGCGGAGAGAGAAACGGCAGACCGCCGCGCCAGGCAGAATTCCCTGGGGGCGGACGAGGGAACGCGGGAACGCTCCGCAGGGGACTGCCGCCGAAGCTGAAAAGAACCGCGTCCGCCCGGAGAGAACGGGAAGCGGTGCCGGGGGCCGCGCGGACGGATCAGCGGGACCGGATCGGGGACTTCAGCAAAGCCCGGCCGGAGATCCGGAGGCGCATGGGGGGCGCGTCCTTCCGCGCACGGGAGAAGGCGCGGCTCAAGACCCCGCGCCTGACGGATCCGGAAAGATCAGACGGACCCTTTTTTCAGAATGTCCGGGGCGGGCCTGTTCAGAGGTCTTTCAGCACTTCTTCCGGGATGGAAAAGCTGTGGGCGTCGTCCGGGAAGGAGCCCTCGCGCACGGCCCGGCAGTAGGCGGCGATGCCCTGGCGGATGTGCTCGCCCGACTCGGCGAAGCGCCGGACGAACTTCGGATTCAGGTCCTGATACATGCCGAGCAGATCCTGCGTCACCAGCACCTGGCCGTCGCAGTGGACGCCGGCGCCTATGCCGATGGTGGCCGCGGAAACGGCTTTCGTCACCAGAGCCGCCAGCCCGGCCGGCACGCACTCGAGCACCAGGAGAAAGACGCCGGCCTCGTCCAGGGCCCTCGCGTCCGCGAGAAGCTTCTCCGCATCGGCCCGGGTTTTCGCCTGCACCGCGTAGCCCAGGGTGTTCACGGACTGGGGAGTGAGGCCCAGGTGGCCCACCACGGGAATGCCGCTGCGCACCATGGCCCGCACGGCGGGACAGAGCTCGGCCCCGCCCTCCAGCTTGACGGCCTGGGCCCTGCCCTCGGCCATGAGCCGACCGGCGTTGCGCAGGGCGTCCGTCTCGCCGGTCTGGTAGGACATGAAGGGCATGTCGGTCACCACGAAGCTCTCGCCGGCCCCTCTGACCACGGCCCGGCTGTGGTGGATCATGTCTTCCATGGTGACGGAAAGCGTATCCGGGTAGCCCAGCATGACCATGCCCAGGGAGTCGCCCACCAGAAGCACGTCCGCGCCGGCCCCGCTGCAGAGTCTGGCCATGGTGTAGTCATAGGCAGTGACCATGGCGATCTTTTCTCCGCTGGCCTTTTTCTTTCTGAGGCTCGACACAGTCTGTTTCACGGCAGTCCTCCTTGGCAGAGAGAGCGTCTCCCAGTCCCGGGAGGAAAGGCGCCTTTGCCTCTCCCCCTTCAGGTGCGGCGGAGCATACACGCCCGGCCGGGAAAAGTCTTGCGCTTTTCGCTCCCCTGTCGGGGAAATTTTCGGAAGCGTCCCGGGCCTCCGGGTGAAGGAATACGCAGGCTTCCGCTCGGGAAAAAAGGCACCAGGGCGGAATGAGGACACTTTTCCCCGGAAGGTTTCTCCGCCCGCGCCGGGAAGGGTTTCAGGGAAGATTCCCATGATCGTTCTTTCGCTCGAAATGACGGAATAATGCCCATCTGTGGCAAAAATCACATCTTGCGGGACTGGTGAATCGGTGCTAGAAAACGCAAAACGTCTGCCTGCACCGGCGGTGCCGCCGCCGGCGCAGGACCCCGGGCCGGGCGGCCTTTCCGAAAGGAGAGGTTCTCCGGGCCTCCGTTCTGTTTTCTGGTGCGGCGCCTTCCGGACAAAGGCGCTGCTGGTACAACACTCAGCTGAGTGAGGAGTACGAATGGCTAACCAACACGCTACGTTCAACGAAGACAAAATCGCATGCCTGCTTGGCGGCATCGTCTTCGTGCTCGGCCTGGGCAAGTTTGTCGGGCTGGACATGGTGGGCTGGATTGTGAAGATGGGCATGTGGGTCGACAACCCCATGAAGTGCTTCGCGGCCGCCACCAAGGGCGCCATGCAGGGCTGGCAGGCTCTGCTGGCGACCTATGTTTTTGTCACCCTGGGCCTCTCCCTGGGCATCAAGCTGATGAAAGGCAATGTTGTCAAATTCATCGGCGCCTTTACGGTCGTCTTCTTCATCGCCATTGTGTGCTACGTGCTGGGCGCCAACGCGTACATCGCGGCCAACCCGACCCAGCTTGCCAAGCAGGGCATCCCCTGGGCACTCGGTCTGAGCACTGAAGCCGGCCTCATTCTGGCCCTGATCGTGGGCATCATCATCGGCAACCTGGCACCCGGCGTGGTGGAATCGCTCCATGACGCCTGCCGTCCGGAACTTTTCGTCAAAATCGCCATCGTCATTCTCGGTGTCGAGCTTGGCGTGAAGGCCGCCGACGCCGCCGCGTTTGCCGGCGTCATCATCTTCCGAGGCCTGTGCGCCATTGTTGAAGCCTATCTGCTGTACTGGGCCATGGTCTACTATGTCGCCCGCAAGTACTTCAAATTCAACAAGGAATGGGCCGCGCCTCTGGCCTCCGGCATTTCCATCTGCGGCGTGTCCGCCGCCATCGCCACCGGCGGCGCCATCCGCGCCCGGCCGGTCGTCCCGATCATGGTTTCCTCCCTGGTCGTGGTCTTCACCTGCATCGAAATGCTCCTCCTGCCCTTCGTGGCCTCCGCGTTCCTCACCAGCGAACCCATGGTGGCCGGCGGCTGGATGGGCCTGGCCGTCAAGTCCGACGGCGGCGCCATTGCGTCCGGCGCCATCACCGAGTCTCTCATCCTGACCAAGGCCGCGTCCCAGGGCATCAACTGGGCGCAGGGCTGGATCACGATGGTGACCACCACCGTCAAGGTCTTCATCGACATGTTCATCGGCGTGTGGGCCTTTGTCCTCGCCTACATCTGGACGAAGTACTTTGACGCCGACGCCAAGGCCGGCAAGCAGATGACCTGGGGCGATGTGTGGGATCGTTTCCCCCGCTTCGTTCTCGGCTATGTGATCACCTTCATCATCATGCTCTGCCTCTGCTGCACCAACCCCGACACCCACAAGATCGCCAAGTCCGTCTCCGGCGCTCTGAACGGTCTGCGCACCCTCTTCTTCCTGCTGACCTTCTTCTCCATCGGCATGATCTCCAACTTCAAGAAGCTGCTTGAAGAAGGTATTGGCCGCCTGGCCATCGTGTACGTGGTCTGCCTCTTTGGCTTCATCATCTGGGTCGGCCTCTTCATTTCCTGGCTCTTCTTCCACGGCATGACTCCGCCCATCGCCGCCGGCTAGCCCTAAAGGAGACACGATATGGCTGAAAATCAAGAAGCCAAATTCCACGACGAAATCCAGAACATGGAGTATGAGGAACTGGATCCCGTCGAGATGAAGCTCATCCACTGGAGCTGGGGTCTCGGCGTCGGCCTCCTCATCGTGCTCTACATCGTCAGCCGGTTCATCGGCCATTAATCGCTGAACCGGAGCTCAGGAGCTCCATGTAAGAGTTGACGGGCTCCCCCGCCCGGGAAAAGGGCGGGGGAGCCTCAGCCGGAAGAAGAAGTCCCCTCTTCTTCTCCCGGCCGAGGCCAGACGCCCGACCGCCCCGTCCGCGCGGGGTTTTCTTTTTTTCTCACCCCGGCGCCGGACCCTCCCGTCCGATACGCCCCCGACATTTCTCCAGGAGTTCACATGCCCCGCTACCACGTGCGTTTCCTCAAAGGCCCCAACATGACCCTGCGCCTCTGCCACGATGCCATCGAGGAGGCCGAGTCGTTCGAGGAAGTGCTTCGAAGGCACACGGACTGGCCCATTCAGGTGGCCTGGGACGACCGCGCGGCCACGGCCTGGAACCCCGGCACCTGCATGTACTGGCAGGAAATGTGGGAGGCGGCCCTTCTGCCCGAGGCCGCGCACATGCCCCTCATAGGAGCCTGGAAGCAGGGCGGTGCCTCCGGGGAAAGGAAGGACTGAGGGCCATGACGCCTCGCTTTCTGGTGAGCGCCTGCCTCGCCGGCAGGTGCTGCCGCTACGACGGCAAGGCCAATACGGTTCCCGAAATCGCCCGGCTGGCCGCCGAGGGCCTCTGCCTCCCGGTCTGCCCGGAAGTGCTGGGGGGCCTCCCCGTCCCGCGGACGCCCTGCGAGATCCGCGGGGGAAAAGTCCTCACGAAAGAGGGCCTCGACTGCACCGAGGCCTTCGCGCGGGGCGCGCGGGAGGCTCTGCGCCTCGCGAAGGAAGCGGGCCTCACGGCGGCCGTCCTCAAGTCCCGCTCCCCCTCCTGCGGAGCGGGCCGGATCTACGACGGAACCTTTTCCCGCAGGCTGACGGACGGCGACGGCCTTCTGGCGGCGCTGCTGAAAAAGGAGGGCTTCCTCCTCTGCACGGAAGAAAATTTCAGGGAGCTGCTCTTGCTCCGGCTGGCGCAGCCGGACGGGAGCCCCGTTTCCGGGCCGTCCTCAGGCACCGCCCGTACGGTTCCCTAGAAGACGGGTACCTGCTGCTGAGGGTCTCAGGCGCGCCGCGTCCCCCGGACAGATCCGGCCCGGTTTCTTCAGAAAGTCATTCCCGGGAGTCCGCCTGTTTCCTGCCTCCTCTCCTCCGAGGCCGCGCTTTCCCAGACCCGCTGTCCTTCGTCCGGATTCTTCCCCCTGTTTTTCAGCAGATCTGACGAACGCGACGGCAAGGGCAGCGCACGTGCCGCGAAAGAATGCCTTCCTGCCGCGGAGACGGAAGAACCCGGGCAGGCCACGCGCAGAGAAAGACTGTCCTGTCCCTGTCCGCCTCCTTCCCTGACCGCGACCGGCATGCCTCCTGAGCTTTCCAGCGCACCGGCTTCAGATTTCTCAGGCAGGCTTCATGCGTTGCGCCTGGACCCCGCTTCTTCCGAAATACGGAACCAGGATATTGCAGCCGCGGGTCGGCAAGGCGGCGGACCTTTGTCTTCTCTTCGTCCACCTTCAGGAAAGCCTGCCCTCAAGGAACCTTTTCACGTGAAGCGGACGTTTTCTTCCGCCGCCCGCGGGCTTTGCCCGGCTGAAGCAGGTGTCGTCTTCCCGCGTGGGCGCCCGTTGCAGCCTGCCGCACGGACCGGTCATGCACCGTCGGGAATCTGATGGTCTTTTCCCGGTTCCGCTTCCCTCCCCGCATGGTGAACCCCGGCAGATGAGCTTTCCAAGGGTTCCTGCCGGACAGCGAGGGATACCGTGCCCTGGTTCTTCCCCCCCCCCTTGTGCGAGACAGTCACAGCTGAAGGACGGAAGCGGACTTTCTCAGAGGTTTACGTCACAGGGCCCGGCGAAGAGACCGACTGAGCCGGATTCCCCGGAAGGAAGGACAGGCTCCATGCCTTCAGAAGCCGTCGCGACGCACGTCGGCATTGCCGACCACGGATGCCTGCGGACCTCTGAAACGGGGACCGTCCGGCAGCCTCAGACCTCAGCCGGAATTCCCCGGACCCGGCTCGGGAACTCCTC
>CAZFTQ010000091.1:0-8396 GCA_964522365.1 uncultured Desulfovibrio sp. | reverse complement strand
GCGTTTCCCCGCGGAGGGCAAGGCATCCTTCTCCCCCGCGGGCAGGTGCTGGAAGCGGCCGGGAAAACGGCTTGAAAAGAGGAGATTTCCCGCTGAGGCAGGGGGGGCGCAGCAGGAAAAATTGCGGGATTTTCTCCGGTTGTAAATTTTTCATTGAGCGGCTGACGAGGCCGCTCCGCCGTTCCTTCTGTCCCTTCCGCGCTGCTGAGAGGGGGTCGGGAGGCTCAGGCATGAAAAGACTGCAGTGGAGGCATTGCTCGCCGGGGCGAACGGTCTGCAGTGACAGAAAGGGGGAGATTTGCGTCAGACGCCTTTCTGAGATCGGCAGGCTGCAGTTTCCCGGAACCGGAGCCGCTTTTCCCGCATGCAGAGTCTGCCATGCGGAAGTAGCGGAGCCGCTGTCCTGCCGCGTGCGGCAATGCCGGAGACGAAGGAGAACGTTGCAAGGATGGCTTCCGCGGCTTTTGACGCCTGAGAAGCTTTGAAAGCTTGAAAGAAGCCGGCCTCCGGAAAGGAGATGGCCTGAGCGCTGACCAATGCCTTTCAGGAGTTCCGCGCCTTGGCGGATGACCCGATGAAGCTGGGACCGGCCACAGGATCAGACCTTCAGGGAGACGGAGCTTCTGCTTCAAAAAGACCTTCGAGAGACAAAGGGACGGCTTCAGCGGGAGAGTGCCGGACACAGGCATGACTCTCCGGTGGCGGAGAAGCACCGTCAGCGCCGTCGCTCAAGGCTGCATGGGCACAGAACGGCCGGCCGGGGTGAAAGAGCGGAATCCGGCGCAGCATGAGGAAATCACCGGACGCATTCCCATGAAGAACCGGGGCGCCGGCCGGGATCCGTGCGGCCTGGCGGTCTTTCCGGCATCTGAGTCCGCCGGCTGCCTCGCGGGCGCCGTCATGTCTGTGGACGGCGGCTTTCCGGCGAAGTGACTTTCTTCTCCGTCTGAAGACACGGGGGGCGCAGGACTCAGCGCCGATCCCCTGCCGTCCCGGGCGCTTCCCTTTCTTCGCTCCGCCCCCGGGCGCCGGGATCCTCCGTCGCCTTTTCCCCTCCGGGCAGGAGTCTGTCTTCAAGACTTCTGTCCAGCAGGACCCGCCGGGTGCAGAGCACCTTGTCCATGCGCATGGTGCCCGGAGCCGCGCCCCTCAGGGGGCGCACATGGCGCACTTCGCAGTAGGTGAGCCTGGCCGCGGGCTCGTCGCGCAGCCAGCTTCTGCAGGCCGCCAGGATTCCGGCTTCGTCCAGGGTGCGCTCGGGCACGGTCTGTCCCCCGTGGCTGCGGCGGATGATCACATGGGCTCCCGGTCCCCCCTCGGCGTGGACCCAGATGTCGTGGGGCGAGGCAAGACGTCTGGCGTCCTGATTGCCCCTGGCGCTGCGGCCCCTGAGCAGGGCGAATCCGTCCGAGCTCACGAAGAGCTGGACGCTCGCGGGCAGCGCGGGGAGGGCGGCGTCCGGCCGCATGCCGGCCGCCTGCCGCACGGCGGGAGCCGCTCCCAGCAGGCAGGCTTCCTTGGCCCGCAGGACGCGGGCAAGCTCCTCCTCGAGAGCGGCTCTGCGCTCCCGCACCCGCGCGAGACCGCGCTCGCCGCGCCGGGCCGTGTGGAAGAAGCGTTCCATGTTTTCCCGCAGGGTACGGCGGGGATCCAGGCGGATTTCCACCTCCCGGCCTTCGGGCGTCAGAAAGTTCACGACGGGCGTGCGCCGGTCGGCCTGAAGCTGCCAGAGACTGGCCTGAAGAAGCAGACCCTGCTCCCTGGCGCGGCACATTTTCTCAAGCCGTTCCAGATCTTCCGTCTGGAGCTCCAGAAGTTCCCTGAGCCGCTTCTCCTTTTTGATCCAGACCTCGGCCGCCCGGCGGGCCTGACGCAGCGCCGCCTCCCTGAGGACCAGATCCGCTCCCGCTTCCGTGAGGGCAGGGAGCACGTCTTCCCGGGCTTCTTCCGTCAGCTTTCCCCTGAGACTGTCCGGCAGGGGCCAGGCGGAGACCCGCACCACGGCCTGGCCGCCGTCTTCCCTGGGAGCCGCGTCGGGGTCCCGGTAGCAGAAGATGTCGCCGCCCCCGGCCTCCAGATCGACAAGAAGCGCCGAGGCCTCTTCGGGCGGCAGAGCCGCCAGGGTCCTGCGCAGGGCAGGGGTGAGCACGGGCCAGTCCCGCCAGTTTTCCATGGCGCAGGCCAGCTCCCCCGGGGCCGGCCAGCGGGCGGCCCCGGAAGAGGGGCTCTCTTCGGCAAAATGCAGTCTCGGCCCCTCCCGCAGGGCAAGAACGAGCCAGACGGCCTGGTTTCCGCTCTCCCCGCCGTCTCCGCGCCCCGAGGGGGCCGGTTCCCGGTTTTCTCCGGAGGTCTCCCTTTTCGCCGGCTCAGCCGGCATGCTTCCGGACATGAGGAGCCAGAGCTCCCGCTCCTGCCAGCGCGTGAGCACATGGCGGATGCTTCTGCCCTGGGCGTGGCGGCGCAGGCGCATGACGGGCGCCGAAGGGGCGGCGCCCGCCGAGACGCGGCCCTGTCCGAAGCAGAGGAAGGGATCCTGGCGGCCCGGCCGCAGAAGGAGCTGCGCTTTGCGGCCCAGCGCCGAGGCGCGGGAGAAGAGATCCAGGCTGAAGGCGAAGAGGCCCTCGGCCGGTTCCTGGATTTTCACGATGCGGGCGCCCGTGAGATGCGGGGCCGCGGCCTCCGCGAAGCGTCGGAAAAGATGGGCATCCATGGCTCAGAAAAAGGGCGGAAAAAAAGCCCCCGCCAGCCTTTCGGGCGGCGTGAGGCCTCGTGCGCCGCAAAGGGCGCAGGTGCACAAAGGGGCACGGCTGCGGACTGCAGTCATGCCCCCGGACAGCGTCAGACGGCTGCGGAAGGGTCTATCCGGCACACTGACTTTCAGCCTGTTCCTGTCTGGCCTTGCAGTTGATGCAGAGTCTGGTCACGGGACGCGCCTTGAGGCGGTTGAGGCTGATTTCCTCGCCGCATTCCGCGCAGAGGCCGTACGTGCCGTCATTGATGCGCTGCAGAGCTTCCTTGACCTTGCCGATGAGGCGGCGTTCGCGGTCTCTGATGCGCAGCGTGAAGGCGCGGTCGGATTCTGCGGTGGCCCGATCGTTGGGGTCGGCGAAAACCTCGTTGTCGCCGCTCAGCTCCTCCAGCGTGGAGTCGCCCTTCTGCTGGGCCTCCACCAGCATGTCGTTCAAAAGTGTCCGGAAGTATTCGATGTCCTTCTGATCCATAGTTCAGCGCGTGTGAAGCCCGGGCGGCCCGGGGAAGAAACGCGCCCTCCTTGAGTTCGCAGGCTTGATCCGCCGGCATGCGGGCGGCAGGCGGACCTGGTGGGGGGAATGCCATGACACTCCCCGGCTTCAGCCGGGAATTTCCGCTTCTCTGACCTGGCCTGCCTGAGCAGGCGGCGCGCGGTCAGGCGCAAGCGCTTCGGGCGTGTCCGGCCCAGCCATGGCATGCCGCGTGGGGGCGGCAATATGGCCGCGCCCTTATACATGGGGCCGGGGCTTTTGTAAAGATCCTGAAAAACGCGTAATACCGGCCCTTCCGGTCCATTTTTCCGTGGGATCCGGCTCCCCTCGGGGCTTTTGCCAGAAGGGCCTTCCCTGTGTCATGATGCCCCCGGCGGGAGGATCTCCGCGCCTCTGACGCGGAGACTTTTTCCGCCGCCCAGGCCCGCGCCCCGGGGTCCGGGCGGCAGGTCTGAAAGAATTCCGGGGCGGAGAGAGGAACAGACATGGCAGGCTCAGGCAGACGGAAGGAGGCGGCGCTGCCCGACGGCGCGGCGGAGCGGGCGGCGAGGGTTCTCGATCTTCTCAGCCGGCGCTATCCGCATCCGGACACCGTGCTGACGCACTCTTCCCCCTGGGAGATTCTCGTGGCCACGGTGCTGGCGGCCCAGTGCACGGACGAGCGCGTGAACAAGGTGACGCCGGGCTTTTTCGCCCGCTGGCCGGGGCCGGCCGAACTCGCCCGCGCGGAGCCGGAAGAGGTGGAAGAGGTGATCCGCTCCACCGGTTTCTACCGCAACAAGGCGAAAAATCTTGTGGGCGCGGCCAGATGTCTTGTGGAGAAGTTCGGGGGCGAACCGCCGAAGACTCTCGCCGAGCTCGTGACCGTGCCCGGCGTGGCCCGCAAGACGGCCAACATCGTCCTTTTCGTGGGCTACGGCATCAACGAGGGCATGGCCGTGGACACGCATGTGAAGCGCATCAGCCACCGCCTGGGTCTCACGGCGCAGACCGACCCGGTCAGGGTGGAGCAGGATCTCATGCGCATCCTGCCCCGAGAGGAATGGGGCGATTTCAACCACCGCATGGTGCAGTTCGGCCGGGACGTCTGCGCGGCCAGAAAACCCCTCTGCGGGGACTGCGAAATGGCGGACTTCTGCCCCCGGCTCGAGCCGCCCCGGTAGTTTTCCGGAAGATCCGGACAGTTCTTTCGCGCGCGAAAAAATGGGCCGGCGTCCCGCCGGCCCTTCCGCGTGCGCGTCTCTTCTGATGCTGCGACGCCTCTCAGGCCACCACGGTGCCCAGGGCTTCGCCTTCGAGGAGGCAGCGCCGCAGGGCGGATTTTTCCGCCCCGTTGAGAATGAGGGCGCGGGAGCAGCCGCAGTCCAGGGCGTGCAGGCAGGCGTCCACCTTGGGGATCATGCCGCCCGTGATGACGCCCGAGGCCTTGAGATCGTCAATGTCCCCGCGGCTCAGGCGCGGCAGAAGGCGCTTTTCGGCGTCGAGGACGCCCGGAACATCGCTCATGAGGACGAAATATTCGGCTTTGAGGGCGCCGGCCAGGGCGCCCGCCGCCGTGTCGGCGTTGATGTTGAGGGCGCCGGAGCCTTCCTCGTCTTCGGCCACGGGGGCCACCACGGGCAGGAAGCCGGCTTCCAGGAGGCAGGAGAGGATGGCGGGCTGCACCTGCGTCACATTGCCCACCCGGCCCAGGGCCGCGCTGCGCACCCTTGCCCTGAGGAGGGGATGACCGTCCCGTCCGCTCAGGCCGACGCAGGGGATGCCGTGGGCCGTGAAGGCGCTCACGAGCTCCTTGTTGACCTGGGCGCTCAGGGCCATTTCCACCGCTTCGATGGCGGCCTCGTCCGTGACCCGCAGACCCTCCACAAAGCGGCTCGGGATGTTGAGTCTGCTCAGGAGGGAGGAAATCTGAGGGCCGCCCCCGTGGACGACGATGCAGCGGATGCCGGATGCCGCCAGGGGGGCCAGATCGGCCGCGAAGGCGTCCCGCAGGGCGGGATCGTTCATGGTGTGGCCGCCGAATTTGAGAACGACAGGACGAGTCTCCATGGATGCTCCTTATTCTTCCGGCGCGCCGGCCGGGCTTGTGTCTGTGTCGGGACGGAGCGGGCAGGGCTCCTGAGTCCCGGCCGCCTCTTCCGCCGCCTGGGCCCGGGCCGCCCTGCGGGCTTCCTTTTCGGCCCGGAGCCTTTTCACGCGCTCGGCTTCGTACCTGGAGGCGAGGGCGTGCTTTTCGGCCTTCACCTCCTCCCAGTCCGGCCGGCGGAAGGCGGTGCGCGAGAGATCCGGCTGCAGGGTCAGAATCTGCTGGCTCCCGTCGGTCTGCTTGAGCCAGACCCGCGCCGTGGGCTGGTTCGCCGCCTTGGGAGCGTAGGAGATGAACTGGGAGAGGCCCGCCGTGAGGGCCTCGGCCGGCCAGTCGCGGCCGTCGCGCAGCAGGGCGACGGGACCCGGGCAGTCGCAGAGCCCGGCGAGCAGGTCCCTGTCCCGGGCGAAGGCCGTGAGCTTCGCGTTGTCGCGGCTGTTGCGGGCCACGCAGAGCCAGCAGGCCGGGTTTTCCTCCAGACGCCAGAGCTGGCGGCCGCAGGAGGCCAGACGGTAGTCCTGAGCGTCGGCCAGGGGCCTGTGCATGCGCAGAGGCCAGTAATGCCGCGCGTTTTCCTTTTCCGTCAGACGGCAGCCGCCGGCCGGGGAGGGAATTTCAGTGAGGTTCAGGGCCTTTGCCAGAGCCAGCTGCCCCTGCCGGCCGCGGCCGTGGAGGTCCAGGAGCCGCTCTCTGTCCACGAGCCCCGAGCGTTCGCAGGCCACGGGCTCCAGATGTTTTGCGCAGAGGGGCCTGAGCAGAATGTCGTCCACTTCGGCCGCGTGGCGGATGAGGTTCATGACGTCCCTGCGCTGGGACATGGGGCGCTGACCCAGAACCTCGCCCGTGGCCACGAAGGAGGCGCCGAGCTCCAGCATGCGCTTCTTCGCCAGGCGCAGAAGCGTGATCTTGCAGTCCACGCAGGGGTTCATGACGCTGCCCAGGCCGTGGGGAGGCCAGTCCCGGATGAGATCCGCCATGATCTCGCCCACGTCCAGAATTTCCAGATCCAGATTGTAGAGGTGCTGCCAGCGCCTTGCCTGGCCCGCGGAGCCGAAGAAGGGCGAGACGCAGTGCAGGCAGCGGATGGAAAGGCCCTGGTCCATGAGGAGCCGGGCGCAGAGCAGGCTGTCGAGGCCGCCGGAGAAGAGAAGGATGCCGTCGATGGACATATGGACGAAGGACGCTCCTGATGGGATAGTGTGTCCCCGCGGGCCGGAAGCCGCCGGCAGGGCCGATCTGCGCCGCCCCGGGCACTTGCCTTGCCTGTGCAGGGATGCTAGAATTGTCGTTTAGTGAAATTGTCAGCTCTTTGTCAAACGTAAACCGTCCGACCTCCGAGGAGACCTCATCATGGCCAAGAAGCCTGCCCCCTCCCCTGAAGATGCGAAAAATGCAGCCCTTGAGACCGCTCTGACCACCATCGAACGCAAGTTCGGCAAGGGTTCGGTCATGCGTCTGTCTGACAGCGTCGTGGCCCGCGTGCCGGTCATTCCCACAGGATCCCTGGGCCTGGATCTGGCTCTGGGCGTGGGCGGCGTGCCCCGCGGCCGCGTCACGGAAATTTTCGGCCCCGAATCTTCGGGCAAGACCACCCTGGCCCTGCACGTCATCGCCGAATGCCAGAAGCGCGGCGGCACCTGCGCCTTCATCGACGCGGAACACGCCCTCGACGTAAGCTACGCCCGCGCCCTGGGCGTCAACACGGACGAGCTCCTGGTCTCGCAGCCCGACTACGGCGAGCAGGCCCTGCAGATCGCCGACATGCTCGTGCGCTCGGCCGCCGTGGAGCTGGTGGTCATCGACTCCGTGGCCGCCCTGGTGCCCCAGAGCGAGCTCAACGGGGATCTGGGCGCCATGCAGGTGGGCGGCCACGCCCGGCTCATGTCCCACGCCATGCGCCGCCTCACGGGCACCATCCACCGCTCCAACACGGCCGTCATCTTCATCAACCAGATCCGCATGAAGATCGGCGCCGGTCCCTACATGGGCAACCCCGAGACGACCACCGGCGGCAACGCCCTGAAATTCTACTCCTCCGTCCGCATCGACATCCGCCGCATCGGCTCCATCAAGGACGGCAAGGACAACGCCATCGGCAGCCTCACCAAGGCCAAGGTGGTCAAGAACAAGGTGGCGCCGCCCTTCCGGGTGGCCACCTTCGACATCATGTACGGCCACGGCATTTCCCGGGCCGGCGAACTCATCGATTTCGGCGTGGCCGGGAACATCGTGGACAAGAGCGGTTCCTGGTTCGCCTACCGCGGCGAAAAGCTCGGCCAGGGCCGGGAACGGGTCCGCGATCTCATCAATGAGGACGCGGAGCTCCGGGCCGCCATCGAGGCGGACGTGCGCAGCTTCCTGGGCATGCCCTCCGAGGCCGAGGCGGAAGCCAACACCGTGGCGCCCATGGGTGATCCCCTGCCCCTGGAGAGCGAAGTCCGCGCCGAGGGCGTGGAGAACGCCTTCTCCGCCGCCGAGGGGACCCAGGACTTTTCCGAAGACTTCACAAGCTGAGTGCGCGGACGGCCGGGCGGCTCTGCCGCCCTTCCTCCCGGCCGTCCGCTTTTCCGGGAGACCATATGCTCACGCCCACAGAAATTCGCCGGCGTTTCCTTGCCTTCTTCCAGGAACGGGGCCACGCGGTGGTGGCCTCCGCTCCGCTCATTCCGCCCAACGATCCCACGCTCCTCTTCACCAACGCCGGCATGGTGCAGTTCAAGAAGTGTTTCACCGGCGAGGAAAAGCGGGGCTATTCCCGGGCCGCGTCGTCCCAGAAGTGTCTGCGCGTCTCGGGCAAGCACAACGATCTCGAAAATGTGGGCCGCACGGCGCGGCACCACACCTTTTTCGAGATGCTGGGAAACTTTTCCTTCGGCGACTATTTCAAGAAGGACGCCATCTCCTGGGCCTGGGAGTTCTGCACCCGGGAGCTGGGGCTGCCGGCGGAGAAGCTGTGGGTCACGGTGTACCGGGACGACGACGAGGCGGCGGCCATCTGGAAGGAAGTGGCCGGGCTCCCGGACGAACGCATCGTGCGCATGGGGGAAAAGGATAATTTCTGGACCATG
>CAZFTQ010000090.1:0-8402 GCA_964522365.1 uncultured Desulfovibrio sp. | reverse complement strand
TCGGCTACCAGCAGGACAGCTACTACGACGAATGGTGATCTGAGCTCCCGCGCTCTGACACGCAAGGTCAAGGGCTTTTCCGGTCTCCTGGAAAAGCCCTTGTCTGCTTTTTATGCCCGCAGGGCGGTTGGATCACCTCGGGGCACCAGGCCGTGCGTCCCCGCCGTTTCCCTCCGGCTGTCATCCGCGGCCCCCTGTGCAGAGCTCTGCCGCACAAAAAAGGTTCTCATTCTTTCCTTTCTCACAGAATTTCCTGCTGCACCGTGGAAAAATGCCGGCAGGGAACCTGCCATGCCCGGAACAATTCGTAGATGGAAAACGTACGGTTTAAATTTTGGGTTTTTCGATTCAGGTCAGCCGAAGCAGCGGACGGATCCGCTCTCAGGAAGCCCCGCCCAGGGGGAGCGGTTTTGAGAAAGCGAAATGTCTCCTGCGCCTGAAACAGCAGTGGCCCGCCTTTTCCCCGCGGCGGAGCCTGCGGAAAAAAAACGGGCCACGGAGACGCCGCCGCTGAAACCATGTTCAGGCGGACGTCCCTGACTGAAACTAGAAGATGCTTTTGTAGCGATTCACAAGCATGCCATGGGCGTCCGCGAGCTGGCCATTGCTGCCCGTCGTGCCGGTATAGCGGCCGAACTGGTCAAAATGGCGCACGCTTCCATCCGGCATGTCCATGTGCGATCCTATCATATGACCGGAAGCGTCAAAGTCATGGACCGTGTTGCCGACATGCTGCGAGGTCCCCAGAAAATGATGTCCCGCATCGTGGTGCTGAAGGGTGTTGCCGAAGAGAGTATCCGTACCTGTCAGCTGACCGTTCTGGTAATGATTGACCGTATTGCCGAAATGTGTGTGCGTCTGCAGCAGATGATTGCTGGCATCGTATGTCTGCCCCATGCTGTGGGGATCCAGGTTCCCGTTCAGCATGTCGTGAGACATCTGATCAAAAAATCCAAAATCCATGTATCACCTCAGTTCACTGATGAATATTAAGTGCCTTTCTCACAAGTGATTCGTAATATGGGGAAATGTCTTCTTCAAAAAAATAGTCAAGTAAATAGTTCAGAACATGTCTTGATTCCTCATTCTCTGGAATCATAGCTTCTGCTTCTTCCTGTATTACTTTATCATACAATAAAACTGCTTCTCTTTCCGACAGAACTGACAAAACAGCTGCATTGATATGCTGATAAGCAGCCTGCATTTTTTCTCCGATCAGGGATTGCAGGCGGGATATGCAATGATCTCTTGCAGAAAAGCCTTCAACAACTGCCGTTTTCAGAGCATAAACGTCTGACAGAAAATCTCCGCGTGCTTTTTCAACTTTTTTGTCAGAACTTATCTGTGAGCCATATTTTGCAATCAGAGCTGGAATACCTATCCAGGGCATAGCCGCCGCAAGGACACCGCCGGCAAAGTACTGCGCCGCGTTGGAGACGGCATCCACGCCGCTAGGACGGCGGAAATCCTCCCATATCTGTCTTCTGTTCTGCAGGGACGAGATAAGTGAAACTATCCGCGCATATTTGCCGGACATTTCCTGCTGCACCACACGATGCACCTCGTCGGCGAACCTTGTGAACGCTGAATCGGGCAGGAAAAAATCTCTCAGAGTCGACTGCAGTCTGGGATCAGACTTGCAGATTTCTTCCAGATAAGTGTTCAGAGAACCAATAATTGTGGTAGAATATTCCTGGAATGACGAAAAATCGATGGTCTGCATGAACGCGTGCACGTCCACGCTTTCCAGAACCTGCATCAGTTCATCCACGATTTCCCAGTATTCTTCAACCTGCTCTTTTGTCATCTCCCCGGAGAGAGATTCTTCAAACTCGATATACCTGGAAAAATTGCCGGCAAAAACGTAAAAATCGATCAACACGAAGGCTGCGTGGGTTTTCACGATGGCCACGTTGTCCCGGATATGCTCTTCGCAGCTGTAGTTCAGTCTCCCCGCCCCTCTTCCCTGCCGCACGCCGGCACGGGGAACAGTGCCTGGCTGTCCGACGGCAATCGCGCGGTTTACTGAAGGCGGCTGAGGAACCGCCTGAGCCGCATTCTGCTGCAGCCGGCAGCCGCAGTTCGAACAGAATCTGGCCGACTCATTGCGTATGAGGGCGCCGCAGTTCTCACAGTACATGATCTTCTCCTGGTTTCTGTGCTGAACGCTGCCTTCTTCCTTTCAGCGCTTTTTTTCTAGCCGCTCACCCTTCACTCCGTCAAGAAACGCGCTCCCTTTTTCTTTTCCCGAAAGAATTTTCCGCTTGACAATTTTCCCGTTTGAGACAAGACTGCGGTCCCCTAATCTGTCCTGCCCGACGCCATGACCGGCTCCAGGACGGATTCCCCTCTGCCAAGCCACCCCTTCCTCTCCGTACTCCCCTGCATTTCCCGCGGAAAAACCGTATCCGGTTTTCCCGTCTTCTTTTTTTCATAACGAGGGAGCGAAAGTGAGCCTCTATCAGCAAATCGAAAAGGATTACATCACCGCCTACAAGGCCAGAGAAAGCGTCCGCGTCTCCGTGCTGCGTCTGCTCAAAACCGCCGTCAAGCGCCGTCTGGTTGACCTCTGCCGCCCGGGCGGCACGCTCACCGACGAGGAAATGCTGGACGTCCTCACCAGGGAAGCCAAGCAGCGCCGGGACTCCATCACCGAATACACCAAGGCAAACCGCCGGGATCTCGCCGACAGGGAAGCCGCCGAGCTGGTCATTCTGGAAGAATACCTGCCGAAGGCCCTCACGGACGAGGAACTCGCCGCGGCCATCGAGGCCATGATCGAAAAGACCGGAGCCGACAGCCCCGCCGCCATGGGCAAGGTCATGGGACCGCTCATGAAGGAATACAAGGGCCGCGTGGACGGCGCCAGACTCTCCGCCGCCGTCAAGGCCCGTCTTGCCCGGGGTTAATCCGCAGTGATCCACGCCCGCACCCTCCACGCCCTGGAGTTTGACCGCGTCCTCAGGCGGCTGGCGGATTTCTGCCAGTCCGCCTGCGGACGGGCCCGCGCCCTGGGCCTCAGGCCTCTGCCCACCGAAGCCGAAGCGAATCTTGCCCAGAAGCTCTTTGACGAAAGCCTGACCCTGGCCGCCCGTCCCCAGGCCCGGCGCGACATCGCGCCCGGCGACTTTCCGGACGTGACGGACTTCATCGGGGAGGTGCGCCGCAGGGGCGCCCAGGCCGCGGGCTATGACACGGACGCCTTCTTCGCCCTGCGGGCCGTGCTCCTTTCGGCCGCCTCCCTCAGGGACGCCGTCTGCGTGCCCGAAGGCGACGAAAACTGGCCGGGCCTCGTGGCCCTGGCCTCGGATCCGCCCCTGCCGGCGGCCCTCACCTCCGCCCTGCGGCGCTGTCTGGACGACGACGGCAATCTCCGGGACGAGAGTTCTCCCGGACTCTACCAGGTGCGCGTGGAACTGCGCAGCCTCCATCAGACCGCCCTGCGCCGGGCGCGCAGCTACGCCGAGCGCTACAACATCCTGCCCTATCTGCAGGACGAGTTCATGACGCTCTCCTCGGATCGCTACGTCCTCCCCTTCAAAGCCAACTGCAAGAACCGCATGCAGGGCATCATCCACGACTGGTCCCAGACCGGCGAAACCTGCTACTTCGAGCCCATGTTCCTGGTGGAGCTCAACAACCGCATCCAGGAGCTCAAGCGGGAAGAACGCGAGGAGGAGCGTCTGGTGCTCCGGACCCTGGCGGAGCAGCTGGAGGCCGAGGGCGAAGGCGCCCTGGCCGCCGTGCGCCTGCTCACGGAGTTTGACCTTCTCCAGGCCAAGCGCCGTCTGGCCGAGGTCTGCGAGGGCCGCATGGTGCCCATCGCCTCCGTGGCCGAAGGTCTTCTGCTGGAGGGCGCCCGCCACCCCCTGCTTCTTCTGCAGGAGCGCGAGGCCGAGACCGGCGGCCGCGGGGCCGCCCGGCAGAATTCCCGCATCCGGCCGGTGGACATCGTCTTCCGGCCCGGGGACCGGGCCGTCATTCTCACCGGCGGCAACGCCGGCGGCAAGACCGTCTGCCTGAAGACCCTGGGGCTCTGCGTGGCCATGACCCAGGCGGGACTGCCCGTGCCCGTCAGACCGGGCTCGCATCTGCCCTGGCTCACCCGGGTGGACGCCTTCATCGGCGACGAGCAGAGTCTGGAGGACAACGTCTCCACCTTCACGGCCCAGATCGAGCATCTGGCCAAGGCCTGGCGCCATCTGGACGCCTCGGGCCTCGTGCTTCTGGACGAGTTCGGATCGGGCACGGATCCCGCTCAGGGCGCGGCTCTTGCCCAGGCGGTCCTTGACGAACTGCTGGAGAAACATACTTTTGTTCTGACGGCCACGCACTTTCCCGCCCTCAAGGGCTACGCCCTGGCGAGGGAAGGCGCCCGGGCCGCCTCCATGCTCTTTGACCGCGAAACCCACAAGCCTCTCTATGTCCTCGCCTACGATCAGGTGGGGGCGAGCCAGGCGCTGGACGTGGCCCGGGAGCACGGCCTGCCGGACGCCATCCTCCGGCGCGCCGATCACTATCTTCTTCAGGACGGTCAGGACAGCGCCGCCCTTCTGCGGCGCCTCAACGACCTCGCCCACCAGCGCACGGAGGAACTTGCCAGGCTCCGCGAGGAGCAGGGCAGGGCCCGCGCCGCGGCCCGTCAGAGCCGCGAGCGTCTGGAGGAGGAGCGCCGGCGTCTCCAGGAGGAGGTGCGGGTCAAGGCCCAGGAACTCATGCAGGCCTGGAAGGCCGAAAAGCTCAGCCACAGGCAGGCCCTCAGGCAGATGGCCGCTCTGCGGGCCGGGCTCGCCCGGGAGCAGAATCAGGCCGAAGAGCCTGAAAACGCCGCTCCCCGCCTGCCCGCCGTGGGCGACACGGTCATGCACACCCTCTTCCGCAAGCGCGGCCGCGTCACGGACGTGGACGAGCGCAGAGGCCGGGTGCGCCTGGATCTGGGCGGCGTGAGCCTCTGGGCCGAACTCGGCGTCATCCAGACTTCCGCCGCTCCGGAAGAAGCCGGTCCCAAGGCTTCTCCCCAGGCCCGGAAGGCCCCCCAGGCTCCCGATCCCCGGGACGAGGCCAGGGCCGCCGGCGACGCCTCGGCCCAGAGCGCCCGCCACGCGGCGGAGGCGTCCTGCGTGCTCGATCTGCGCGGCCTGCGGGCCGACGACGCCCTGGCGGAACTCGAGGCTTCCCTGGACCGGGCCTATCTGGCCGAGATCAGGGAAGTGGAGGTCATCCACGGCCGGGGCACGGGCGCTCTCAGGCGCGCCGTGCACGCCTGGCTCGCGGGCTCATCCCGCGTGGCGGACTTCCAGCTGGCCCCGGCGGACCGCGGCGGGGACGGCATGACCATCGTCACTCTCAGGTAGCAGGACATCCCGGGTCCCTCCCGGACGGCATTTTCGGCGACGGACGTCCCTCGCGCGTCCTCTCGCCTGCGCGGAGAACTCATGGCGGGAACCGACGCGGTTGAGCTCATCAAGCAGCGGATCAGCATCGTGGAGCTCATCGGCCGCTATCTGCCCCTGCGGCAGATCGGCAGCCGCTATGTGGCGCCCTGTCCCTTTCACCAGGAAACCAAACCCTCCTTCAATGTGACCCCGGACGGCCGCTTCTACTGTTTCGGCTGCCAGAAGTCCGGAGACATCTTCACATTCTGGATGGAGTACCACGGCGTGGGCTTCAAGGAAGCCCTGGAGCAGCTGGCCGCCGAAGCCGGCGTCTCCCTGGAAGACCACGGCCGGAAGCGGGACGGCGGCAAGGCCGCCCTGGAAAAGAGCAGACGCCGGCAGCTTCTGCTCATGTACCGTCTGAGCCAGGCCCGCTTCACGGCCAATCTGCAGGCGCCGGACGCGAAAGCCTGCAGGGACTACATGGCGCAGCGCGGCATCAGTCCCGAGCTGGCGGCCCGTTTCGGGCTCGGCTGGGCCCGGGACGACTGGCAGGATCTGGCGGGCTTTCTCCGGGCCCAGGGCTTCGACCAGCAGCTCGCCGCCGAAGGCGGGCTTCTGGGGCTCTCCGCCAGGACCGGCCGGGCCTACGACCCCTTCCGGGCGAGGCTCATGTTCCCCATCCGCAGCTCGGCCGGCGAGACCATCGCCTTCGGCGGACGCATCATCGATCCGGCGCGGGACGAAGCCAAATACATCAACACCCACGACTCGCCCATCTACCGCAAGGGCGAACATCTCTACGGCCTGGATCTGGCGGGCCGCGCCATCCGGGTCTCCAGAAAGGTCTTCCTCACGGAAGGCTACATGGACGTGCTCACCCTGCACCAGTTCGGCTTTGAAAACGCGGTGGGCGGCCTCGGCACGGCGCTCACGGACCAGCAGGTGCAGAGGCTGCTCGGCTACTCGCCCCTGGTCATGCTCCTCTACGACGGCGACGCCGCGGGCCGCAAGGCCGCCCTGGCGGCCGCCGCCAAGTTCCTGAACCGGGGCGCCTCGGCCAGGGTCATCCTCCAGCCCGAAGGGGAGGACATCGACTCCCTGCTGCGCACCAGAGGCAGGGAGGCCTTCGAGGAGCTCTGCGAAAAGTCCCAGCCGGCCATGGCCTTCTGCGTGCAGACCCTCAGGGCCTCCGCTCCCCGGGAGGCCCTGGACTGGTGCCGGAACTTCATCAGAAACATGCAGGTGCCGGAGCTCGTGAGCCCCGCCATCTCCTATCTGGCCCGCTGGCTCAACTTCGACGAGGCGGAGCTGCGCCAGGGCATCGGGGAAGACCTGGCGAGGCAGGGCCCGCCCTCCCAGACCGCCCGGGCCCCCGACCCGGCCAGGGACGGATCGGCCTTCCAGGCCCTCTCTCCCTGCGAGCGGGAAATCCTGCGCACCCTCATGCGCTATCCCGGCGAGGCCGCGCGCATCCGCGACATGGGCGCGGACATGCTCCTCAAGGCCCCCTTCGCCCGCAGCCTCTGGGAAAAGATCTCGGCCGAGGGCGAGCGGGCGGGCTACGAGCTCGAAGGCGAGGCCAGAGTCCTCTGGGACCGCTGCCGGGGCCTCGAGGCCCCGCCCTGCACCGCTCCGGAGCCCGAACTGGGGGCCCTCAGAAAGGTGCTTGACAAACACTTCCAATCCATACAACAATCGTCTCTTTCCGCAGTTCTTCGTCAAAGCGATGCTCAGGGCGATTACAGCGCCGGGATGAAAGTCCTCGGCGTTCTCCGTGAGCCTCAGCCTGAGGAGGGCAATGATGAACAGCCTTAAAGACATCCCGCAGCTCAAATCTCTCCTGGACAAAGGAATGACGCAGCACGTCCTCACCTTCGAGGAAGTGAACAAAGCCCATCTGGAGTTCGGCGTTGACGTCAATGAAATCTATGACTTCTGCGCACAGAAGAACATCGAAATCGTGGACTCCGAGCGGGACGGAAAGGAGATGCTCTCCAAAAATCAGTCGGAGGAGGACAAGGTCGCCCTGGACATCACGGACGACGAGGACCCGGCCGACTATTCTTCGCGCAGCACCGATCCCGTGCGCATGTACCTGCGGGAAATGGGCGCCGTGCCCCTGCTGGACAGGGACGGCGAGGTGGTCATCGCCAAGAAGATCGAGCGCGGCGAACTGGACGTGCTCTACGCCCTGGTGGAAGTGCCCGTGGCCGTGGAGGAACTCATCCATGTGGGCGAGGAGCTGCGTCAGAGCCGCATCAAGCTCAAGGACGTGGTCAAGACCATCGAGGAAGACGACCCCAGCGAAGCCCAGCTGAACCAGCGCAGCCGCGTCACGAACCTGCTGGACGAAATCCGGGACATCTACCGCAAGAAGCGCCGCCTCTACCGGAAGATCGAAGAGACCATCGGCCACGACGACAAGAAAAACATCAACATCCAGAAGGATCTTCTGGCCTACAAGGAAGAGGTGGTGAAGCGCCTCTCCGAAATCAAGCTGGAAAAGACCCTCATCGACCGCGTCATCGAGACCGTGGAGGACTATGTGCGGCAGATGCACAACTGCCAGTGCGACCTCTCGGCCTACATTCTCTCCACCGGCCGCCGCGAGGACGAGATCCTGGAGATGTTTGACCGCCTGGAAAAACGGCTTCTGCCGCCCGCCGACGCCGCCCGCGAGCTCCACATGAGCGTGGACGAGGTCTTCTCCTTCAAGGAGATGATCGTGGGCAAGATGGAGATCCTCAAGCGTCTGGAAGAAAAATGCTGCCAGAACGCCGGGGACCTGGAAGAAGTGCTCTGGCGCATACGCCGCGGCAACTCCGCCGCCATGCGGGCCAAGCAGGAGCTCATCCGCTCCAACCTGCGCCTGGTGGTCTCCATCGCCAAGAAGTACACCAACCGCGGTCTCCAGTTCCTGGACCTCATCCAGGAAGGCAACATCGGCCTCATGAAGGCCGTGGACAAGTTCGAATACCAGCGCGGCTACACGTTCTCCACCTACGCCACCTGGTGGATCCGTCA
>CAZFTQ010000089.1:0-8893 GCA_964522365.1 uncultured Desulfovibrio sp. | reverse complement strand
TGGTGGAGAAGAGGAGATTCGAACTCCCGACCCCCGCAATGCGAATGCGATGCTCTCCCAGCTGAGCTACTCCCCCACAGGCGTCCGGCTTTCTACCCCAGCCGCCAAGGGACGTCAAGCCTTTGCCCGGGCCCCTTTCGTCCGGCCGGGAGGGCGGCCGCTCAGGCTGTTGGCCTTGGGCCGAAAAAAGGATATGCTTTTTCAGTTTTGGCCCGAAGGCAGCGGGAGCCCCGCTTCCCGCCTTCGGCAGCCTTCGTGTCCGTCTGATCGCCTGCGAGGGGGAGTTTTTCGTGAAGGAATACCGGGATCACTATTTCCTGAAGGCCAAGCAGGAAAACTACCCCGCCCGGAGCATCTACAAGCTCAAGGAGCTGGACAGCCGCTTTCATCTCTTCCGCCGGGGCATGCGCGTCCTGGATCT
The DNA here is from genome assembly GCA_964522365.1 of uncultured Desulfovibrio sp. GTDB lineage: Bacteria > Desulfobacterota > Desulfovibrionia > Desulfovibrionales > Desulfovibrionaceae > Desulfovibrio. Next base: position 8,472 of record CAZFTQ010000089.1, on the reverse strand, counting down.
CGGGGCCGCCCCCGGCTCCTGGTCTCTGGGCGCGGCGGAAAAGGTGGGGCCCGAAGGCCTCGTTCTCGGCTGTGACATCCAGCCCGTCCGCACGGATTTCCCGCCCCAGGTCTCCTTCATGCTGGAGGACGTTTTCCATCGATCTCCGGCCTTTGAGGCAAAACTTGCCGAGCTTGGACCCTTTGATGTAGTTATGAGCGACATGGCGCCCGGCACCACGGGCGCCAGATTCACGGATCAGTGCCGATCTCTGGAACTGGCCCAGGAAGCCTTCGGGCTGGCGCGGGAGCGCCTGAAACCCGGCGGCTCCTTTGTCGTCAAGATCTTCATGGGCCCGGACATCCAGGAGCTCCTCGCGCCCATGCGCAGAGCCTTCGCCACGGTCAGAACATTCAAGCCCAAAAGCTCCCGTCAGGAGAGCAAAGAAACATTTTTTGTGGGACTCAGCCGCCTGGCAGAGGGTCAGCCGGCTCCCGGAACTGAGAGGTAGTTTTTATGTCTGGTCATTCCAAATGGGCAAATATCCAGCACCGCAAGGGCCGTCAGGACGAAAAACGCGGCAAGGTCTTCACCAAGGCCGCCAAGGAAATCATCATCGCCGCCAAGAGCGGCGGGGATCCGTCCGGCAACTCCCGCCTGCGCGCTGCCATCGCGGCCGCCAAGGCCGTGAACCTGCCCAAGGACAGAATTGAAGCCGCCATCCGCAAGGGCACCGGGGCTGAAGCCGGCGGCGATCTGACCGAATGCTTCTACGAGGGCTACGGTCCGGGCGGCATCGCCATCATGGTCGAAGTGGCCACGGACAACAAGAACCGCACGGTGGCCGATGTGCGCCATCTCTTCTCCAAGCACGGCGGCTCCCTCGGCGAAAACGGCAGCGTGGGCTGGATGTTTGACCGCAAGGGCGTCATCACCGTGGACCGTCAGACCTACGACGAGGAAAAGATGGTGGAGCTGGCCATTGAAGCCGGCGCCGACGACGTCATCGACGACGAGGACGTCTGGACCATCCAGACCAGCATGGAAGACTTCACCTCCGTGCGCGACGCCCTGGAAGCCCAGGGCGTGGTCATGCAGTCCTCGGCTCTGGCCATGGTGCCCCAGAACCTGGTCACCGTGGACGAGGCCACCGGCCAGAAGGTCATGCGCCTCATGGAAGCCCTGGATGACTGCGACGATGTGCAGAATGTCTATTCGAACGTCGACTTCCCGGACGACATGGAGGTCTAGCTCCGCATGGAGCCCCTCACGGTCATCGGCATAGATCCCGGATCCGTCCGGACCGGCTGGGGCGTGATCCGCGGCTGCGGCTCCGGCTGCGAGCTCGTGGACTGCGGCCTCATCAGGACCGTTTCCTCGCGGGACGTCTCCTTTTCCGATCGTCTGGCTCTCATCTACCGCGGCCTGGCGGAGGTGCTGGAGAAACTCAGGCCCCAGGAAGCCGCCATCGAGCAGGTCTTTCAGGCCCGCAACGCCGCCACCGCCCTCAAGCTGGGCCAGGCCCGCGGAGTGGCCGTGGCCGCCTGCGCGGCCTTCGGCCTTCCGGTACGGGACTACGAGCCCAGCCTGGTCAAGAAGACCCTGACGGGCACGGGGCAGGCCGAAAAGGAGCAGGTGGCCTTCATGGTCCGCTGCCGGCTGGGCGTGCGCGACGCCGTCTGGCCTCTGGACACCTCGGACGCCCTGGCCCTCGCCCTGACCCACCTGGGCATGCGCCGTTTCCGGGAGCGCGCGCAGCCGGCCTCCTGACCCGACAGTTCTTTTCCGTCAGCAGAGAAAGCCGCCTTCCGCAGCGGCTTTTTCTGTTCTCCCGCCCGAAGACAAGGTCCTGAGCCTGATGCCCATGTTCAAGAATCCCGCCGTCCGCGCCCGGGCCGCCTGCTTCTACTTCTTCGTGATCCCGGGCCTGACCTACGGCGTCTTCACGGCCCGCATGCCGGCCATCCAGGCGCAGACCCAGGCCAGTCCGGCGGAGATAGGCTATGTCCTGCTCTGCTTCGGTCTCTGCGGACTGCTGGGCCTGACCCTCTCCTCGCCCCTCATCCGCCGTCTGGGGTGCCGGGCCGTGCTTCTCGCCGGCGTCCTCATCATGTTTCTGGCGCTGCCCTGCTGCGGTCTCGCCTCGCGCCCCCTGCACCTCGCCCTGGCCTGCGTGGTCGCGGGCATCGGCACGGGGCTCTCGGAAGTGGCCATGAACATGCACGCCGTGCAGCTGGAGGCCAGATTCAGAGCCCCCTGCATGGCCCTCATGCACGGGGGCTACAGCCTGGGCGGGGTCTGCGGCGCGCTGGCGAGCGCCCTCTGCGCGAGGCTCGCCTGTCCGCCTTTCTGGAACTTTGTTTTCGTGCTGGGCGTCTACGCCCTCGCCTTTCTGCCCGCCGCGAAAAGCCTCGAGGCGGAGAGCCCCGGAAAGGGCCCGGAGACCGGAAAGCGCAGGCCTTTCGCCCTGCCGCCGCTCTTTGTCCTCCTCTGCGGTCTCGCCTCCGCCTGCGGCTACGCCGAAGAGGGCACGGTGGGCGAGTGGGGCTCCCTCTATCTCCACACCGTCAAGGGCGCGGGCGAAGACACGGCGGCTCTGGTCTACGCCGTCTATGCCTGCTCCACCGTGATCTGCCGCCTCTTCGCGGACAGGCTCAGACTCCTTGTGGACGATTTCCGGCTCGTTCTCTGCGGAGGACTTGCGGCGTTCTCCGGCATGCTTCTCGTGCTCGGCGCGGATTCGCCCCTCCTCTGTCTGCTGGGCTACGCCTGCGTGGGCTTCGGGGGAGCGCCCATCGTTCCCATTCTCATCAGCCGCGGCGGGTCTGAGGGCGGCATGGAGACGAGCGCCGCCTGCGCTCTCATCTCCACGCTGTCCTACGGCGGCCTGCTGGTCTTTCCGCCTCTCATCGGCAATCTGGCCGACGCCTTCGGGCTGCACCGGGCGCTTTTCACGGCGCCCTGTCTCAGCGGTCTGCTGGCTTTGAGTTCCTTTCTCTTCCTGGGCAGGGGCAGGGTCGGCGCCGCGGGGCCGGCGAAAAAGGGCTAGGCGTCCTTCTTCCGGCGGAGCCTTTCCGTCAGCCGGGCGAAAAGCTCAGGGCAGAAGCGCATCCCCAGCGGCACGAAGGTGAGGAGAAAGACCGTGCCCGCCAGGGCAAAGCCCGCGAAGGCGGCCAGGTAGGGGGAATGCCCCGCCAGGGCCTCGCGCACCTTTGCGTCCAGCAGACAGCCCAGAACCGATCCCGGCAGCGCGCAGGCGGCCGATCGGAGGGTCGTGCTCACGAGGCCCGTGAAGACGGCCGCTCCGTGACGCCGCAGCCAGATGATCGTGAGCGTCAGGGCGTAGCAGCCGATGCCTGTGGTCGAGGCGGCCGTCATGGCCCAGGGGCCCAGAGGCACGGCCACGAAGGCGTAGACGGGCACGAAGACGATGGTGACGAGGGTGCCCGCCACGGCCGGGGTGAGGGTGTCCGTCTGGGCGTAATAGCCCCTGGAGAGGAGGTCCACCAGCACCCAGAAGGGGGTGGCGCAGAGGAGGATCTGGAGCAGGGGCACGGCCCTGAGCACATCCGCGCCCGTCATGCGGCCCCCGTAGAAGATGAGGGTGAAGGCCGAGGGCGCCAGAAAGGCCATCCAGAGGGCCAGGGGCACGATGAGGCCGACGCTCACACGCAGGGCCCTGGCCAGGGTCCGGAAGAACTCTTCCTTTTCGCCCCGGGCGAGCAGCGCCACCAGGAAGGGGAAGGAGGAGATGGCGGCGGCTCTCACCACCAGGGCGATGGGCACCATGGCGAGGCGTTTGGCGTAATTGAGCAGACTCACGGCGCCTTCGCCCATGAGGGAGCCGAAAACGCGCAGGAACTGCTCGTCCAGGGCCGTGATGGTCTGGCCCAGCATGAGCGGGAGGGCCAGCAGGAGAAAGCGTCGGAAAAGCGGGTGGCGGAAGGAGGGGGCGTAGGGAAAGCCCTGCTGCCTCGCCGTGCGCAGGGGCAGGAAGAAGGCCCCCAGGGCCGCGCCCGCCACCACGCCCACGCAGTAGCCCGTCATGCCCTGGACCAGACCCAGGAGGGGCAGGCTGATGCCGAAGAGAAGAATGCATCCGTTGTAGATGAGGGGCGTGAGGGCCGGGATGACAAACTGGCGCCGGAGAAAGAGCAGGGCCGTGACGCAGGATCCCGTGAGGAAGAAGAACTGCGCCGGCAGCTGCAGGCGGATGAAGAAGGCGAGACGCCCGGCGGCGGGCCCTTCCAGACCGGGGGCGACGACATGGGCCAGGGGCTCCGCGAAAAGCCAGGCCAGGGAGATGAGGGCCAGGGCGGCCACGCCCATCCAGCTGAGCACGGTGGAGAAGAATTTCCAGGCGTCGGCCTCGTCCTCGGCAAAGCGCCGGGCCAGCAGGGGCATGAGGGTGATGCCCAGAAAGCCGCCCGCCATGAGATAATTGATGATGTCCGGCACCACGAAGGCGGCGAAATAGATGTCGGACTCGCCGCCCGCCCCGAACTGCCAGGAGATGACCTTGTCCCGCACGAGGCCCATGAGGCGGGACAGCAGGAAGCAGGCGGACAAAAGCAGGGCAGCCACGCCCATGCTCTGTTTTCCGGAGAGAAGTCCCATGCGCTATCTCCGACGGTCCCGGGCTCCCCCGAGGAGCCTGACCTGAAACTGGATGCGGAGGGAAAGGCTGTCGAGCCGGAGCAGGCGGAGGCTGCAGCGGGCGCCCGGCACGAAGCCGCGTCCGGACTGGCCCGGGAGGGCCTCCGGGACTTCCGCGCGTCCCTCCACCGGCGCCTCGTCGAGCGCCACGGCGCAGTCGAAACGCCGGCGTTCCGTGATGGTGCCCGTCCAGCGGCTCCCGGCCGGCCGGGCGGCGAGCCAGAGGCAGGAAAGACGCGTGTTCATCTCGTCCTCGCAGAGCCTGACGGCGCGTTCCAGGGCGTTGAGCCGGTCCGCCGTGCGCTCAAGACGTCTGCCCGCGGGCACGGGGCCCGCGCCGCGGCCCAGGGCCAGTCTGAAGGCCCGGTGCACCAGAAGATCCGCGTAGCGCCGGATGGGCGAGGTGAAATGGCAGTAGGCCCTTGAGGCGAGGGCGAAGTGGCCGCCGGCCTCCGCGCTGTACCTGGCCTTTTCCAGAGCCCGGACGCAGAGCCTGTGCACCAGGAAGGCACTGCCTCCGCCGGCGGCCTGGGCGAGGGCCTCCTGGAAGGGGAAGGGATGTCCTTCCCTGAACTTCGGCAGACGCAGACCCAGCAGGGCGAGCTGGTCGGCCAGAATCCGCATTTTTTCCGGCTCGGGGTCGGGATGGACGCGGAAGAGGAAGGGAAAGCCCGTGCTTTCGAGCCACCCGGCCACGGCCTCGTTGGCGGCCAGCATGAATTCTTCGATGAGGCGGTGCATCTCGTGGCGCGGCGCGCGCTCAAGCGAGACGATGTGTCCGGTTTCGTCAAAGTCTGCCCGGGGCTCCGGCAGGTCAAAGTCCAGAGCGCCCCTGATCATGCGCAGTTCCCTGAGCCGGCGGGAGAGCGCGAGGGCCTCGCGGAGCATGGCGAGAACCGTTTCGTGATCTTCCCTGCCGGCGGCGAAGTCCGAGAGGGCGCGGGGGTCTTCGTCCAGCGTCAGGGCTTTCGCCTGGTCGTAGGTGAGCCGTGCCCGGGAGCGGATGACCCCCTCCCCGAAGGAGGCGGAAAGGCGTCTGCCCCTGGCGTCCAGACGGAGCGCCGTCCAGAGGACGGGACGAGCCCGGCCGGGCAGAAGCGAGCAGAGTCCGTCCGAGAGGGCGGGAGGCAGCATGGGCTCGACGGAAACGGGGAAATAGCGGGAAAAGCCGCGGGCGGAGGCCTCGCGGTCCAGGGCCGAGCCCGGCCGCACATAGCGGCTCACATCGGCGATGGCCACCCGCAGAAGCCAGCCCTCGCCGTCCCTTTCCACGCAGACGGCGTCATCGAAATCCCTGGCGTCTTCCCCGTCCATGGTGACGAAGGGCAGATCCCGCAGGTCCGCGCAGCCCGCGAGGTCAGCCGGATCCGGATCGGCCGGCAGCTCCGCCGCCTCGCGCAGGGCATTGTCGGGAAAGACCCCGGGCACCTCGTGGTTGAGCTTGACCAGACGCTCGTGCTCCTGGACGGTGTTGAAGGCGATCAGGCGCTCAAGCACCTCCACCTCGGCATCCCGGTCGTGACGGTCGAGGATCCTGGCGAGCACCACGTCGTTTTCTTCCAGAGGGACGGGGCAGGCGCGGACGAGGAAGCTGTCCAGGGTCAGAGGAGACGTCAGGCTGCTGTCCTCCAGCGAGCAGGTGCGGTCCTGCCGGGGGCCGTCCCGGCGCTCTTTCGGGTTCACGCGCAGAAGAAGGGGTGTCCCGGTCGGGATGAGGACGCGCACGGGCTCCGCCAGGGGGAGGCGGCCGGCGGTGCGGCGGTTTCTGTCCAGGCGCGCCAGGACCCTGTCGCCTGGCAGAAGTCCGAGGGATCCTCCGGACAGGCGCAGGAGGGAGCCGCTGTCCAGGCGCAGGAAAGAGAATCCGTGATCGGGGAGAAAGACCCCTGAGATTTCCGTGGTGTCGGGGAGGTAGACGAAGCGATCGCCTTCCGGACGGAGGTGTCCTTCATCGCAGAGCCGGTCCAGAAGGCTGTCGAGCCTCGCCAGATCCTCCCGGCTGCGGAGCCCGAAGCGTCTGACCAGGCTTTCCCGGTCCGTGTCGCCTTCCAGGGAAAAGTGCTGAAGGAGTTCGCCTGTCTCCAGCCGGGGGCGGACAAGCGCGTACTGGCCCCTCTGCAGGCGGATGATGCCCCGGCGCTGCAGGCCGCGCAGAAGTTTCGTCAGGTTTTCCCGGCGCGCGGTGTCGTTGAGCCCGAAGTGGCGGATGAGGGCCGAGGCGCGGGCGGGCCCGCGGCGCCGGAGGAAGTCGCAGACGGCGTTTTCGTCCGCTTCGGGGAGCAGGGAATACTTCTTGCCGGCGACGGCGATGCGCTTCTGGCGCAGAAGGGAGAAGAGAATGCTCCGAAGGCGCGTCCCTGCCTCGGGCGAGCCGTCGGTGAGGGCGTCCATGAGCTCGGAGAAACGCTGCTTCTCCGTCCGGGCGAGATGCTCCAGGACGGCTTCCGGGCCGGGGACTTTCTGCTCCCCGCCTGGTTTCCGCTCCTCTCCGCGTTCTGTCATGCCGTTTCCCTCCGCCGTTTCTCCCGGCGCGGGCCGCGGGAGATGTACGGGAAATTCCTAGCGGCTGGCCCCCGCTTTGTCCAGCGGGACGGAAAAGCCGGGGAGAGAGTGAAAAAAAGCCCGTCCTGCCGGAGGGCGGGACGGGCCGGGAGCTTTCAGGTTCAGGGGCCGGGCGCGTATCGCCCGGACGGGCTCAGTTGTTGTTGCTGCCGCCGAAGAGGCGCAGGAGCATGAGGAAGAGGTTGATGAAGTCGAGGTAGAGGGTCAGGGCGCCCAGGATGGCTCCGCGGCGGACGGCCACGGCGTCGTCGAGGGGAGCGCCGGCGCCGAAGCGGCGCAGCCGGTTGGTGTCATAGGCGGTGAGGCCGGTGAAGATCACCACGCCGCAGGCGCTGATGACGAAGTCCATCATGCTGCTGCCCAGGAAGATGTTGACGATGCCGGCGATGATGATGCCGATGAGGCCCATGAAGAGGAAGGAGCCCAGGCCGGAGAGATCCCGTTTCGTCACCGTGCCGTAGACGGACATGGCCAGGAACATGCCCGCCGTGGTCAGGAAGGCGTTGGCGATGGAGCCGATGGGGTAGACGATGAAGATGGACGAAAGGGTCAGACCGGTGAGCACCGAGTAGAGCAGAAACATGCCCGTGGCCATGCCGGAGGACATCCTGTGCACGGCGGCGGAGAGGCCGATGACGATGCCGAACTGCGCGATGATGAGGGCAATCACGACGAACATGCTGCCGAAGATCATCTGCTGGATGGCAGGGGTGACGGCCACGGCCCAGGCGGTGGCCGCGGTCAGAAGCAGACCGGCGGTCATCCAGGCGTAGACATGGCGCATGTAGACAGAGGCCACGCTCAGGGTTTTCGCTTCAATGGTGCGGGAAAACTGCATTGTTTCCTCCAGGGAAGACTGAATGCCCGGCGGCGTCAGGCGCCGCCGGAAATGCTTGCTCCGGCCGCCGCGGGGCGGCCGCGAGAGGGTTTTCAGGAAAAGGATGGAGGCGGCGCGTGAAAGCCGCCGTCCGTTCAAAATATAAGAGCTCCGGGCCGAAGCGCAAGGGGGAGGGCGGGGAAAAGAGCGCCCGGTCCGGGCCGGGGTTTTTCCGTCTCCTTCGGCGGAAGAGGCGGGCGGGGGCCCCGGATAGGGCCCGCCGCCACCGGGGTAATTTTTTTCGCTGGACAGCGGGCGCCTCAGGGGCGCAAGAAAAAAGGAGCGGGGCGCGGACCGGGATGCCCCTGAAAAAAAGCACAGGGAGGAAAAGGCGATGCGGTACACGGAACTCGGCGGCACCGGCATCCGGGTGTCAAAAATCTGCGTGGGCGGGATGT
>CAZFTQ010000088.1:0-9073 GCA_964522365.1 uncultured Desulfovibrio sp. | reverse complement strand
TTCCTTTTGATCCAAAGCACATAAAAAATGATCTCCCGTCATTTTTCCTGTACTGCATGAATGTTTTCAAGGACTTCCCCTCTTGGGGACTCTCCGCGGGCGGCTTTCCCCTCTCCTTCCCCGGCGCGGGGCCCGCGATCTCCTTCTTCGGGGGCTTTTCCCGCTGAAGAAGTCCTTCCCGGAAAACCGCCCCTCTTTTCCCTCCTCCGGCCCGGGCTGCCTGGAAAATGAGGATGACCCGGCGCGCCGGACCGATCGGGCTGCCGCAGGGGAGAGCCTGACAGATCTGTTCTTTGCGCGAAGGGCAGATGCGACCACCCCGCGCCGGGACAGGGCTTTCCGCGGAAAGACCCGCGGGTCTTCGGTGAAGATCGCGCTGTCCCCGGAGGCGACGGTGCGATCGCCCGCGGAAGGCCGGACGCCTGAATCGTTCCCTGGTCCGGGGATTTCCGGCTGACATGCGCGCCGGAGTGCCCCGTTGACTTTCCCGGGTCTCGTGGCTATCCCCTTTCAGCGGCGCAGGCCGGGCCCGGGATCTCCCGCTCGCCCCCGCGCCCCCACTCCACAGGTTCCAGGAGGATCCAGACTGTGCACTACGACGTACTCATTCTCGGCGGCGGCCCCGCCGGCACCGCGGCGGCCCGGATTCTCGCTCAGGCCGGCAGAAAGACCGCCGTTCTGGAACCCCTTCAGATGGGCGGCACCTGCCTCAACCGCGGCTGCATCCCCACCAAGATGCTCCTGGGCGCCGTGGCGCCCCTGGAACTTCTCCACGCCCAGGAACGCCAGCGCGTGCTGAAAGGAAACATCGACCTTGACTTCGCCGCCCTGCGCGCCCGCATCTCCCGCTTCCTCAAAGGAAGCAGCCAGGCCGTGGCCAAATCCCTCGCGGCCCTGGGCGTGGACATTCTTCCCGGCACGGGCCGGCTTCTGGGCCAGGGCCGCGTGCTCCTGCGCACGGCGGAGGGCGAGACGGAACTTGAGGCCGATGACATCATCCTTGCCTGCGGCTCCTCCAACGCCTCCTTCCCCGGCCTCTCCCCCGACGGGGACTGCGTGCTCGACAGCACGGGCCTCCTGGAGACCGAGACCGTCCCCGAATCCCTCATCGTCGTCGGAGCCGGCGCCATCGGCCTGGAACTGGGCCATTTCTTCAACGCCGCGGGAAGCCGCGTCACCGTGGTGGAAGCCGCTCCCCACATCGCACCCCTGGAAGACAGAGACATCGCCGAGGAACTGCGCAAGCTCCTCAAAAAGGCCGGCATCGCCTGCTTCGAAGGCCGCCCCGCCGCGTCCCTTGTGACAAAGGACGGCCAGGCCGAGCTCACCCTGGCCGACGGCACAGTCCTCACCGCGGCCAGGGCCCTGGTGGCCGTGGGCCGCAGACCCAACACGGAGGGTCTGGGCTGCGAAGAAGCCTCCTGCCGGCTCAGCCGCCGGGGCTATGTCGAGACGGACGATCATCTCGAGGCCGCCCCCCATGTCTACGCCGTGGGCGACATCAACGGCCGGGTCCTTCTGGCCCACGCGGCCGAGCACCAGGCCCGCTACGCGGCCGCCCGCATCCTGGGTCAGGCCCCGGACCCCTACGTGCAGGGCCCCGTGCCCTCCTGCTATTACGGCCTCGAGATCATGCGCGTGGGCGAAACCGCGGCCGGTCTTCTTGCCCAGGGCAGAAGCGGCGTGACCGTCTCCAGAGTCCCCATGACCCTCAATCCCATCGCCCAGGCCGCCGGCGCCGCCCAGGGCTTCGTGAAAGCCGTCTGGGAGGGCGACCGCCTGGCGGGCCTCGCCGCCCTGGGCCACGGGGTCTCCCATCTCGTCACGGCGGCCCAGATGCTCATCCTGGACGGCTACACTCCCGAGCGGCTGTCGGGCCTCATGCTGGCCCATCCGACCCTGGACGAGATCCTGGCGGCGGCCATTCTGGCGCCGCGCAGCCCGGCCTGAGTTTTCCGAAGGGCAGCGAGCCCTTCCCCCGCCTCCAGCCCCTGCCCGAGACGAGCCCGTCCGGCAGGGGCAAGTTTTTTTGCGCCGTCCGCTTCCTCCCCCGCCCCGCCAGGAGATGAACCATGGTCTTTCTCAACGCCCTTGAGTGCATGCTGACCATCTCCCTGCTCTCGCTCATAGGCTATGTTCTCGCCTGGAAAGGCTGGATAGCGAGGGAGGTGGAGATCTTCATCCCCCGCTTCGTGACCCAGGTCGTCGTGCCTCCCTACCTGGCGGGCGCCGTCATACGCTATTTCGACCGGGATCAGTTCCCGCGCCTGCTCCTGGAAAGCCTCGTTCCCCTGGCGGGCATCTCCCTCTCCTTCGTCGCCTTCTACCTGCTCTGCCTCCTCTTCCGGGTGGACAGGCGCCACAGAGGCCTCGCCGCCACGGCCGCCTCCTGCTCCAACACCATCTTCATCGGCATTCCGGTCAACAGCGCCCTCTTCGGCGAGGCCGGCCTCGTGCACCTGCTCCTCTACTTTCTGGCCCAGACCTTTTTCTTCTGGACCGTGGGCAATTACGTCATCGCGAAGGAAGGCGCGTCCACCGGCGGCCGCCTCACTCCGGGCGAGATTCTGCGGCGGATTTTCTCCGCGCCCCTCCTGGGCACCCTCACGGGGCTCGCCCTGCTCCTTCTGGACGTTCCCCTTCCCAGATTCGTCACGGACACCTGCACCATGCTGGGCGGCCTCGGCATGCCCCTGGCGCTCATCTTCGTGGGCGTGATCCTCCGGCGCATCGACTGGAAGACGGCGCATATGGGCAAGGACATGCTGCTCACCCTCATGGGCCGCTTCCTCCTCTCGCCCCTCATCATGATAGCCCTCTTCCACTTCCTGCCCATCGACGTTCCCGACCTCTCACGGCAGGTGGACACCATCCAGTCCGCTCTGCCCACCATGACCCAGGTCGCCCTGCTCTCCGCCTTCTACGACGCGGACCGGGAGTTCGGCAGCGCCTTCGTCTGCCTCACGAGCATCGTGGGCCTCCTGGCCGTGCCCGTCTGGATGGCCGTTCTGGACAGTCTGGTCTTCTAGAAAAACTCCTCTCTCCCCGGACGCGCCCGTCCGCGGCTTTCGCGGCGCCCTGAAAAATTCCCCGGCTCCTTCCCCGCCGCCCCCCAAGATAAAGGGCACGCGGAAGACCCGCCCTGGAAAAAAGGGCTTTCCGCAGCCTGCCCACGTCCGGCCTGTCCGCTCTCCGCGGACAGCGCGCCGTCCCTCTCCTCCGCCAGGCGCGGAAAAGCCCGGCGTGAGTTTCGGACAGGGTTTTCGGGGGCCGGCGCGGACATCGGGACCGGAGAAGACCCCGCTCTCTCAGATGTCCGGGAAAGACGCCCCGCCGGGATCGGAGAAAGGCCCCGGGCCCCCGGAACGGATCACAGGGATCTCCCGCCGGCGGATTCTCTACAGGGAGACCATGAGTCTCCGGTTCACCATCTTTTCCAGTTCCCAGTCCGTGCTGTTTCTGAGCACATCCCGGATGTCGGCCAGCACCCGCTCCTTTTCCGCCCTGTCCCTCACGGCGAAGCGGTAGTTGAGGGGATTGAGGTAGTGGATGCCGTCATAAAAGGTATCCGTCTCAAGAAGGCTGAAGAAGACGAGCATCTCCTCGATCTTTTCCCGTTCCGTGGCTTCCGTCCAGCCGCCCTCCCGTGCCGTCCGCAGAAGGGGCGTGCCCGCGAAAAGGGTCATGCCGGTGCTCGTGATGCGGCGCGGGCGCAGGCGGTTGAAGAGCTTCGCCGTGGCCTCGGCGCTGGCTGCGCCCCTGCCCTTTCCGCCCAGACCGAAGACATAGAAGCCCGTGTAGGCGATGCCCGCCGCCTCAAGCCGCAGAAGCTGGGTCACGGTCTCTTCGGCGGTCTGGCCCTTGTCCATGAAGGCGAGCACCTCGTCGCTGCCGCTTTCCACCCCCACATAGAGCTGGGCGAGACCCGCGGCCCTGAGCTCCGCAAGCTCCGCGTCGGTCTTGGCGGCGATGTCCGCAACGCGGCTCTGCATGCTTACTTCCCCGCGGGCCGGGATCTCCCGGCGCAGGATCTCAAGCCAGTTCAGCAGATGCGCCGCGGGCAGGACGAAGGGATTGCTGCCCACCACATAGACTTTCGTGTCCGGAGGGAACGAGTCCTTCAGGCTGCGGATCTCCTCCGTCCACTCCTCCGGGGTCGCCGCCAGAAAGCGGTGTTCCCGGGAAACATAGCAGAAAGCGCAGCGGTTCCAGGAGCAGCCCTGGGTCCCGCGCAGCAGCAGGGACCTGGCCTCCTGGGGCGGCCGCATGGCCGGTTCCTCAAAGCGCATGGACTATCTCCCCTTCTCTCCGGGCTTTTTCAGTCCGCAACGATGGGCAGGGTGATCCACCTGCGGTTCACCCTCCGCTCCAGCTGGCGGTCCGTGTTCGTGGCAAGCACATGGCGGATGTCCGCCAGCACCCTGTTTCTGGCCTCCGTGTCCCGCACGGCGAAGCTGTAGTTGAGAGGATTGAGGTAGTGCACGCCGTCGTAAAAGGTGTCTGAGACGAGGCGGCTGAAAAGCACGTACATCTCCTCGATCTTTTCCCGCTCGGGGGCCTCCGTGTAGCTGCCCCGGCGCAGCATCCCGTAGAGGGGCGTCGTGGGATAGACGGTCATGCCGGAAGACGTGATGCAGCGGGGTTTCACCTGGTTGAAGAGCTCGGCCCCGGCCTCGCCCGCCTCCTGGCCCGCGCCTTTGCCGCCCAGACCGAAAATGTAATAGGTGGTGTAGGCGATGCCGGCCTCGTCCAGACGCAGGAGCTGGGTCACGGTCTGGGCCGCGGTCTGTCCCTTGTTGATGAGGGCGAGAATCCTGTCGCTGCCGCTTTCAACGCCGATGTAGAGCTGGGCGAGACCGGCGGCCTGAAGCTCCTTCAGTTCCTGATCCGTCTTGCCGGCGATGTCCGCGACGCGGCTCTGCATGCTGATTTCCGAAAAGTCAGGGATCTCCTTGCGGCAGAGGGCAAACCAGTCCTTCAGCATGCGGACGGGCAGAGAGAAGGGATTGGAGCCCATGAAGAAAATCTTCGTGTCCGCCGGATACTCCGCCTTCTGGCTGCGGAGGCTCTCCGCGATCTCCTCCCTGGGCGCCGTCATGAAGGCGTGGGCCCGGGAAAGACAGCAGAAATGGCAGTCGTTGTATGTGCAGCCCTGGGTGCCGCGGACCAGAAGCGAGCAGGCTTCCTGCGGCGGCCGCAGGTCTTCTTCCGTGTAGCGCATTGACCGTTCCTCCAGTCGCCTGCGGGGGCGCGACCCGGGGCCGCCCCTTCCTCGGGGGCCCCGTTTTTCGCCGGCGCCGGCGGCGGAAGGCCGCCGGGCCTCCCGGGATCCGCCCCCTCAGGAAAAACTGCCGTCATGGTAGGAGTCTTTGCCCGGCATGGCAAGGGACGGGGGCAAAAGCGCCCCGATTTTCGCCGGTGAAGCGCGCAATACCGCCCGCACCGTCCTGACAGGTCATCCCCGGGGACGCGTCTTTCTCCCGGGGAACGCGGCAGGAGGTGTTTCACGGAAGAACGGGGCTGGAGAGTGCGGCCCCCGCGAACGGCGGAGAGTACGCGCCGGCCGGAAGACGGGCGGCTGAGAAGGAAGAGCCCTCTTCATCCGCTGTCAGACGGCAGCGGCAGAAAGCCCCCGTGCGCAGCCCTGCGGGTATCCCTGACGCCAGGGCCGGCCCAGGGGCCCTTCCGGTCCCCGGGCCCACCGTCTTCGCCCCCCTTTTTCCCGGCAGGCGTCTTTTCAGGGGCCGTTTCCATCCCGCTTCCCAGGGAGGACCGGATCGTGATCTGTTCCGGACCGGACCTTCCGGCCCCCGGGAAAGAGACGGGACGGGATCCGCGACAGCCGGCGGGAAGGAGGGGTCCCCGCGCGGCCGCTCCGGCAAATCCTCCGAAGCGCCGCCTTCCGGCCGTGGAAGAGCCCCGGGGTCGGGAGGAAAAAGACTCCTGGAAGAGAGCGGGAAAGCGCCGGGCCGGACGAAAAAGACCCGCCCCCGGAGCGGACGCCGCCGGCCACAGATGTCCGGATTCCCGTCTTTGCCGGCGACAGAGGACCTGTCGGTTCTTTTTCCTGCCCGAAGGAAAGAAAGAGGACGCCTGCGACCGCCGGAGAATGAGGGTCCGCCGCTAAGTCTTCCCTCAGAATGGCCGATTGAAAAACTGTCAGTGAGTTTTCAGCTTCCGCCCTGAAGCGCCGGACAGGGTTGTCCGGCGCCGGAGGGCGAGCCTTCTCCCGCTCCCCGCGGATCGTGTTCCGCCAGCGGAGAAGTCATGCCCGCGAGGCCCGGGAGGGGCTTTCCGGGCCGGTCTCAAACCCCTTGCTTTTCAGGTGAATCACCAATGCTGCGCCAGGATTTCCGGGGACTGACGATATTGTCCCCCGCAGGGCGGACGGACATTCAGGCCCTGCGCGCCGCCGGAGCGGTCCGGCCGGGTCACAGAGACGGACTTTCAGACGAGGAAACCCCCTGAACCTCTGTCAGTGACTTTCTCTGCGCGGCGGCCTGCCCCGTGAAGGATGTGTCCTTCCAGGGATCGCCTTCCCAGGGGATGCCTCCGGCGTGCCCGGGCGGGGAGCCCGGAGACGCGCATGTTCCCGCGTCCCCTGCAGGAGTCCGGGAAGCGTCGCCGGGCTCCCGCTGAAGGCGGGGGCCGGCTGAATCTTCCCGTTCATCCGCCCCGGCACGGGCGCCGTCCTAAACTCAGAGAAAAGCGCGCGGACACGGAGAAGGCGCAGCCTTCCTCTTCCTTCCGTCTTTCGCGCGGATCCTCGCCGGACGGGCCAGGAACCGCCGGGGTGATTCACGCTGCCGTTCGATCCATCAGCACTCTTTTTCCAGGAGATCAGCCATGCTTACCGGATTTTCCTCAGTTTCTCCGGCCATCCCGCCTTCCGTCCCCATGAACAGGTGCCTCAGGCCTCCGGAGAGTCATGCTCCCACCGTGGACGACTTCGTCTCGGCCGTCTATCTGCCCCGCATGCGGCTGCGCAAGCGCAGCTGGAACGTCGATGAGCGCATAGCGCGGCAGCATATCTCTCCGTTCTTCGGCGGCAGGCGCTTCGGCGACATCAAAAGTCACGA
The DNA here is from genome assembly GCA_964522365.1 of uncultured Desulfovibrio sp. Classification (GTDB taxonomy): domain Bacteria; phylum Desulfobacterota; class Desulfovibrionia; order Desulfovibrionales; family Desulfovibrionaceae; genus Desulfovibrio. The sequence continues at coordinate 1,994 of CAZFTQ010000088.1, read as the reverse complement.
GGTGGAAGACTGGCTGCACGGGCTCGCCATGCGGGGACTCGCCCCGGCCACCTGCAACCGCATCCTGGCGGTCTTCAGGACAATCTGCACCCAGGCCGCGCATCGGGGCCTGCTGCCCTCCAGGCAGTCTCCCTGCGCGGGCATCCGTCCCTTCAAAGTCTATCCGGGGCGGGAACGCTGCCTCGCGCTTTCGGTGGCGCGGCGGCTCATGGGCGCCCTGGAAGAAAGCGACCGGCCGGAAGCCCTCGCCTTCCGGCTGCTCCTGCTGACCGGAGCGCGCAAGAGCGAGATCCTCAGGGCGCGCTGGGAACATGTCCGGCTGGATCTGCGGCTCATCGCGCTGCCGATCTCCAAGTCCGGCAGGCCGCGGCATATCCCTCTGTCGGATGAAGCGGTGGCCGTCCTCCAGGCCATTCCCCGCGTGCCCGGCAATCCCTGGCTCTTTCCGGGCCACGCGGCCGGCAAGCCCCTGAGCGACATCTACCTCTTCTGGGACAGACTGCGGCGCAGGCTGGGCATGGCCGATGTGCGCATTCACGATCTGCGCCACACCTTCGCGAGCATTCTGGTCAATGCCGGGCACTCCCTCTACGAGGTGCAGCAGCTGCTGGGACACCACGATCCCCGGACAACCATGCGCTACGCGCACCTGGGAATGACTTCTCTGCTGGCGGCCGCCCAGACGGTGGGAAGCAGCGTCTCCCTGCAGCGGAAGAACGATCTGTGAGAGCCGCCCTCCCCCGCATCAGTTTCCCAAAGCACCGACACACGTCCTGACAGGGACACACAGAAGAGAAACGCCGGAAAAAAGGCGGAGGGGAAAAGCTTCTTTTTCTGAAAAATCCCGCAAGAGCGGATTTCCCCCCATTGCAACTGCCTGGAAAAACAGAAATTCCCTGACAGTACTTGTGTCAGGGAATCGCTGGAAAGCAGATATCCCATTTTGAGACTGTTGGCAACATCCGCCTTGGGGGAAACCTTTTCTTTCATCTTTCTGAACGCAAAAAAGCATTTATAATCAATAGGTTATCTGCTCACAGGGCCATCCGCCTGACACAAGTACTGTCAGTGAGGCAGCACGCTTTCCTTCCCGCCGGGACTGCCGTCCGGAAGAAAGCCGCCTCCGGGATCGACAGGAGAAAGGCGTATGGCTGGCACAGACACCGGTACGGAAGCGCCCGGCTTGCCCGGAGCGGAAACGAAAAACAACGAGACGCCGCTTTTCAGCGACTTCGTGGAAGAGCGCTATCTGCCCTTCATCCAGGAAAACAAGCGGAGCTGGAAGGTCGACCGCGGCAATCTGGAGCGGCACATTCTGCCGTACCTGGGCTCGTACCGGCTCTCGGAGATAACCGCCGACACGCTCAGGCAGTGGGTCGATTCTCTGGAACTGAGCGGTCTCGCCCACAATTCCTGTTTCCGGCAGTTCTGGGTGGCCAAGTATGTTCTGAACTGCGCCGTACGCTGGGGCGTGCTGGAGAGCGACGCCGCCTACAGAAGCGCCAGACTGAGCATGGAGCCGGGACGAAAGCCCGTCCTTCTGAACTCCTCCGAACTCGTCCGCCTCCTCCGGCTGCTCAAGGAACAGGCGCACCGGCCGGCGGCCAATGCCATACGGCTCATGCTTCTCACAGGGGCCGGAAAGTCCGAGATCCTGAACGCACGCTGGGAGGATGTGGACTTCGTTCGCGGCGTCCTCTCGGCAAAAGAAAATTTCACGGGCCGCCGACGCTACATCCCGCTGAACAACGAGGCCCTGAAGCTCATCCGGAAGCTGCCGCGCAGAAGCGGCGTCCCCTGGCTCTTTTACACAAACCGGGGAACGCGCCTCAGCTACATCACCCGTGAGTGGTACCTGCTGCGCAGTCAGTTCGGACGCCCGGAGCTGCGTCTGCAGGATCTGCGGCACTCCTTTGCGGACCACATGGTGAGCATGGGCCTCAGCAGATCAGATCTTCATGTTCTCCTGGGGAATTACAAGATTGACACGCTGG
>CAZFTQ010000087.1:0-9262 GCA_964522365.1 uncultured Desulfovibrio sp. | reverse complement strand
GACCGCGAACAGCTCAAGGTCCGCATCGAGGCCTTCCTGGAAATGCTGGGCTGAGAGGCCTTCCGCCCACGAAAAACCGAGGAGCGGGGGCGGAGGATTTCTCCTCCGCCCCCGCTCCCTTCTCTTTTTCCGCTTGCGCTGGCGCTCAGCGTTCCGTACCGGTCCCGTCTCCCGCCGGCAGCAGGATCCCCCGCTCCGTGAGCGTCCGGGCGAGCCAGGTCACGGGCAGACCCACCACCGTGCTCCAGGAGCCCTCGATGCGCTCCGCCAGAAAGGCGCCTTTCCCCTGAATGGCGTAGGCCCCGGCCTTGTCCAGGCACTCTCCCGTGGCCGCGTAGGCCGCGAGCACCTCCCGGCTCCAGGGGTGGAAATGGACATGGCAGACATCCCGGGCGCGCAGACGCTCTCCCCCCGGCAGGGCCAGGGCCACGGCCGTGATGACCTGGTGATCGCGCCCCGCCAGGGCGAGAAGCATGTCCAGGGCCTCCCGGCTGTCCGCGGGCTTGCCCATGATGCGCCCTTCCAGGGCCACCACGGTGTCCGCGGCCACCACGACCTCCCGGGCCGCGGGAGCCGCGCCCTCGAGCTTGCTCCAGGCGCAGCGCGCGGCGAATGCCTCCGCGTCTTCCCCCGGCCGCGCGTCCGGTTCCCCCGCCACGGGCCGCAGGGAAAAGGACACGCCCCACTCCGCGAGAAACTGCCGCCTTCGGGGCGAGGCCGAGGCGAGGACCAGGGAAAGGCCGGGAGCAAGCCTGAAGAGGGGCCTCACCGGGCGGCCCCGGGCGCCGCGTGCTCAAGCACCAGGTTTCCCTTCGTGTCATAGACCCGGAAGACGCCCTCCTCCACCATGGCCCAGGATCGCGGGGATCCTCCCTTGGGGAGAGTCAGGGAGCCCGGATTCCAGAAGGTCCAGCCGTCCAGGGTCTCGGCTCTGGGCACATGGGTGTGCCCGCGCAGCACGACGACGCCGCGCTCGACGGGCAGGGGCGGATTCTCGGGAATCCTGTGACCGTGGCAGGCCAGGATGGTGAGGGGACCGTCCACTATCCAGGCGCCCTCCGGCATGGCGAAGGGCAGGACATACAGGTCCACCTCGGCGTCGCAGTTGCCGCGCACGCAGGTCACGGGACAGAGATCCATGAGCTTTCTGAAGCCCTCGGGCATGGGCATGGGATCGTAGCCCCTGGGCAGGAAGTTCCTGGGCCCGTGGTAGAGCAGATCTCCCAGCAGGATCACCCGGTCCGGCCGCAGGGCCTCCGTTTTCTCCAGCAGAAAGCGCAGACTCTCCGGCGAGCCGTGGATGTCGGATGCCACAAGCAGGCGCATGGGTCAGCTCCTCGTCTTTCCGCCGGCCGGCCAGCTGTCCGCCGGCACGGCTTCTTCCACAAGCATGACCGGGATGCCCTCCCGGACGGGGTACACAAGGCCGCAGTGCTCGCAGGCAAGGCCCTCGGGAGTTTCCCGGTCCGGCAGGACCGTCAGATTCCCGCGGCACCTGGGGCAGACCAGCAGGCTCAGCAGTTCGTCAAAGGTCATCGTTTTCTCGCTGCGCGCTCCGGGCGCGTCTCCAGGACTGACAGGGAGGGACAGGGACGGAAAAACCCCGTCTTCAGGGCCGCACCACGGCCGTGGTGCCGTCGTGGAAATAGGCCCGGGCCACGCGCTGAATGTCCGCGGGCGTCACGCTGCGGGTCTTTTCCAGCAGCGTCCTGCTCCAGTTCTCAGGTCTGTTGAAGAAGGCCTCGCGCACGGCCTCGCCGCCGCGGGCGGCCAGGCTCTGAAGTCTGCGGATGTAGCGGCCTTCCAGGGCGTTGCAGCCGGCCTCCAGAAGTTCCTTCGGGAGGGGCTTTTCCTTGAGTTCCTGCACGATGGCGGCGAAGCCCTTCCGGGCCTCTTCCAGCTGGGCCGGGGTGGTGCCGGCGTAGAAATAGGTCAGGCCCGTCTTCTGGTAGAAGACATTCCTGGCCGCCACGGTGTAGCCGATGCTCTGCTCGTCCCTGAGCCGGAAAAGCAGGCCGCTCTGGCCGGAGAGCACGGCCTCCAGCAGCATGAGCGCGGGCTCGTCCGGATGATCCTTGGGCACCGTCCGGTAGACAAGGGCCAGATGGGCCTTGTTGCGGTCGGGCATGGTCAGGGTGAGCGTCTTCTCCCTGCTCCAGGAAGGCTCCGGAATATCCTGCGCGACGGCGTCGGCCTTCGGCAGAGCCGCCGCCCAGGCCAGGACCTCCTCCCTGTCAAAGCTGCCGGCAAAGGCCACGGTCCAGGGATACCGCTTCTGCCTGTTCCAGTAGTCCAGCACGGCCTGGCGGTCGAGACGGGCCAGGGACTCAGGGGTGCCCAGAGAATCCAGACCGTAGGGGTGGCTGCCGAAGATCATGGGCCAGAGCCTGGCCGAGAGCCTCCCCAGAGGCTCGTCGTCGCGGCGGGCCCTGGCGGCCGTCATGTCCCTGAGCTCCCGGGCCACCTCCTGCCCGTCAAAGCGCGGCGCCCGGAGGATCTGCCCGAGAATGTCCAGAAGGTCCGAGCAGTTTCGGGAGGGGCCGGTGCCGCTGACGGAGAAGGTCTGATGACCGGCGCTCGCGCCCACCGAAAGCACCTTTTCGGCCAGCCGCCGCTCCAGGGCCGCCCTGTCCATGTCCCCGCAGCCGTCCGTGAGACTCGAGGCCGCCAGGGAGGGGAGACCCGCCATCTCGGGGCCGATGAGGGCCGATCCGCCGAAGCTCAGCATGTTCACGGACACATAGGGCACGGCCCTGTCAGGCAGAAGGACCGCTTCCACGCCGTTGGGCAGACGGATCCGCTCCCGGCCCTTTCCGCCTTCCGCGGCGGCGCCGCGGGCCGATCCGGGCGGCACGGGCCATTCCCTGTCCAGAAGAGCTTCCAGATCCGGAAGCTTCGCGCCCTCGGGCGCGAGCACCCTGAGCACCAGACCCTCGGGCCTGAGCCAGCGGGCGGCCGCGCGGCCCACGGCCTCCAGATCCGCGTCCTCCAGGGCCTTGCGGATGTTGGCTTCGCCCTGGCGGCCGCCCAGCCCGAACTCCATCTCGGCCCGCCAGGAAGTGAGGCCGTTGAGGGTTTCGGCGTTGCGGTCAAAGCCGTCGAGGATGTTGAATCTGGCTCTCCCGAGATCCTCCGGGGTGAAGGCGCTCATGGAAAGCCCCCTGAGGTCCCTCAGAAGGCCCGTGAGCACCTCTTCCACCCTGTCCGGATCCAGCACGGCCGTGACGCTGAAAAGCCCCTGCCGGGAGAGGCTCATGTTGTCCACGCTGATGCTGTCCACCAGACGGCGGTCCAGACGGTAGCGGCGCTGGAGAAGCGACGTGCCGTCGCCCGCCAGCAGGTAGCTCAGAAGATCCAGATCCAGGGAGACGAAGTCCCGGCTGCCGGGCACGGCCAGAGCCAGGCCCAGATAGACCTTGTTCCATCTGCCCCGGGTCACGGCGCTTCTTTTGCCGGGGGCCGGGAGCTCGGGCCGGACGTCCTCGTCCTCGGAAAGGCCCGCGCCGGTCTTCAGACCCCCGAAGCGCTCCTCCACATGGGCTTTCACCTCGGCGAGATCCATGTCGCCCGCCATGACGAGGAGCATGTTCTGGGGCTGGTACCAGCGGCTGATGTAGGCCTGCAGAGCTTCCCGGGTCACGGCCCGGATGCTCTCCCGGGTGCCGATGATGGGGTGCCCGTAGGGCGTGCCGGCAAGCGCCCCCGTCTGGAGAACCTCGAAGAGCCTGCGGCCCGGCTCGTCCTCATTGCCTTCCAGCTCGGAAATGATGACCGGCTTTTCCTTTTCCAGCTCCTTCGGATCCAGCAGGGGATGGAAGGCCATGTCCTGCACGATGTCCAGGCCCGTCTTCCAGTGCCGGGAGGGCATGTCCGTCAGGTAGCAGGTCTTGTCGAAGCTTGTGTAGGCATTGAGGTAGCCGCCCAGGGACTCCACCTCCCTGGCGATCTGGCCGAGGGCGGGCCTGCGCTCGGTCCCCTTGAAGACCATGTGCTCGAGGACATGGCTTATGCCGAAGATCCCGGGGGTCTCGTGGCCGGAGCCCGTGCGCACGTAGAGTCTCGTGCAGACCATGGGGAAGCGGCTGTCCCGGATGAGATACACCGGCATGCCGTTGGCCAGCCGGAAGCGGAGCTCGTCGGGTCCGGCGGGCTGAGCGGCCGGCCCGGCCGATCCGCCGGAGCCGGTCCCGCCGGTCCCGGCGCCCGCCGGAAAACTGAGGAGTGCAAGAAGTAGAGGCATGAGAAGCGCGCAGACTAGCCTGCCGCCCGGCCAGCGCCGGGAATGCTGCTGTTTCAAGAAGGTGACTCCTGTACGGGGGGAGGGGGAAGGGAAACCTGAAAGGGAGCCCTGAGCCTCAAAGCTCCTTTCCGGCGTCAGGGTGCCGGAACTGGGGCATCCGCTCGGGCGGCAGAATGCGCAGGCTCCCCTCGGAAGCCCGCGAAGACTCCTCCTGCACCGGGGGCTCGCCGGTCAGGGGCAGGGATCCGGTGCGGATGAAGGCGTCCACCAGGCCGAAGACGGTCTCGTTGCCGCAGAAGCGGCCCTGGGAAATCTTTTCGCGGAAGGCCGGAAGCTGCGCTTCGAAGCGGTAGAGCAGGGAAGAGTCCAGATGCTCCATGTCCGCCTGCATGCCGTAGCCCAGGCGCTCGATGTAGAGGGCGTTGAAGCGCTGCTCCACCATGGACTTGAGGGGGATGGTGAAGACGGGCTTGCCCAGATAAAGGGCCTCGGTCATGAGGGTGTGGCTGCCCCCCTGGATGACATAGGAGCAGCCGGCGAGCAGGGAGAGGAATCCGTCCTCGCTCTTTTTCATGAAGCGCACATTGCCGTCCTCGCCCTCCTCGCGGCGGTACCCGAAGACATAGCAGACGCGCTTCGTGGCTTTCTTCAGAAAGTCGATGAGGGCAGGACTTGTGGAATTGCTCTGGTAGACCACCACATGCCCCCTGTCCTCGGGCTTCGCCGCGAGCACCTTGTCGCGGAGGATGGGCGGCACCACCCGGGTCCCCCTGCAGCGCCCGAGCACCGGGGGCGCGTAGAAGGAGATGATCAGATTGTCCCGGCAGGGACGGAAGAGATATTTCGGCGTGAGCCCCTGCACCAGGGTGTCCCACCACATGTTTCCCGGCAGCCTGTGGCGGCAGCAGGTGATGACATGCTGGTGCCCCAGGGTGAGGCAGGGCACCCCCGCGCGGGCGGCCGCCCTGGGCACGAAGAATTCCAGATCCGAGATGCAGGCGTCGGGCCCGTAGGCGTGGATGAGGTCCGTGAGCTCCCGGATGTACTTTTCCCTGTGCCGGAGCAGAGGCAGGGCCCGGCGGATGGTGGCCCGCATGTCCACCCGGTAATTTCTGAAGACCGTGCCCAGGTTGGGAATCTGGTGCACCGGAAACTCCGGGGCGAGAACGGAGACGGCGTCGTCCGCGCAGACAAAGAGAAAGTCGTGCTGCCTGAGGCGCCGGGCGATGGTGAGCCCGCGCATGGCGTGGCCGTGCCCGGTGCCGTGTATGCCGTACAGTATGCGTGCCATGGGGGGGGCTCCTTGCCGTCTCAGGCGGTGGTCTCCGGCGTCGGGGAATCGGTCTTTTCGCTGTCGCGCAGCACTTCCACGATATTGGACTGCCGGCGGATGTTTTCGATGAGATCGTAGAGCTGTGTGGCGTTCTTCACATCCACCACGAAGCGCATGACGGACTTGCCGTCCACCATGGCGCTGACACTGGCGGAGGTGATGTTCACATCGGCCTCGGCCATGACCTGGGCCACGGAGGCGAGAGCGCCGCGCTCGTTGCGGGAAACCACGTAGATGCCGGCCTGGTAGGGCTTTTCCTCCACTTCCTCGCCTTCCCAGTGCACGGAGATGAGCCGCTCGGGCTCCATGTTGGGCACATTGGGGCAGTCCGCCCTGTGCACGGTGATGCCGGCGCCGCGGCTGATGTAGCCCACGATGGGATCGCCCGGCACGGGACTGCAGCACTGGGCGAAGCGCATGAGCACGCCGTCCACCCCGGAGACGGCCACGCCGCCGGCCTGAAGCTTGCCCTTGCCGGCCTCCTCCTTGGGCAGAACGGGGGGCACGGGAGGCATTTCCCCCGTTTTGGCCGGACCCACGCCGTCGGGATGAAGAATGGCGTAAAGACGGTTGAGCACCTTGCGGGGCGTCACATGGGCGTAGCCCACGCCCGCGAAGAGCTCGTCCAGGCCGTCGAAGGTCATGTCCTGGGCCACGATGGCGAGCTGACCCTCCTTGGCGGCCCGCATGACGTTGATGCTGACCTTGCGGCCTTCCTTCTCCAGCATCTCCCGGCCCAGCTGGATGGCCCGCATGCGCTCTTCGGTGCGCAGATAGTGCTGAATCCGGTTGCGGGCCTTGGCGGTCTTGACGATCTTCAGCCAGTCGCGGTTGGGATTGCGGGTGGGATCCGTGATGATTTCCACGGTGTCCCCGTTCCTGAGGGGACGGCCCAGGGGCACCAGACGGCCGTTGACCTTGGCGCCCACGCAGTGCTGGCCCACCTTGGTGTGGACATGAAAGGCGAAATCCAGGGGAGTCGCGCCCTCGGGAAGTTCCTTGACGTCGCCCGCCGGCGTGTAGACATACACTTCGTCCTGAAAGAGGTCCATTTTCAGGGCGTGCATGAATTCCCTGGAATCGGACTCTTCCCGCTGGCGCTTGAAAATTTCGTTGAGCCAGGAGAACTGGGCGAGGTCCTTGCTGTTGATGCGGCCGTGCTCCTTGTAGAGCCAGTGGGCCGCGATGCCGTGCTCGGCCTGGCGGTGCATCTCCTCGGTGCGGATCTGCACCTCGATGCGTTCGGCGTCGGGCCCGATGACCGTGGTGTGGAGGCTCTGGTAGCCGTTGGCCTTGGGCATGGAGATGTAGTCCTTGAAACGGCCGTGCACGGGCTTCCACTGCTGGTGCACGAGCCCCAGGACCGTGTAGCACTCCTTCACTTCCTGGACGATGACCCGGAAGGCCATGATGTCGTGCATTTCGTCCAGCGTCAGGGACTCCGCCACCATCTTCTTGTAAATGCTGTACTTGTGCTTGATGCGGCCGTAGACCTCGCCCTGGATGCGGCTGGTGGCCAGAAATTCCTTCAGCCGGGTCACCACATTCTCGATGATGCGCTTTTCCACCACCTGGTGATCTTCCAGCCAGTGGGTGATGAGCCGGTAGACGTCCGGGCGCAGGTACTTGAAGCTCAGGTCCTCCAGACGCCGCATGATGACATAGAGGCCCAGTCGGTTGGCAAGCGGCGCGTAGATGTCCATGGTCTCCTGGGCTATGCGCTTCTGCTTGTAGGCCTTCTGAAAGTCCAGGGTGCTCATGTTGTGGAGGCGGTCGGCCAGCTTGACCATGATGACCCGCATGTCGTGGCTCATGGCCAGGATCATCTTGCGGATGTTCTCGGCCTGGGCCTCCTCCTTGTTGTCGAAGGGGATGCGGCTGATCTTGGTGACGCCGTCCACGATGTCGGCCACTTCGTCTCCGAAGGTGTCGGCGATGTCGTCGATGGTGACGCTCGTGTCCTCCACCGTGTCGTGCAGCAGGCCCGCGGCGATGGTGGGCTCGTCGAAGCCCATGCTGGCCAGGGTGTCCGCCACGGCCAGGGGGTGCGAGAGATAGGGCTCGCCGGAGAGACGCGTCTGCCCCGCATGGGCCGAGGCCGCGAAGACGTAGGCCTTCTGGAGGAGCTCAAAATCGGCGTCCTTGTTCTTTGCCGCCACCTTGTCGAGAATTTCCTGAATGCGAATCATGGGGCCCACCCAGCCGGGATGCCGGCGTCGGCTCAGGGGGCTTGCGCCTGCCTGAAGTCCGTTTCTCCTTGTAGCCCGAATGTCCCGCCTTGCCAAGAAGCGGGAAGACCCGCCGGCGGGGCCCCTCCCCCGGGGCAGGGTTTCTCCCCGCTAGGAAATGCCGCGGACGCGGCGGTAGCCTCTGTTGCCGAAAAAGGAGCAGAGAAGCGAGCAGGAGCCGGTCAGGGCGATGACGACGCCCATGGGCCAAGCCGCGCCCGGCCCCGCCAGACCCGTGAGGGGCGAGGTGAGGGAGCCGAAGAGAAAGACCGCCACGCCCAGGATGCCAGCCGCGGCGCCCGCGCCCACGCTCTGGGAGCTTATGGCCAGCGAGAAGCTCGTGGTCATGGTGATGCTCTGCATGACCAGCATGGAGAAGAGCGCGGCCATGAGGGGGACGGGAGAGGCGGGAAGCGTCAGGGAGACCGCGAGCACGCTCAGGCAGGCCATGACCCTGAGGCTGTCGCCGGCCATGAGCAGGCGCCAGTCGCCGAAGCGGGCGGAGAGTTTCGCCGTCAGGAGGGAGAAGCAGAGCATGCCGATGGCGTTGGCGCCGAAAATGAGGCTGAAGGTCTCCATGGAGAGACCGTAGATGTTCTGGAAGACAAAGGGCGAGGCCGAAATGTAGGCGAAGAAGCCTCCCATGCTGAAGCCCTGAACGCCGGCGTAGCAGAGGAAGGTCTTCTCCCTGAAAAGCGCGCCCATGTTGGTGAAGGAAGAGAGGATGCCGCCCCTGATGCGCCGTTCCGGCGGCAGGGTCTCGGGCAGGGTGAAGGCGCTTCCCAGCACCAGGACCACCCCGACCATCCCCAGGACGAAGAAGACGCCCTGCCAGCCTGAGAAGCCGGCGATGAAGCCGCCGCACAGGGGACCCGCGATGGGCGCGATGCTGTGGCAGGCCATGAGCAGGGCCATGTACTGGGTGAGCTTTGAGCCCGAATAGACGTCGCAGCACAGGGCCCTGCCAAGCACGGTGCCGCCGGCGCCCCCGAAGCCCTGGAGAAAGCGCAGGACGAGAAGCTCCGGCCCGGAGCTCGCCCGGGCGCAGAGAAAGGAGGCCGCCGTGAAGAGGAGGAGCGAAAGCACGAGCATGCCGTGCCGGCCCCGGCCGTCAGAAACGGGTCCCACAATGAGCTGCCCGAGGGACAGACCCAGCAGACAGGCGGTGATGCTGCCCTGGGTCAGGGTGGCGCTGATCTGCAGTTCCCTGGCGATGTCCGGCAGAGTGGGCAGATACATGTCCGTGCACAGAGGGCCGAAGGACGCCAGCCATGAGAGGAGGAGCGTGGTCCAGATGAAGCGCAGACCCCTGTGCTCGGGGAGGGGCGGCGGGGAAAAGAAAAAGGCCATGGCGGGGTACCGGAAAAAGGAGATGCGGAGAGACCGGATGAACGGACGCAACCGCCCGGCTCTCTGTCCATGCAGGACATTGCACCCCATCTGACGCAAAAAGACAAGCGT
>CAZFTQ010000086.1:0-9546 GCA_964522365.1 uncultured Desulfovibrio sp. | reverse complement strand
GCGTCCGGGATCTGAGACCGGACAGAGGAAATTCTTCCCGGGCCGGCCCGCCGCCGGCAACGGGCGAGGCGGGCCTTCCGGACCCGAGGCAGACTCCGAGGAGTCCACATGAAAACCTGGACATTTGCCATTTTCAGCGATCCCCTGCGGACAGGGCCCTGGGACGCCGCCCTGGTCCGCCTGGAATCCGAGGACTGGGCCGAGCCCTGTCCGGGCAGCCCCGCCTTTCGGGGCAATCCCGGCACCCTGGCCATCGTCAGAGAAAAGCTGGACGGAGCCATGCTCTTCTACGGGGCGAGCTTTGACAGGGACTGCTTCTCACCCCGGGATCTCTACGAGGCCCTCTGCGGCCTGGAACTCAGGTTCAGGATGAGCGGCGAGATGCCGGAGGGCCTCGCGCCCGGCGACGAGGAGGCGGAGGAGAAGAAGAGTCCCCCGCCTCCGCCCTATGTCCTTCACTGAGCAGGGACGCCCGGACAGGGTCCGGCCTTCCCGGGACCGGAAGCAGGAAGTCCCCGGGCCTTTTCCCGCCGGGCGAGCCTTATCCCCGGTTGTCACCGGCTCTGACTCAGGGGACCGGCTCAGGCGCTTTCCAGAATCTCTATCAGCCGCGAGCGCATTTCCTCTGTCATGCGGGGCGGCAGGCGCAGTCTCGCCTCCGTCTCCCTGATTGTCTTCAGGGAAACGGAGTGGGCGCATTTTTTCAGGTCGAGACGGGACAGGAGGGCGGCCGTGTAGGGGCGCTTGCTGTCCAGAAAGGCTGAGGCCGTCAGAAAGTCCTGAACGGTTGTCCCGTTGAGCAGCAGCATCATCGCGTAGGCCGCGCCGCGGTCCTCAAAGCCCAGGAAGTAGCAGGTATCGTCCGTCATGACGGGCTTGTCCGAATGCAGCAGAGAGAAGAGCGGCTTCTTGTACAGTCCGGACAGCCCGACCTTGCAGGGAGCGAAGCTGTACGGGCCTGTGCCGAAAATGGAAAAAGGCACCGACCGGTTGTAAACCCTGCTCTTTCTTCTGGTGAAGAAAGAGATGTTGTCATTGAGATACGCCCATGTCCGGGGACAGCTTTCGCGGATATGGCCGGTATCCTGTCCGGGTTTCGTCTGGGTGACGAGAAGGAATTTTTCAAACTCGTCGAGAACCGGCTTCTTGAAGGAGCTGGATTTCGCCAGCGGGAAAACCAGATCGTCTTCAATGTCGACGACATGCTTCCGCCTGTTTGTCAGCCGGCCGTCCTTCAGGTCAAGCTCGACGACATTGACGCAGTCATGCTTCACGCCGGAACGCCAGGTGAGCTGACTTGCGCCTTCGAACTCCTTTCCCGCGTTTCGGGAGACAAGCTTTCCCTTCTCCGCGGTCAGGGTGTCAAGCAGCCTCCCGCTGTCAAAATCCCGGACCTCGCAGACGGCCGGACGCCTGCCTTCCGCCGGCGACAGCCTGACGGCGAAAAGGCAGGCCGGGGCGGAGAAGCCGAAAACCCTGCCGGCGTCGAAGTTCAGCATTTCCATTCTGCTGAAGCCCATGCCGGTTCTTTCGATTTCCAGAACCACCTTCCGCGCGGCGGATGTTTTGCACAGCATGCAGAGGGCGCTGTCCGTGCCTCTGTATTCATTGAGCAGCCGCAGGATGATGGCCTCGGAGATGTCGAAGCCGGCCGCCCCCGTGACGGCGTCGATGCCGCGCAGCCCCTTGAAATTGCTCTTCGCGGGCAGATTGCAGGACAGCCGGTCGCTGGTTCCCCAGGGGGGATTGCCGCAGATCAGCACGCTGCCGGTTCCGCAGAGAGGCCTTGTCCGCAGTTCAAAGATGCTGCCCACGAGCACGGTTGCCCCGGGAACGGCGCTTTTGGCCCAGCGCGCGTGGTTCGGGTTGATTTCAATGCCGAAAATCCTGCGGTGGCCGAAAACGGAAGCGGCCGCCCGCAGAAAGCTGCCGGAACCGCATGTGGGCTCGAGAAGCGCTTCGGTGCCCGCGGCGTAGCCTTCTCTCTGCAGGTACTCACACACCTTCAGGCAGAAATCCAGCGGCGTCTGGCAGTCTCCGTATTCCTTCCTGTCAGCGCCGTGCATGACTGATCCCTCCTCCGGGGGCTCCGTCCGGACGGGCTTTCCGGCCCCGTCGCCTGCTCTCAGGCGGGAAAGGACGCTCCTTTCCGCCTGCCTTCACGGTTTTTCCGCCGATGTCCGCCATGGGGCCTCCTCTGCCGCCGGAAAACCCGCTCAGCCTGTTCCCTTAGGGAGAGGGTTTCCTGAGAGTATTCAGGCGCATCCGCCGCTCTTCCGGCGGGAATGAAAAAAAGGGCGCTGCGGGCGGGAAGACAGGCGTCTTCGGAAAGAGCCGGGGGCGGGGCCGCCCCCTTGCGTCAGGGGCGGCCGCCGCCGGAAGGATCCCCCGAAAAAGAGCTTTCCCCTCCGCGTTTCTCTCAGGATGACCGGAAGATTCTTTTTCAGGCAAGGATTTTTTCGGAAAGTTCCTTCCCGTTCTTCTCCTGCGCGCACGCAGGGCCCTGAAATGCCGGCGGGATCTTCCGGGACGCCGGCGCGGCGCCCTGTGCGCTTTTTCTGTGCTTTTCTTTTGCGGACAGGCTCGGGGCCCCCCGCAGGAACGGCGGGGAAGGGATGCGCCCCGCGACGCTGTTTCCCGTGCCTCGCAGGCCGGGCGGTCCGGTCGGAACGGGGTCATCAGGGCGGCGGCATCGGAGTGCCTGCCTGATCTCCATCGTTCAGCGACAGCCCGGAAGGGTCTTCGCCGGGGTCTTGTCATCGCCGGGGGAGAGGAGTATGTAGACGCACTCAGACGGAAGGCGCCCTCCCGGCAGGGCGCTCCTTTCTTTTTGCCCCGCCCGGATCCGGAGCGTTTCCGGCGCCCGCCGGGCAGCCGGTTTCCGCCATCCGGACGTATCCCGGATCTTTTGACGATGACTGAAGATCTCTCCACCATGGCCTTCAGCGCCGCGCTGACGGACCCCGATGAAATCGAATGGCAGCTCTCCCTGGGGAGAACGGCGCTGGACATCGTGACGGATCAGGAGTTTGCCGGCATGACGGCCGTGGAGGCCTGCCTGGCCAAGCTCTGCGGTCTGCACGCCGCGGACTCCGGCACCCCCTCGGACAGGGAGGAACGGAGCCTGCGCCTGCTCGTGGAAGACGCCCTGGGAAGTCCCTCCTTTCAGACGGAACTCCTCCCCGTGCTCGTCAAGACGGCCATCGAGGCCAACAATTCCTTCCTGGTCGCCGTTCTTCTCTCCTACGCGGTGGACGAGAAGACCGTTCTCGCCATGGCCAACGCCGAGGAGGACGGGAAGGCCGCGGGCCCCGCGCCGGACAGGGCCTGAGGGAAAAATCCTTTTTCAGGAAAGGGCTCCCGCGTTCCGGGGGCCGCAGCAGGCGGCGGGAGTCATCTCCCGCAGGCCCCGCCCGGATCATCTGATCCGGGTTTTTTCGTTTTTCTCCGGACGCAAAAGGCCCCGGCGCTTTCAGCGCCGGGGCCTCTGCCTTCTTTCCGGGAAAAACTGTCAGGATGTTCTGCCGGCCTCTCTGCCCCTGGCCATGGCGGCGCTGATCCGCTTCTTGCGCTTCCAGAAATCACGTTCCGTGAGCAGGCGGCTCACCACCACGAAGAAGACGGGGATGAAGAAAATCCCCAGGAAGGTGGCCAGGAAAGTGCCGCCGATGATGCCCGTGCCGATGGCGTGCTGGCTGTTGGCGCCGGCGCCGTGGCTTATGGTGAGGGGGAAGACGCCCAGGAGGAAGGCCATGGAGGTCATGACGATGGGCCGCAGGCGCAGGGTGGCCGCCTCCACGGCGGCCTCGGTGAGGCTCTTGCCGTGGCTGTGCAGGGTTTTGGCGAACTCCACGATGAGAATGGCGTTCTTGGCCGAGAGGCCGATGACCGAGAGAATGCCCACCTGGAAGAAGATGTCGTTGTAGAGGCCGCGCAGGGTGCTCAGGCCCAGGGCCCCCAGCACGCCGATGGGCACCACCAGGATGACGGCGAAGGGGATGCTCCAGCTTTCGTAGAGGGCGGCCAGACAGAGGAAGACCACCAGGATGGAGAGGGCGTAGAGGACGCCGGTCTGGGATCCCGAGCGGTGTTCCTCAAAGCTCAGGCCCGACCATTCCACGCCGAAGCCCTGGGGCAGTTCCTCGCGCACCAGCCGCTCCAGCTCCTTCATGGCATCGCCCGAGCTCACGCCTTCGGCCGAGGAGGCCTCGATGACCGTGGAGGAGACGCCGTTGAAGCGCTCCAGCTGGGAGGGCCCGAAGGTCCACTGGAGGGTGGCGAAGGCGTCCAGGGGCACCATGCCGCCCTCGGAATTGCGGAAGTACCAGAACTTGAGGTCGTTGGGGTTCATGCGGTAGGGCGCGTCGCCCTGGATGTAGACGCGCTTGACGCGGCCGCGGTCCACGAAGTCGTTGACATAGTAGCCGCCCCAGGCCGTGGAGATGTTCTTGTTCACATCGTCCGGGCTCAGGTGGAAGACGCCGGCCTTGAGGTCGTCGATCCGGAGGAGCACCTGGGGAATGTCATCCAGGGAGGAGGTCCGGGTATTGAAGAGGTAGGGGTTTCTGTTGGCCATCTCCAGGAGATCTTCTCTGGCCTGCACCAGGGCGTTGTAGCCCAGGCCCCCCTGATCCTGCAGCTGCATGACGATGCCCGAGGCCTGGCCCAGGCCCGGCACCTGCGGAGGCTCGGAAAAGAGGATGCGGGCGTTGGGGTGGCCGGAGAAGCGGGCCCTCGCCCGGCGCACGATGGCGCCGGCGGTCTGTTCCGGATCGGGCCGCTCGTCCCAGTGCTTGAGGTGGAGATAGCCGGCCGCCACATTCTGGCCGCGGCTGCCGTAGGGGCCCATGCCGATGAGCATGCCCATGCCTTCTATGAGATCGCCCTCGTTCTTCATGAAGTAGTCTTCCAGCTCCATGATGACGGACCGGGTGGCCTCCTGGGTGGAGCCGGGGGGCATGAAGACATTGAGGTTCACATGGCCCTGATCCTCCACGGGCAGGAAGGAGGTGGGCATCTCCCGCATGGTCCAGACCGCGGCGACGGCGAGGAGCACATAGACCGCCATGACCTTGCCGGAGTTGCGGATGAGCCTGCGCACGGCGTTCCCGTAGGCTTTCGTGGCCCGCTCGATGCCCCGGTTCATGGCGGCGAAGAGCCCGTGCTGGGCCTGGGCCACCTTGCGCTTGAGCAGGTACTTGCACATGGGCGGGGTGATGGTCACGGCCACGAAGACCGAGAGCACCATGGCCGAGACGATGGTCAGGGAGAATTCCCTGTAGATGGCGCCCGGCATGCCGCCGAAGAAGGACATGGGAACGAAGACGGCCGAGAGGACGGCGGCCACGCCGATGAGAGCCCAGGTGATCTGGTCCATGGACTTCTGGATGGCGCCCGCCGCCGGGAGCCGCTCCGAGTGCATGATGCGCTCGGTGTTCTCCACCACCACGATGGCGTCGTCCACGAGCAGGCCGATGGCCAGCACCAGCCCGAACATGCTCAGGGTATTGATGGAGGAGCCCGTGGCCTTCATGATGGCCAGGGTGCCCAGAAGCACGATGGGCACGGCCAGAGCGGGGATGAGGGTGGCCCGCCAGCTCTGGAGGAAGAGGAACATGATGACCGACACGAGGAAGATGGCCTCGATGAGCGTGTGGAGCACGCTCTTGATGGAGGCCTTGACGAAGGGCACCGTGTCGAAGGGGATGCGGTAGGTGACGCCGGGGGGATAGAACTGACGCATGTGCTCGATGTAGGCGTCCACGCGGTCGGCCGTGTCCACGGCGTTGGCGCCTTCGGCCAGCTGGATGCCCACCGAGCAGGAGGGCAGGGTGTTGTAGCGGGAGGAGATGACATAGGACTGGAGGCCCATTTCCACGCGGGCCACGTCCTTTATGCGCACGGCGGAGCCGTCGGGGTTGACGCGGACGACGATGTTTCCGAACTGCTCCACGGTCTCCAGCTTGACGCGGGAGAGCAGGGTCACGTTGAGTTCCTGCCCGTGCACCTGGGGCAGACCGCCGATCTGACCCACGGAGATCTGCTCGTTCTGGGTCTCCACGGCCGTGACCACGTCCTGGGGCGTGAGGCTGAAGGAGCGCAGCTGGTTGGGATTGAGCCAGATGCGCATGGAGTAGGGCGAGCCGAAGAGGACGGCCTCACCCACGCCGTCGATGCGGCAGAGGGGGTCGATGAGGGTGGAGGAGATGAAGTCGCCGATGTCCTCCACCGGCACCTTGCCGTTTTCGTCGAAGAAGGAATAGAAGCGCAGGAAGGAGTCGGAGACCTTGCGGACGCGGATGCCCTGTTCCTTGACCACGTCCGGGAGCATGGGCAGGGCGAGGTCCAGGTTGTTCTGGACCTGCATCATGGCGATGTCGGGATTGGTCCCGGGCTCAAAGGTGAGGGAGATCCTGGTGCGGCCTTCGGCGCTGTTGTTGCTCGAGATGTAGAGCAGGTTGTCCAGACCCGTCATGCGCTGCTCCACCACCTGGGCCACGGAGTCCTGCATGGTCTGGGCGGAGGCGCCGTTGTACTCGATGATCATGGAGACGGTGGGCGGCGCCATGCGCGGGAACTGGGCGATGGGCAGAAAGCGGAAGGAGATGTAGCCGGCCAGCATGATGAGGATGGCCAGCACCGAGGAAAAGACGGGGCGGTCGATGAAAAATCGGGATATCGACATGGCTACTTTGTCCGCAGCTGCTCAAGATCCTGGAGGGAAAGCACAGACTTGACGGTCACTTCCATGCCCTGGCGCAGGCCCTGCAGGCCTTCCAGGACCACCTGTTCTCCGGCTTTGAGTCCCTCGCTGATGATCCAGAAGCGGCCCACATGGTCATTGGCCACCACGCCGCGCTGATCGGCCTTGCCGTCCGGGGTCACCACAAAGACGCTGGCGTTGCCCTTGGGGTCCCTGTGCACGGCCCGCTGGGGCACCAGAATGGCTTCTTCCTCAATGCCTTCGCTGATGATGGCACGTACATACATGCCGGGGAGAAGAACGTTTTCCGGGTTGGGGAAGATGGAGCGCAAAAGGACCGCGCCCGTGCTTTCGTCCACGGAGATGTCCGCGAACTTGAGTTCGCCGGCCAGGGGATAGTCGGAGCCCGTTTCCAGACGGAGCCGCACTTCCGTGTGCTCGGAGCCGGGCCTCAGAAGCTTGCCGGCCACATAGCGGTCCCGGAGCTTGAGCATGGCGAAGCTCGACTGGGTCATGTCCACATAGACCGGATCCAGCTGCTGGATGACGGCGAGGGCGTCCGCCTGGTTGGCCGTGACCAGGGCCCCCTGGGTGACGGTGGACTTGCCGATGCGGCCCGTGATGGGGGCGAGCACGTCCGTGTAGCGCAGCTGGATTTCCGCCGTGCGCAGAGCGGCCCTGGCCACTTCCAGATTGGCCTTGGCCTGCAGGAATTCCGCGTTGGCGTCTTCGTAGCCCTGCCGGCTCACGGCGTTGGACTTGAGCAGGGCCACCCGGCGTTCCAGGCGCAGGCGGGAGGCGTTGAGCTGGGCTTCGGCCGAAGCCACGGCGGCCTTGGCGCTTTCCACCGCGGCGATGTAGGTGTCGGGATCTATTTTGTAGAGGGACTGGTTCTGCTGTACCAGGGAGCCTTCCGTGAAGAGCTGCTGCTGGAGGATGCCGCTCACCTGGGGCCGCACCTCGGCCTTGCGGAAGGCGCTCACGCGGGCAGCGAGCTCCGCCGTGAGAGGCACGTTCCTGGGCTCCAGCCTGAGCACCGTCACTTCCCTCTGACGTTTCGCTCTGTCGCCGGCCTTGTCGCTGCAGCCGGCGAGAAGACAGGAGAGGGCAAGGGAAAGGATCAGAAAGGCCAGACTGAATCTGGCCGGACGCGGCAGATGCATGGGGCCTCCGGACGGAGAGGATGCTGGACGGCGGCCTGCGCGGGGCGCCGGCGCGGGGGCAGGGCTGCCAGCGGAAGGGGGGCGGACGCATGCGCGAAGGCCCTGGGCACGGCGGGAAAAAAGGGAGATGAGAGAACCGGCGTGAACCTTCTTTTTACGCAAAAATCAGAAGGGATGCAAATTGAAGAGCGCCGGCCGGGACTTTGGGGGAAAAGATCCGGGGAAGAAAGAGATTCCCGCGGCGGAATCCGCGGATCTGCACGGGGTCTGGCTTTTTTTCGGGGGAGGGCGGGGGAAGGAAAGGGGCCCGGGGGGCCTCGCAGGGCGGCTTTTTCGTGCGGGATGCCGGAAAAGGAGGCTCTGCCGCTGTCCCCGGGGGAAAGGCTCAGTAGTTGGTGACGAGAAGTTCCTTTCCCGTCCGTCTGTCCGCGTCCCTGCAGATGAGGCGGCGCGCCGGAAAGGCCTCCATGGCGTAGCCCGCGTAGAGCGATCGCACGAGGGGCACGTCGTTGTTGGAGAGCATGACCTTCGCGCCCAGTCTGTCCAGGCGCCTGAAGACGCGGGCCAGTCTTTCATGATCTTCGAGCCCGAAGCTGTCCCTGGTGTAGCTCGTGAAGGCCGCCGTCGCGCTTTCGGGCACATAGGGACTGTCGAGATAGACAAAGTCGCCGGGGGCGACGGCTTCGCAGGCCTTTTCAAAGTCGAGGCAGGTCACGGCGATGTCCGCCCGGCTCAGATATCCGGCGACGGCCCGCAGGTTCCCCTCGTCAACGGAGGAGCCGGCTGTCCTGTTGTTGTGGGGAACATTGAAAAGCCCTCTGCCGTTGACCCGGTAGAGGCCGTTGAAGCAGTGCTTGTTGATCCAGATCATGAGAGCGGCGCATTCCGCATCCAGGGCGCGCCCGGCTATTTTTTCATTGTACCGGGCGCGGACGCGGACATATCTTTCCTTTGTGCACGGCTCCGCGTCAAGCTCCCGCACCTTTTCCAGGACCGAATCCGGGGCGTTTTTTATCTGCGTGTAGAGATTGACAAGCTGCTCGTTGACATCATTGACGCGGGCCCGATCGGGAGCAATCCGGAAGAGCAGGGCGGCTCCGCCGAGGAAAGGCTCGTGGTAGGTTTCATATGCTGCCGGCATCCGCCGGACGAGGCGATCCAGCAGCTGGGTTTTGCCTCCGGCCCATTTGAGGATGGGCGACATTTTTCTTTCAGACATGAGATACCCTTGTCCGGCGGGCGCGGGGCGGCCTCTGCCGGAGCGCTGACATGGACAGACAGGTTTTGCTCTACGCAAAAATGAGACCGGCTTCAAGGGAGGCGGAAAAAGGGATCCTCTCCCTTCCGCCGCAAGAGGCTCACGGGCCTGTGATCCGCGGCCGGCCGGGGCAGGCGGGCTGGAGAGTCGGGGATCCCTGCTTCGAACCGCGCCGGGGCCCCGTTCAGGCTTTCAGGCAGGGGCGGCTGCCCTGAAAAAGGGCGGGAAGACCGAAGAGAAGGAGGAGAGCCCCCTGGCATTCCCGAAGCGGCCCCTCCGGGGCGGACAGGAGCTCCGGAAGACTCTCACCGGCTCAGCCGCGGCCCTTTTCCCCGGCGTCCCCCGGGGCCGCTCTGAGAAAGGGGCCGCAGACCTGCATTTTCTTTCAGCCGGAGAAAGAGGACTGTCCCTCTCCCGTCCCT
>CAZFTQ010000085.1:8052-9712 GCA_964522365.1 uncultured Desulfovibrio sp. | reverse complement strand
CCTATACGGTATTTTTCGGGACAGCGCAGGAATCGGCCTCCATTGTCACCGGAGAGCAGGACGTTTTTCTGGCAATTGCCGGCAGACTGTGGAAATCCGCCGGCATCGCCCTGCTTGTGAAATTCGTGCACGAGCTGGGCCGGGGCAGGAAATTCCGGTTCGGGAGCGCCGTGGTCAGCGACACCGGGATCGAACTGCCGCCCAGTCCCTCCCAGCTTATCCCCTGGATTCTGCTCACCACCTGGGACGCGGACGGCATGCTCCACATGGACTTCATCAAGAGTCAGGATCCTCTCCTGTCCCTTTCGTATCTGGACGAGGACAACGTTCATGTTCTCGACACCGCGATCCGCCTCGCCCGCGAGAAAAAGTGTGCTCGGCTGAGCGAAATTTTTGACTGACGCCAGAAGGATTTTCCCCGTGTCTGAAAACGAAGCCCAAGGTTTTGCCGGTCTGATCCGGCTGACATCGAAAATCGACGCACAGCGCATCGAAGCCCTCAAGGCCTCGGCCAAACCTGCGTCCGGGACGCCGTCCCGGACGCAGTCCGCTCCGGGCAGCATGGAAAAAACCGCCTCAGGGACATCTCCAGACGCCGGGAAACCCGCTGCCGCATCAGGGACATCACCAGACGCCGGGAAGGCCGCAGCCGCCTCCGGGAACGCCTGGAAGAACGAAAGCAGACGGCGACGCGTGTTTCTTTTCGTGTGGGTTGTGCTGGTTCTCATCGTCTGGATCGCCGCGTATATTCATGTGAATGGAACCCGATCGAAGCCGTACGTTCCCGATCACGCGGGCGTTTCATCCGCTCCTTCGACCCCTCGGGTCGAAACGCCTCGCAGTCCCGTCCAGCCTGCTCCCCAAAAGCGTGAGCCGATGCCCACGTACACCATTCCCAGCATTGGAAACGGCAATATTCTTTCTTTTTCAGAAATCTGCTGGTGCCTCAGACAGGAAATGATACTTGATACCGTCCGCAGCAGGATGAACAGCAACTCGGCCATCCTCTCTTTCAATACGGAAGTGAGGGATTACAACAGCCGATGCGGCTCTTACCGCTACAGAACAGGAGATCGGGAAAGAGCCCGCGAAGCTGTCAATGCGCACCGGGAAGAAATCCTCAATGAAGCTCTTCATGTTGCAAAAAAATGGAACAATGAAGCGGACTGACGCGGAAATCCGGCGGCGGGCGGATCGGGCGGTTCCTCCGGCTTTTTCCCCAGCCGTCCTGGCTGAAGAAGACTTCTCAGCCGGCCAGACGCTTTTTCACGGGGATCCGCCCCTCCCGACCGCCCCGGCAGCGCCGGACTGAAGAGAGAGTCCTCCGCCGGAAACCTTCGCCTCCCGAAAACCATATCCCTATGACCGCGCCTTTCGCAGACACGCGCCGGAAGTCCCCTTCCGGCGCTTTCTTTTTTTCCGGAAACGCCAGCCCTTTCCCCCGGGCAGAGGAAAGCCGCCTCCTTCGCCCGGAGGGAATCAGGCGATCCTGCCCGCGGTCTTTCCACAGAGGACCACACCGGTCAGCATCAGGCACAAAACGGCCGGCAGATTGTCTCCTGGAAAGCGACAATTCGGGTTCATCCCTCCGTAGAGTGAAGCCGTCAGGGCACCCGGAGCGTCCCTGGAGGACATCCCGGGTGAAAACCGGCCCGAAAGG
>CAZFTQ010000085.1:0-7952 GCA_964522365.1 uncultured Desulfovibrio sp. | reverse complement strand
AAAGGGCATGACGCCGTTCACACACGCATCGGGGGAAAAGACATGAAAAAATTCGCGCTCACCATCTGCTGCCTCCTGCTCGCCGGATGCGCCAGCATGGACGACATCTCCACGGGGCTCTATCATCTGGACAACGCCTCCCCGAAAGAAGTTTTTCAGGTGCTTGGCTATCCGGACGGCGGGATGCCCATAGACAGTGAGACAGTCGTGTATTACTGGGGAAACAACTATACCGAATCATACGAACTCCCTTCCTATCAGACAAGCTATGGCACCATCGGCGGCAGCAATTTTTCCATGAACACTCTTGGTTCAGAGACTCATTACGTAAACTTCAGGTGCAAAATCAAATGCGTTTTTACAAACGGCAGACTTGTTGACTGGGTCTACAGCGGAAATGAGGGAGGATGTTATCCGTACACAATACGAATGAATGACTATCTTAAAGAAGAACAAAACAAATCTTATATAAAATGTCTGAAGGAACAATCTAAAACATTGTCCAAAGACATAAAAGACTCAGATATTCTGTCCAGTAAAATTGAAGACATCTGCAAAAAGGAAGAAGGATACAATCCGGGAAACAGGCTTCCCAAATTTTATTCCGACATGGCTCTGGGCAGAAAGAGATAAACGCTTCCCCGCCCGAAGCGCCCGGCAGACCCTGAGGCGGGAACGCTTTCAGGGAACCGGACGAACGAAGAGTGCGGAAAGGACGGCCCCCGTCGGCCGCAGACATCTGTGAGGAAAAAATGGAAAACCGTGAATCTCAACGCGACGAGGAAGAGCGGGGTTCAAGGATCCCCCGCTCGTACCCCTGTGAAACCTGTCTCTGCAGGGCCTGCGTCATCGACGGCGTCCTGACGGACAGCCCGGACTCAGTCTGCTGCGACCGGTTTCCGGAACCCGGCCGGAAGCCGCCCGCGGTCTATCTGGACGGCGCGGACTGCCTGCTCTACCAGAAGGCCGACGACAAGGCCCTGGCCATGATTTTCGGTGTTGCCGTGGGCGACGCCCTCGGCGTGCCCTGGGAAGGCGCGTGGAGAGGAAAGTTCCGCGCGACCGGCATGACGGCCAAACCCGGCCGTCTGCCGGGCGTCTGGTCCGATGACACATCCATGACGCTCGCCCTGGCGGACGCCCTTCCTCCCTCGGGCGAAAGACCGGATCTGCGGCGCGTCGCCGACAACTTCCTTGCCTGGTTCGACAGGGGACGCTTCACCCCCCTGGGCAAGGCGATCGGTTCAGGCCGCCGGACCCGGCAGGCCCTCCGCCGCCTGCGGTCGGGCACACCCCCGCTCCTGGCCGGAGGCCGGGATGTGAGCGACAACGGCAACGGCTCCCTCATGCGGACCTCGCCCCTGACCTTTTTCGTGGCCGGCATCGAGAAGGCGGAGGACAGATACGCCATTGTCCGCGATATTTCCTCCGTCACCCATGCCCACGAATGGTCCACGGCCGCCTGCCACATCTATGTGGAAATGCTGAACAGGCTGCGCGACGGCATGGAGAAGGAAAAGGCCTACGCCGGACTGCGGGAGGAGTTCGCCGGCGGCGTCCCCTTCATCAGCGCCGAGACCATGGAAAAATTCGACAGGATCATCCGCAGGGACATCCGTCGGCTGTCCGAAAGGGACCTGGAGACCAGCGCCTTTGTCATTGACACGCTGGAAGCCTCCCTCTGGTGTCTGCTCACCACGGACAGCTACCGCGACGCCGTGCTCAGGGCCGTCAACCTGGGCAGGGACAGCGACACCACGGCGGCCGTCACCGGGGCCATGGCGGGCCTCGCCTACGGCCTCGAGGCCATCCCCCGGGAATGGATCGACGCGCTGGTCAGGCCCGACATCATCCGTGACATCGCCGTCAGAATCCCCCGCTGGGATCTGTTCAGGCGCTGAGAATCAGGACGCGGTCTCCTTTCCGCGCAAGCCTTTCCGGCGAAAGGGGCTCCGGCGCCCCAGGGCGGGCGGCCCTGCCCCTTCCTCCGCCCGCGCCCTCGATCCCGAAGACGGAAACTCCCTCCCATCGAGGCCGCAGCCTGCGGCATTTCCGAAACGGCACGGCTGTGACAAATCCGGAACATCTTGCAATGGACAGTGTTTCCGGCTAGGAAGACAGCAGCATGGGCTGCGCGGAGCCGTGCGGAAGGCCCTGTCTGACCCGGCGGGGAGAGAGCCCGGAGGGACGGGAAAAAGACGTGCGTCCGGCCGCGGCCGGAGGCTTCGGAGAGGCTTTCCGGCGGCGGGGGAAACACGGCGAAACGGCCCGTCTTTTCCGCAAAGAAACCCGGAAACGCATCCGAGGCAGGCGATATGGACAGGAAGGATTCTCAGAATACGATGGAGGAAGAACAGCGGCGGCAGCCCAATCCCGCCGCCTGTGAAACATGTCTGCACAGGGCCTGCGTCGTCGGCGGCCTGCAGACGGACAGCCCGGACACCGAGAGCTGCGGCGCCTATCCGGAGCCCGGCAGAAAGCCCGGCGATGTCTACTGGGAAGGCGCGGACTGTCCCTCCTTCGCCAGGGCGGACGACAAGGCGCTCGCCATGATTCTGGGAGTCGCCGTCGGCGACGCTCTGGGGGTGCCCGTGGAAGGCATGCTGAGGGACAGTTTCCATGTGACCGGGCTTGCGTCCGCGCAGGGTCTCCTGCCGCGGGGCCTGTGGTCCGACGACACCTCTCTCACGCTGGCCCTGGCGGACGCCCTTCTGCCCTACGGCGACAGGCCCGACCTGCGGCGCATCGCCTCACGCTTCATCCGCTGGCTCTACAACGGCGATTTCACGCCCTTCGGCAGGGCCGTCGGCATCGGCCGCACCACGATGCTCGCCATCCGGCGCCTGAAGGAAGGCGCGGCCCCGGAAGAATCCGGAGGCAGGGAGGAAGGGGAAAACGGCAACGGTTCCCTCATGCGGATTTCGCCCCTCACCTTCTTCATGCCCGGCATCACGAAGGCGGAAGACAGATTCGCCGTCGTCCGCGATGTCTCCTCCATCACCCACGCCCACGAATGGTCCGTGGCCGCCTGCCACATCTATGTGGAAATGCTGAACAGACTGCGGGAGGGCATGGAAAAGGGAGAGGCCTACGCCGATCTCAGGGCCGTCTTCGCCAGGGGCGTTCCCTTCATCAGCCGGTCCGCGCTGGACAAATTCGCCCGAATCCTCAGGGAGGACATCCGTCAGCAGCCCAGAGAGAAAATCCGCGGCGGCTTCTTCGTCGTTGAAACCCTGGAAGCGGCCTTCTGGTGTTTTCTGACCACGGACAGCTACCCCGAGGCCGTGCTCAGGGCCGTCAACCTGGGAAACGACACGGACACCACCGCCGCCGTGACAGGGGCCATGGCGGGCCTCGCCTACGGTCTCGAGGGCATCCCCCGGGAATGGCGCGACGGGCTTGCCGGCAGCGGGATGATCCGAAGCATCGCGCTCAGAATGCCGCGCAGGGATCTGTTCCCGCACAGGCATTGAGATCCCGGCCGGACGGCGGGAAAAGATCTCTCCCCGCTTTCCCCTGTCCGGCGGACTCCCGGCCCTCCGGGCCCGCGGGAGGAACGCCCCCGCAAGCGCTCCCGGTTGTCCCCCCCTGCCCGGGCCCCGGGCGGAGGAAAGGGGCCGGTTCTCCGGCCAGGGGGCCTGAAAAAAAGTGAAAACAGGGAAGCAGGCTTCCCTTTTGTCCCCAGGAAAGCCGAAGCCGCCGGCCTCGGCAGGAGGAAATCGACATGGAGAAAGCAACGGCACGGCAGACGCGGGGATCCGGGGCATCGGACAAGGCGCGCGCGAAGGGGGACGATCTCCCGCTGGCGCTCCTTCTCGGGGCGGCCGTGGGGGACGCGCTGGGCGTGCCCGTGGAGTTCATGCCCCGCGGATCCTTCCATGTGACGGAGATGCAGGGCTTCGGCACGCACAGACAGCCCGCCGGAACCTGGTCAGACGACACATCCCTGACCTTGGCCCTGGCCGACAGCCTTTCCGCAGGCGGCAGCCGCGGACTTGACCTCGCGCAGATCGGCCGGAAATTCATCGACTGGCTCGACAGGGGAGCCTACACGGCTCACGGCAAGGTCTTTGACGTAGGCTGCGCGACCTCGGCGGCCATCAGGCGTCTGAAGCACGGGGTGCGCCCGGAAAAGGCCGGAGGCAGAGACGAATACGACAACGGCAACGGCTCCCTCATGCGGATTTCGCCCCTGACCTTCATCATGGACGGCATCCCCGACGCCGGGGACAGGTTCGCCGTCGTCCGCGATGTCTCCTCCATCACCCACGGCCACGAATGGTCCACGGCCGCCTGCTTCCTCTATGTGGAGATGCTGAACAGGCTGCGCCGGGGCATGGAAAAGGGAGAGGCCTACGCCGGGCTCAGAGAGGAGTTCTCCCGGGGCGTTCCCTTCATCAGCCCGGAAACGCTCGGCAGATTCGGCAGGATCCTCGGGGAGGACATCCGCCTGCTGCCGGAAAAGGACATCCGGAGCAGCGGTTTTGTCATCCATACCCTGGAGGCGTCCTTCTGGTCCTTTCTCACGACGGACAGCTACCGGGACGCCGTGCTCAGGGCCGTCAATCTGGGCGACGACACGGACACCACGGGCACCGTCACGGGCGCCATGGCGGGCCTTGCCTACGGCCTCGACGCCATCCCCCGGGAATGGCGCGACGGGCTTGCCGGATACAGCCTGATTCAGGAGATCGCCGCCGGAATGCCCCGCCCGGATCCGCTTCCGTCAGAAGAGTGACCCCGGAGGCCGGGGGAGACGGAAGGAGCCGGACAGCCGCGCCTGAAGCGGCAGCCCATTCCTGATCAAGAGCGCGGGGACCGGCCGAAGCCCGGTTCCCGCGCCGCTGAAGACGTCGGGAGCCGGGATTTTTCCCGGCTCCCCGCATTTTTACCGCCTGTCTCAGGCCTTCTGGCCGGCCCTGGCGGAGAAGGTGAGTTCGTCGCCCTTCAGTTCCACCGTCACATCCTGGCCGTCACGGATCCTGCCGGCGATGATCTCCCTGGCCAGCGGCGTCTCGATGCTCTGCTGCACATAGCGCTTGAGGGGACGGGCGCCGTAGACGGGATCGTAGGCCTCGTCGGCCACGCGCTCCCTGGCTTCATCGGTCATGGCGAGATTGATCTGGCGCTCGGCCAGCCGCCTGCGCAGGCGATTCAGCTGGAGCTCCACGATGCGGGCCACCTGCTCCCGCCTGAGGGGCGTGAAGAGAACGGTTCCGTCAACGCGGTTGAGGAATTCCGGCCGGAACGAGCCCTTGAGTTCGTTGAGCACCGCTTCCCTGGCGCCGGGCGCGAGCTCGCCCGTGGCGGTGATGCCCTGGAGCAGGCGCTGGGAGCCGATGTTGGAGGTCATGATGATGATGGTGTTGCGGAAGTCCACCGTGTGGCCGTGGCTGTCCGTGAGACGGCCGTCGTCCAGGACCTGGAGGAGGATGTTGAAGACATCCGGGTGGGCCTTCTCGATTTCGTCAAAGAGCACCACCGAATAGGGCTTGCGGCGCACCGCCTCGGTGAGCTGGCCGCCTTCCTCGAAGCCCACATAGCCGGGCGGGGAGCCGATGAGGCGGGACACGGAAAACTTTTCCATGTACTCGCTCATGTCCAGCCGCACCATGTTTTCCTCGGTGTCGAAGAGGGCTTCGGCCAGAGCCTTGCAGAGTTCCGTCTTGCCCACGCCGGTGGGGCCCAGGAAGAGGAAGGACCCCGTGGGCCTGCAGGGATCCGCGAGACCCGCCCGGGCGCGGAGCACCGCGTCGGCCACGGCCTGCACGGCCTCGTCCTGGCCCACCACCCGCTCGTGAAGGCGGTCGGCCAGCCTGAGCAGCTTGTCGCGCTCGGACTGCAGGAGTCTGGTGACGGGGATGCCGGTCCAGCGGGCCACGATCTGAGCCACATCGTCCGGGCCCACTTCCTCGCGCAGGAGGCGCTTTTCGCCGTTCTGGCTTTCGGAGGCCTGCTGAAGATCCTTCTTGAGCTGGGGGAGTCTCGCGTAGGTGAGCTCGGCCGCCCTGTTGAGGTCGCCCACCCGCTTGGCCTCTTCAATCTGGTTGTGCACCTGCTCGATGTCGGCCTTGAGCCGGCGGACATGCTCGATGCCGCCCTTCTCCTTTTCCCACTGGGCCCGCAGATCCGCCTGGGAAGCCCGCAGATCGGCAAGCTCGTTTTCCAGGCGGCCCAGACGCTCGCGGGAGGCCTCGTCCTCTTCCCGACGCAGGGCTTCGCGCTCGATTTCCAGCTGCATGACCTTGCGGTTCACTTCGTCGAGCTCCGTGGGGAGGGAGTCGATTTCCGTGCGGATCATGGCGCCCGCCTCGTCAATGAGGTCGATGGCCTTGTCCGGCAGCTGACGGTCCGGAATGTAGCGGTTCGAAAGGGTGACGGCTTCCACCAGGGCGGAATCGCTGATGCGCACGCCGTGGTGCACCTCGAAGCGATCCTTGAGACCGCGGAGAATGGAAATGGCGTCCTCCACGGAGGGCTCTTCCACCAGGACCGGCTGGAAGCGGCGCTCCAGCGCCGGATCCTTTTCGAGGTAGCGGCGGTATTCGTCCAGGGTAGTGGCGCCGATGCAGTGCAGCTCGCCTCTGGCCAGCATGGGCTTGAGGAGGTTGCCCGCGTCCATGGAGCCTTCGCCCTTGCCGGCGCCCACGATGGTGTGGAGTTCGTCGATGAAGAGAATGATGGTGCCGCCGCTCTTTTCCACTTCCTTGAGGACGGCCTTGAGCCGCTCCTCAAACTCGCCGCGGTACTTGGCGCCGGCGATGAGGGCGCCCATGTCCAGAGCGTGGAGTCTGTGGTCCTTGAGGCTCTCGGGAACATCGCCCTTGACGATGCGGAAGGCCAGGCCTTCCACAATGGCGGTCTTGCCCACGCCGGCCTCGCCGATGAGGACGGGATTGTTCTTGGTGCGGCGGGAGAGGATCCGAATGACCCGGCGGATTTCCTCGTCGCGGCCGATGACGGGATCGAGCTTGCCTTCCCGGACATCCTTGAGCAGGTCCCTGGAGTACTTGGCCAGGGCTTCCATGGTGTCCTCGGGAGAGGCGCTGGTGACGCGGCTGCCGCCGCGCTGCGCAGCCATGGACTGCTGAAAGGCGTTGCGGCTCACGCCGTATTCCCTGAAGACCTTGCCCAGGGGGCTCGAGCCGGGCTCGTCCGTGAGAGCGCAGAAAAGATGGTCCACGCTGACATATTCGTCACGCATGCGGGCGGCTTCCTGCTGGGCCGCCTGCAGGACCTGAAAGAGCCGCTGGCTGGCGTCCGGTTTGCGGGCCGCGCCCGAGACGGAAGGCCGCCTGCGGACGACTTCTTCCAAGGCCACGGCAAAGGCTTTGCGCTCCACGCCCATGCGGTCCAGGATGGACGGCACGATGCCGTTTTCCTGGCGCACCAGGGCCAGGGCGAGATGGGCCGCGTCCACTTCCTGGTGTCCCAGGCCCATGGCCAGGCTCTGGGCGTCCTGCACGCTTTCTCTTGCTTTGTCTGTAAATTTCTCGAAGTTCATCTCTGTGCTCCTCCGACTCTCTCCAGGGAGAGCCGGTTCCTCCTCACAAGGAGGACAAAGGCTGTGCAGTCTGTGTCATTATGTGAAAGAACAAGTTCTTGTTGGTGGCTATGCGCACTGAACGGTTTTCTTCTTTTGAAGAGACTTCGCACAGTGATACTGGTGTGCTGTGAGAAGAATAGGGGATTTCTGAAGAAAGATGCCATGTTCAAGGCAGTGTTCTCCCAGCACAAGAAAGAATAAGCATGAAACAGGCCTTGTCTATGGGGCTTCTGAAAAAAGCTTCCGTGCTTTTCACGCCGGCAGAAACGGACGGATACTCCGCCGGGCAGGAACCTCGCACGGCGCGCCCCGGGTATCTCTCCTTCCCGCAGGCGGCAGAGCCGGTTAGCTCTCCCGGGGAACCTCACAGCGCGCTGAACGGCCCTTTTCCCGCGGCTCGCCGGCC
>CAZFTQ010000084.1:0-9878 GCA_964522365.1 uncultured Desulfovibrio sp. | reverse complement strand
GCCTCTTCCTCCCGACAGAATCCTTCGAGTCGTGGCGCTGAGCGCCGGCCACCCTGTGATCGAAGGCGGGCCGCCTCCCTTCCCGGAATCAGTTCCGATCCGCCCAGGGCAGACGGCCTGAGGGTGACCGACGCAGCCCCTGACTGTTCCTCAGCGAAGGCGGAGGGTTCGTCTCGCCGTGCCGGCAGCCGCCGGATTGCGGCTGACGCCTGAGACGGGACGGGAAATCCGGACTGCGTGCGCCGTCATTGCGTTCAGGAACGGAATCGGCCAAAAAAAAACCGACTCCGCGGGGAGTCGGGGCTCGTACGGCGCTGGCCGGTACGAGGGGGTTGCGAGAGAAGGTACTCTGAAAGCTCTCTGGTTTCAATCTCCATTTCGAGAGAGAAACTTTTGCCTCCTCGTCATTTCGTGCTGAATCGGGATATGCGGATCTCTCCCTCCGGAGGGTGAGTCATGAGTAGCTTTTCACCTTCCAGAGCATACTGTCGTCCATGGCAGAAGGAATGTCCCGGGTTGGCGCCGCTGACCGCCGAGAAGGGTGCGGGGCCAGCCTGGCCATGGAAATTGCCGGATGAAAAAACATCTTTGCCGGGAATGAGCGCTTTCTCTCCCAGAGGTTTCTCCCCAAAGAGAATTTCCCCTCCCTGGCGCAGTGCGCGCCGAAGGCCCTGAAGAGGTCATGACGCATCTGGAAGCGCTGGCAGTGCATGGCGCGGCGAATCAGCCTTTTCCCTGCACGCGCCGAAAGAACTGAAGGACGGCAGAGCCTTTCCCGGTGATCGCAGGCAAAATCTTCTGCCGGACGAAAGTTTTTCCTTTCTCCAGCAACTGAAGGCCGGACATACGGCTGCTTGTCTGTTCAAGTTCTTTTAACAGTTCCTCCGTTGCCTTCCTTTCCTCACGATAGTAAAACCATTCTATCCCGCCTGGGCAATTATCTCTGATGTACAGTTTAAGATCATGTGTTGCATTATTGAATTTTCTCACTTTATCAAGAAAATTTTGTCTTTCATTAATTTGCAGGTTAAGTTCTTCATATAATGTTTCTTTTAATTTTTTTAAATATGCAAGCTCTGAATGAATTTTTTCTTTTTCCTGTCTTGAAATATTTGTCTTTGTCTGTTCATACATCCTATTCATTTCTGTAAGAGTTTGTCTTATATATTTCTTTTTTACTTTTATAATTGATTCACATCTTTTTTTAGCATTGTATGCAATATTAGCAGTTTTAATACATTCAATATATCTTTCGTGAAAATAGGGAAATGTATCAACTTCTCTATTTGCTGCTTTTTCTACTTCTCTCCTGGCTCTTTTTGCATATTTTTTCTTTTCTTCATTAATTTTTCTTTTCTTTTCTTCAATATCATTTTCTAATTTATTAGAAGTATTTATATAAACTGTTTTATATTCTTCATATTGACGCTCTGCTTCTCGAGTTTCTGAACTACAATGATCATATATTGTAGCTGCAATGCCAACTCCCAAAGCAACAATGAATACCGGGTTCATCAATTACCCCATTTGATGGATTTCTGCGGAGAGCGATCGCTTAAGCTTTTCTGCAAATTTTTCTGACTTTCTATCTGCAGGGAAACATTCCTGCTGTGAGTGTCAAGCGTCCTGTGCATTGACTCATAACACATCTTTACTTGTCCTATTAAAGATTTGTGCATTTTAACAAGAGAATTTAAAATGGCTGGAGAAAATTCTTTTATATTTTCAAGTATATTGTTTATAATTTTATCAGATTGTTCTTCATATTTCTGCAGTGATTTAAAATGCTGTGCCAAAACTTCCCCAGTCAGCGCATTCTGCTCTCTGAACATTTGGCATTGTGCTTCTATGCTGGCTATGTATTCCCGTTCTCTGGCTTCAATCTCTCTCAGGCATACTTCCTTCTGCGCATCGATCTTTTTGATGTATGCCTCTTTCTCAGCATCAAGTACTTTGCTCTTGTATTGATACTCATCTTTGGCCTTCTGACTCTCTATCTTCAAGTTTTCCAGCGCGATTTTGTATCTTCTTCCATCTTCTACAACATTCCTGTACCAGTTTATCGGATTCAATTCGTAAAGTATGCGAGGGGCCTGCTTCGGCAGTGTCGCGACAGTGTCGACAACAGTTGTCAATGACTTCATCTTGAGCTCCCGAATGGATCAACGTCACAAGATCAGTGACTGATCTGTGAACAGTTCTCAGGAAGACAACTTTCTTCCTTCAAAATACAATATTCATGATGAAGAGCTTTTTCTGGACGTCCGTGAAGACGACAGTCTTTCCGCTTCCTGACTGCCCCTTCACAAGCAGAAAAGCAGCTCTGTTCCTCGCTTTTCGGCAAACCTACCCTGAAAACAGAGGAAAATCAACAGTTTTTTCGTTTGAGCGCATTGCCGGAATTCTGCTCCTCATGGACTCGGCAAAAAGGCCGCGCTGCCTGGCAGGAGGAGCAAGGACGGCTCATCTCAAGGAAATCCTGAGCCCGCCGCTGCCACTCAGGAAAACCTGACAGACTGATCTCCCCTTTCTCCTGCGGCGGCCCGCCTGAAACCCGGGACGGAAGTCAGAGCCCGCGGCACTCAGGCGGCGTGCCGGTTTCTGCAAACCCGGCTTTTTCTCCCTTTATTTGTAAATAATTTTAACAAGTTGAGACGGATCTTCCCATTGACGGGCACCTTGTGATAGGGATCTTCTTCCACAGAGACGCTCCGCCTCTCAGGCCGGCGTCCCAGGTACAACGTCAAGGATAGACCATGCGCATCTGTGTCCTCGGCAATCAGGCCCGGGCTGTCTTCCTTTTCTGGCGCGTGCTCATGCAGAAGATGCTGGCCCAGGGGCACAGCGTCGTCTGCCTTGTTCCTCCGGGCGACGAAGAGAACAACGCCCGGCTCCGCGCCCTCGGCATCGAGCTTTGCCATTACCGTCTGGACCGCAAGGGCCTGAATCCCCTGCGCGACATCCAGACCTTCCTGGATTTCCATCGCTTTTTCCGTCGGGAAAGCATCGATCTCCTTTTCGCCACCACCATCAAGCCCGTCATCTACGGCTGCGCGGCCGCCCGCCTGGCCCGCGTGCCCCACATCTATGCCACCATCACGGGCCTGGGCTACGCCTTCGAGGCCGACACGCCCGCCAAGAAACTGATCCACCTGCTGAGCGTCCTGCTCTACCGCGCGGCTCTCTCCGGCGCGGAAGGCGTCTTCTTCCAGAACAGGGACGACGCGGGCCTCTTCCGCACGCAGGGCATCCTCAGAAGAAACGCCCGGGTCCTCTTTGCCCGCGGAACCGGCGTGGACACGGCCCGCTTCACGCCCCAGCCCCTGCCCGACGACTCCGAAGGCCTCGTCTTCCTGGTGGTCTGCCGCCTGCTCGTGGCCAAGGGCCTGCGCGAATACGCCGAAGCCGCGGCCCGGGTCCGGCGGAAATACCCGAATGCCCGCTTCCGGATTCTGGGACCCAGAGAACACGGTCCCGGCAGCATCGGCGAGGACGAGATCCGCGCCTGGCAGGCCGGAAACGACGTGGAGTATCTGGGCGGGACGAGCGATGTCGTCCCCTATGTGCGGGCCTGCCATGTGGTGGTCCTCCCCTCCTGGCGGGAAGGCACGCCCACGGCCGTCATGGAGGCCATGAGCATGGGCCGGGCCTGCCTCGTCACGGACGTGCCCGGCTGCCGGGAAGTGGTGGAAGAGGGCCGGAACGGCTTTCTGGTGCCCGTGAAAAATCCCGAAGCCCTCGCCCGGGCCATGGAACGCTTCCTGGCCGATCCGGCTCTTGCGCGGCGCATGGGCGAGGCCGGCCGCAGGCTTGCGGAAGAAAAGTTTGACGCCCGGGTCGTGGCTTCCGGCATTCTCAGAGACATGCACATTCCCGAACGAGCCTCGGAAGGGGCGCATCATGATTAGCAATTACCGTCGGGGCCTTCTGCAGGCCATAGACTTCTTCTGTCTGCTCATCGCCCTGGTCGCCTGCGAATTCGTCACGCTGCCGGCGGATCTGAACGTCTTTGAGGACTACACGGGCGCCTGCCTCTTCACTTTCTTCTTCTATCTCCTCTTCTTCTACATCCTCGACGCCTACAATGTGGGCAACGAGGACTTCAAGGAGACCATCGGCCGGGTCTTCGTGGCCTGCCTGCTGGGCATCATCAGTTCCGCCACGGCCTCCTACGCCTTCCAGCACTGGCGTTTTGACCGCAGCACCATCGGCCTGCTCTTTCTCATTTCCCTTCTGCTCTGCCTGACCTGGCGCTACTTCTACTACCGGAACACGGAACGGCTCACCCATCCCCTGAGGATTCTTCTGGTGGGCGTGGACAGGGCCGGCAGGGTGCGCCAGCTTCTCAACGAAAGCCTCCCCAAGGCCCGGATCATCGGCTATGTGGGCGAGCAGGACATGGATCCGGACGCGGGCCCCTGCCTGGGCCCGCCCTTCAATGTGCTGGAGGCGGCCCGGGAGCATCAGGCCACCATGATTCTGCTGCTGCCTGACGCCCCCATCGACGATGACATCGCCCACGCGCTTCTGGAAGCCAAGCTCCACGGCGCCATGGTGGTGGACATCCGAAGCTTCTACGAGCATGTGGTGAAGAGCCTCCCCATCTCCCAGATAACCGAGGAGT
Source organism: uncultured Desulfovibrio sp. (assembly GCA_964522365.1). GTDB lineage: Bacteria > Desulfobacterota > Desulfovibrionia > Desulfovibrionales > Desulfovibrionaceae > Desulfovibrio. The sequence goes on along the minus strand of CAZFTQ010000084.1, from coordinate 5,254 downwards.
GGCTCCTCCAGAACGAGGGCTTCAATCTCAACACCAGAGGCTCCCTGCGGCGTCTCAAGCGGGCCCTGGACGTGCTCATCTCTCTGGTCGTCCTCGTGCCGGCAGCCCCCGTCATGCTGCTCACGGCCATCGCCATCCGTCTGGAAAGCCCCGGGCCGGTCATCTACAAGCAGGACCGTGTGGGTCTCTTTGAAAAGGAATTCACGGTCTACAAGTTCCGCTCCATGCGCACGGACGCCGAAAAGAACGGCGCCGTCTGGGCCAGGGCCCATGACGACCGCATCACCCGCGTGGGCCGCTTCATCCGCAAGGTCCGCATCGACGAGCTGCCGCAGATCTGGAACATCCTCAAAGGCGACATGAGCTTCATCGGCCCCAGGCCCGAGCGCATGACCTTCGTGAAGGAACTGAAAAAGCAGATCCCCTATTACAGCCTGCGCCACACGGTAAAGCCCGGACTCACCGGCTGGGCCCAGGTGAGCTACCCCTACGGCGCCTCGGTGGAAGACTCCTTCCGCAAGCTGGAATACGATCTCTACTACATCAAGAACATTTCCATCCTGCTGGACATCACCATCATTCTCAAGACCGTGGGCGTGGTCCTCTTCCCCAAGGGCGCCCGCTGATCCGGCATCCGGCGGTTTTCAGAAGGCCCCGCGGGTTTCTGCCCGCGGGGCCTTTCCTTTTCCCCCGCGCCGGAAGGCCCGGGCGCAGAAGGCCAAAAAAAAGGCAGCCCCCCTTTCAAGGAGCTGCCTGTGTCTGCGGTATGGCGGAACGGATGGGGCTCGAACCCACGGCCTCCGGCGTGACAGGCCGGCGTTATAACCGACTTAACTACCGTTCCGCATGCATGGTGGGCAGTGCAAGACTTGAACTTGCGACCCCCGCCGTGTGAAGACGATGCTCTACCAGCTGAGCTAACTGCCCATGCGAGAGGCAAACTTAGCCTGAGATGTCCGGGATGTCAAGCTCCCCGGGCAAACTTTTTTGCCGGGCCTTCTTCAGGCGTAGCGGGCGGAAATCTCCTCCCCGACCTTTTCGATGTCTTTCTTCATCTTCTCTCTGGCCGCCCGCAGGCTCCGCGCCAGGGAAGGATCGGAGAGGGCCAGGATCTGGGCTGCCAGCCAGGCCGCGTTGCGGGCGCCGGCCTTGTCGGCGGCCACCGTGGCCACCGGGAAGCCGGGCGGCATCTGCACGGTGGAGAGCAGGGCGTCCATGCCCCCGAAGGCGGATCCCGAGATGGGGATGCCTATGACGGGCGCGATGGTCCTAGCCGCCACGGCCCCCGCCAGATGGGCGGCCATGCCGGCCGCGCAGATGAAGACCCTGGCGCCGGCTGCCAGCTCTTCCTCCACCAGGCGCCCGGTGCGCTCGGGGGTGCGGTGGGCCGAGGTGACGGTGAAGCGGAAGGAAATGCCCAGCTCTTTCAGCACGGCGGCGCAGGGGGCCACCTTTTCCTCGTCCGAGGCCGATCCCATGAATATGACAACCTGGGCCATGACTACTCCCCCTTTCCGGCCAGCCGGCGGATGCCCTTGAGGCCGATGTCCGTGCGGAAGCGGCTGTCGGGCATGCTGATGCGGGCCACGCCCTGGTAGGCGCGCTCGCGGGCCTGGGCGAGATCCTCGCCCAGGGCCGTCACGCAGAGCACCCGGCCGCCGTCCGAGACGACGCGGCCGTCCGTCATTTTCGTGCCGCTGTGGAAGACCTTGAGATCGGGGATGGTCTCGGCCTCGGCGAGCCCGTCGATGGGCATGCCCTTGGCGTACCTGCCCGGATAGCCGGAGGCGGTGATGACCACGCCCAGGGCTGAGCGCGGGGTGCAGCGGACGAGTTCGGGCGAGAGTTCCCCCCTGAGACAGGAGAGCATGATCTGCGCGAGATCGCTCTCCAGACGGGAGAGCAGGGGCTGGCATTCGGGATCCCCGAAGCGGACGTTGTATTCCAGGACCTTCGGTCCCTTGGCCGTCATCATGAGGCCGGCGTAGAGGATGCCGGTAAAGGGATGCCCCTCGCGGGCCAGCTGTCCGATGACCGGGCGGATCACCAGGTCCGTCATGGCCTCAAGTTCGCTGTCCGGGAGGACGGGGGCCGGGCTGTAGGCGCCCATGCCGCCGGTGTTGGGCCCCGTGTCGCCGTCGTACGCGGCCTTGTGGTCCTGGGCCGAGGGCAGGGGCACGGCGTGGACGCCGTCGCAGAGGCAGAGGAGGGAGGCTTCCTCCCCCTGCAGGCATTCTTCGATGACCACGCACTGGCCGGCCTCGCCGAAGGCCTTCTGACACATGATGCTGTCCACGGCCTCCAGAGCTTCCTCCTGAGTCCGGGCCACGATGACGCCCTTGCCGGCGGCGAGCCCGTCGGCCTTGACGACCAGAGGCGCGCCCTGGGAGCGCACGAAGTCCCTGGCGGCTTCGGCGTCCCGGAAGACGGCGCAGGCCGCCGTGGGCACGCCGGTCTTCAGCATGAGGTTCTTGGCGAAGGACTTGCTGCCCTCCAGCTGGGAGCAGTAGCGATCGGGTCCGAAGCAGGGGATGCCGGCGACGGCGAGCGCGTCGCAGATGCCCATCGTGAGGGCGAGTTCGGGCCCCGGGACCACCAGATCGACCTTCCGGTCTCTGGCCAGACGGACAAGCCCGGTGATGTCGTCGGCATGAACAGGGACGCATTCCACCCCTTCCAGCGCCATGCCGCCGTTGCCGGGCGCCACGAGAATTTCCGAGACGAGCGGGCTCTTCGCCAGTTTCCAGACCAGCGCGTGCTCGCGGCCTCCTGAACCAATGACAAGAATGCGCAAGGGGGGCCTCCTTCAAAAGCGTTCGTTGCGTGAATCAGACCGGCCCGACGAGGGGCCGGCAGGGTGCTTCCGGTCCCAAGAAATACGGTTTTTCGCGGAAAAAAACCAGAGCGGGAGGGCGGAGGATCCGGGGCTGCCGCCCGCGGAGGAGGGGACGCTCAGGCGCCCGGAAAGACCGGAACCAAAAAAACTGCCGGCCCCGAAGGACCGGCAGCGCCTGCGGAAATCCGCTTCCGCACGGGCTCCCGAGGGTCCGGGCGGAGAAGACTCTTCTTTTCTAGTAGTTGGGGTTGACCTCGAAGTCGCTCATGTCGGCGGGCGTGTTGGGATCCATGGCGCTGATGTCCAGCGGATAGGCTGTGATCATGCACTGCCGGCTGCCGAAGCCGAGCTCGGGGGAGGTGTTCAGGCCCACGACCAGGTCGAGGACGCCGTTGTTGTCCACATCGGCCAGGTCAATGGCGGACACGGAACCGCGGATGCGGCGGGTCTTCCACTTGAGGGCCAGGCCCACGCCGTCCCAGAAGAGGGCGTGCACTTCGCCCTGGGGGAAGTAGCGGTAGCGGTCAAAGACCTGGGAGGCCGTCGAAATGGGCCTGTTCACCAGGAGGATGGGCTCGCCGTTGCGGCCCAGGTCCACGGCCACGAAATTCATGGGGGCGTAGTACTTGGAGGGCATCTGGTAGTTCTTGTCAACGCCCAGGCCGGGCACGCCCTTGTAGTGGTCCATGCCCACGGCGGAGCCGGAGTAGCGCTCCATGGTGGTGTGGATGAGGGTGTTCTTGTTGCCCTGGTAGAGCTTCAGCCGCTCGTCGTCGCTCAGGACCACCAGCTGCTCGCGGGAGCTCTTGCCGGCAGGAATGTAGGTGAAGTTGAAGCAGTTGGTGCCCTTGGGCATGTCGAGTCTGGTGCCGAGGCCGTAGCTGTCGCCGCGCTGCTCCACCACGCGCACGCCGGGAGCGAAGAGCCGCACGGAATCCCAGTCGGAGCCCACCAGGGTGGGGGTGAAGTAGGGCGGGATCTTGGCCACGCTGATGAAGTAGGGAGCCCGGCGGGCCAGCTGCGAGAACTTGTTGCCCTTGAAGCTGTAGAAATAGGTGTAGGGCCTGTTGTCTTCCTCGCTGGAAGTGCAGATGACCAGGTCCATGGCGCCGTCCCGGTTCATGTCCAGAGGACGGAAGCTGAAGCAGTCGTTGGTGGTGGAAATCTGCGTCCGGCCGAGTTCCTGCAGGCGGGAGTTCTTGCCGGCCCAGGTGAAGACGGCCACATCGTGCTGGCCCAGAATGGCTATTTCATTCTTCCCGTCGCCGTTGAAGTCAGCCACGAGCATGCCGGACATGCTCTGCTTGAGGTGCTGGGTGTGCAGACGGGAGCCGTCGGAGGTGCTGCTGGAGCCCTGATAGCGGAACTGGGGATTCAGGTAGGCCGGCGCGGCGTTTTCCTTGCCGGTTTGATTGACGATGATGTCGCTGCGTTTGTTCTGGCCGGCTGCCTGGGCGGGCGCCTGGAAGAACAGTCCGACGACCAGGGCGAGGCAGATCGCCAGAGCGGAACGGAAGACAGGCATGGTATTTCTCCTCAGAAATCAAGGATGGAGGGCATGGCTGGGAGCCGGGCCGGCATGCCCGCGCAGGGGCCGGCCTTTTCCTGCGGCAAGGGAGAGATATAGCACTGACCGGCCCTTCTCTGCAACGCCGCAGCCCCCGGGCGCGGGGCCGGCCCCTGGACGGGGAAGAAGGGATGCGCGCAGCGGGACTGTTCCCCCTTTTCTCTCAGGCCCGGAGTGCCCGGCCGCGGAGAGCATCCAGTATCTTTTTTCTCCATATCAGTGCTGTCCCCGCGCTGATTCCACATCTGTCAGCAGTCTTTCGAAGGGAAAGTCCCTCCAGCAGGCAGATCATGCAGGTTTCCCAGACAGAAATGTCTTTATGAGTACCGAACAGCACTGCGTTTGAGGCCTCAATGAAAAGACGCCCGCATTTTTTGCAGCGATAACGCTGCAGACCGCTTCTCGTGCCATACTTCTGGATGCCTTCCGTACCGCCGCAGCGGGGACAGGAAACGCCGCCGGAGAGTCTCTGCTCCCCCGGTTCAGAAGAACCGGTCCGAGGGGAGTGCTCCAGCGATTTCAGAAAAGCTCTTCGCTCTGAAGGGGAGAAATCCATGAATGCCTGTCTGAGTTCCCCGAGGTTCATTCTGCACTCTCCTTTGGGCTTGTTTCATAACGGATATTGCCACGAAAGACCGGACGGCCGGCCATTGCCGCGAAAATGCCTTTCCGAAAAACGCGGAGCCCGGAAGGACGGAAGCGGCCTTTCGCCGGAGGATTCACGTCACTGAGGTCCGCGCGGAGGGCTCTTCCGCCAGGTTTTCCGGACGGAAGGACAGGCCCCATGCCTTCGGAAGCCTCCCGCGGGCGTTCACTCCCTCTTTTCCAGGCGGAGCGCGATCTTTCCCCTG
>CAZFTQ010000083.1:0-10104 GCA_964522365.1 uncultured Desulfovibrio sp. | reverse complement strand
CCGCAGTAGGGCTGGCGGTAGAGGCCCATCTCCCTGGAGAGATCTATGCCCGCCTGCCAGTACGGCCGAAAATCCCTGTCCAGAAAGGCCGGAGCGCCGGGCTCGGCGGAGAGCCTCAGGCCTGCCTCCCGGATGGCCTCGTGGGGCTGGTATCTGGAATAGAGCAGGCTCGAAAAGACGTGGCTGCAGCCGAGTTCCCGCGCCTTGGCAAAGGCAAGTTCCATGCGGGACGAGACGCAGAAACGACAACGCTCGGGCGGCCTGTCCCTCCCCTGCACGGCCCTGAGCCAGGCCGTGAGGTCCCAGACCGCGTCATCGCAGATGAGCGGAATGCCGAAATGTTCCGCGCACTGCTCAGCGGCCTCCCGGCGCCGCAGGTACTCGGCCAGGGGCTGGATGTTCGGGTTGGCGTAATAGCCCGTGATCCGCCAGCCTTCGTCCAGGAGGACCTTGAGGCAGATGCAGGCGCAGGGCCCGCAGCAGATGTGCATGAGAAGGCGGTCCCGCCCTTCGGAAGGACCGCTTTCCCCGGGCATTGCATCGGAGAGAACCCCCGGCTCAGGGATGGATGACGATTTCAATGCTCTTGCCGTACTGGTTTTCCAGTTCCCTGAGAGAATCCCGTTTGTGGTTGAGCAGATAGAGCCCCAGTTCCTGCGTCATCTCGAAGCGGCAGGGCGAGGCGGTTCTGGATCTCAGCAAGCGGGCGATGTCCCGGAGCGCCTGAAGAGACTGCCACTCCAGATTGCGGCGCAGGCCGGTGCCGCCGCAGGCCGGACAGGGTTCCATGGAAATGGAGATGGCCGAGGTGCCGGTGCGCTGGCGCACCAGTTCCAGCAGACCGAAGGAACTCATGCGGGCGATGTCGTGTCTGGCCCTGTCGTTTTTCATGGCGTTGCGCAGGGTCCGCTCGACTTCGAGCACATGCTTGTGCTCCCGCATCTCGATGAAGTCGATGACCACCTGGCCGCCGATGTCCCTGAGCTTGAGCTGACGGGCAATGGTTTCGGCCGCTTCCATGTTGGTCCGGAAAGCCATGTTCTCAAAATTGCCCTTGCAGGAAATCTTGCCCGAGTTGATGTCGATGGCCATGAGGGCCTCTGTCTGGTCAAAGACCAGACGGCCGCCCGAGGGCATGAGCACTTCCCGGCTGTAGATCTGATCCAGCTGGCGCCGCAGATTGAAGCGCTCCCAGAGGGAGTGCCTGACGTCGTTGTGCACGCGCACCAGATCCTTCTTGTGGGGGAAGAGCATGGCCACGGTTTCCCGGATGCGATCGGCGATCTCCGCGTTGTCCACCCAGATTTCGCAGACATCGTCGGTGAGATAGTCCCGCACGGCGCGCTCGGGGAGACCGGGCTCCCGGTAGACGCAGGCAGGGGCCGTGACGCCCGTGGCATGCCGGCGCACTTCGTTCCAGGTGCGCTTGAGATAGGTGAGATCGTTTTTCAGCGTGGCCTGGGTCACGCCTGCGCTCACGGTGCGCACGATGACGCCGAGATCGTCGCCGGGATCGATGCCGCTCATGAGCTCCCGCAGGCGGCTGCGCTCTTCCTCATCGTCCACCTTGCGGGAAATGCCGATCTGCCCCTGGCCCGGCGTAAGCACCAGAAAGCGGCCGGCCAGAGAAATCCAGGTGGTCAGGAAGGCGCCTTTGGAGCCGTTGGGCTCCTTGACGACCTGCACCAGCACTTCCTGGCCCAGACGGAGGACCTTCTGGATGGGCGGATACTTGCGGCCGCGGACGAATTCCTGGGGCGAGGTGAAGTACTCGGGATGGATCTCGTCGATCTGCAGAAAGCCGTTCTTTTCCGTGCCGAAGTCCACAAAGGCGGCCTGCAGGTTGATGTCGATGTTGACGATGACGCCGCGGTAGATGTTGCCCTTGATCTTCTTCTGGTGGAGCATGTCCAGATAGTATTCATCCAGAATGCCGTTGTTCGTGATGGCCACTTCCACCTGTTCGCCGGGCAGGATGCTGATGTACATGCGGCGCTTGCCGTGCCGCAGGCCCTGCAGGGCCCCTGCCTCGCCGGGTTCCCTGTCGTCATAAACGGTTGTGACCGGTCTGGAGGAGCCGCCCGTCATGGTCATGGTGACCGGGGCCGTCTCTTCCGGCGTCTCCTGGCTGCCGCGGCGGTGGCTGCGGCCTCCGCGGCGGCCGCGGCGGCGCTTTCTGCCCGCCGAGCCGTCCTCGCCCGTCTCGTCTTCGCCCTCCTCGTCCTCGGCCTCATCGCCGCCCGTCTCGTCCCGGCCGGTCTCTTCCCAGACGCTCCCGGCCCCGTCGCCCGGGCCGGGCCGCAGGGGAAGCACATCCCGGACTTCGCTCAGCCAGGCATCTTCGTCGGATCGCTCGTCCTCCGGCTGCTCAGGGACCGAATCCCCGCCATCCGTCCGTCCTTCCGCAAAGGACCCGATATCCTGCGCCTCCTCTTTCTCCCGGGCAGGCTCAGCGGCGGCGGAGCCCGCCGGCAGAAGATCGCTCCAGGCAAATTCCCTTCCCCCGGGCTCGTCCGCTTCGGCGTTTCCCGCCCTCGCCGTCTCCGCCGGCCTGTCTTCTTCCGCGGGAACCGCCTCGGACGCTTCGGGCGCGGGCTCGCTCTCCCAGCCGCTCCAGGAGCTCCAGTCGCGGACTTTCGCGGCGGGCTCAGGAGAAGCCTTCCGCGCGGCTTCCGCCGGGTTTTCCTGCGGAACAGCCGCCTCCGGGGCGGGGGCGGTCCCTTCGCCCGTTTCGGCGGGAGCCTCTTTCTCCTCCTCTCCGGAACCCGCGGAAGGCTCCGTCATGGCCTCGGCCAGGGGAAGCTGGGGCACTTCCGGAGCCGTTTCTTCCGATTTGCGGCGACTGCGCGGGCGGCGTGCCCGGGTCTGACCCGAGGCCGTCCGGCGGGAGCGGCGGCCGGAAGTCTCCGGCTCCTGAGCCCCGTCCGCGGCGGCCTCCGCCGCCTCCGGCTGGGGGACGTTTTCTTCGGGGATCGCGGGCTCCGCCCTTTCCCCCGGGGACTCGGGCTTCGCAGGCGTTTCCTGAACCGCTTGTACGTCCGTCTGATTTTCCGTGCCGGCGCTCTGCCTGCCGCGGCCGGATCGTGTCTGACCGCCGCGGCGCCTTCCCGCGCCCGCCGTCGTTCCTTCTTTGCTGCGTGTTTTTTTTGCCGGGCTTTTGTCCGCCGCCGTCTCAGAGGCGGCGGACTGATCATCGGCGGCGGTCTTTGCCGCGCCGATCTCCAGATCGCTCTCTGCCATAAATGCATTCCTGCGGCCCCGGACCAGTCCGGGACCTTCTTCAAAATTGCAGCCGGTATTTTGCGGCTCTCCTGGCTGGAAGGAGAGCGGGTCGGGCACTCGCGCGCGAAAAGGCTGCGCGAGTCAATCCTGACCCTGTCTTCCCGCCCGCACCGTGCTCCTGACCGGGCAGGAAGGGCGAGAACCTGGAAAAGACAGGCGGAGAGCGCAACGGCGGCTGCCCGACAGCCGCGTGTACACTACTTTTTTTTCGAGTTTTTGCAAGCTCGCCCCTGACGGGCCAAAAAAGGCCATTTTCCCGCGCAGACAGGCCCTGCCGCAAAACCTTGAGGGCTCGCGGGAAGAGTGCTATTTTCCGCACCGTCCCTTCCGGGAGCCCGCGCTTCGCCGGTCCCTCGGGGCCGGGGAGACCAGGGAGAGCCATGGGCGAGACGGACAAGGCACAGGTCAAAAAAGAACTGCGGGCCCGGCTGCGGAAAAGCCGGCTTGAGCTTCCTTACACCGAAGCTCTGACGCGATCCCGGCGGGCCCAGGCGCGTCTTCTGGCCTCGGGAATCTGGCAGGAGGCTTCTTCCGCGGCCCTCTACGCGGCTACCCAGGGAGAGCTGCGCACCGACGATCTGCTGGCCGATGCCCTTGCCCGCGGCAAGGCCGTCTTTTTCCCCCGGGTGATCCCGGGGCGGAAAGGGGCCATGGAATTCGTGCGGATTCACGCGGCGGACGATCTGGTCCCCGGCCGCTTCGGAATTCCCGAGCCCGGACCGGAGCTCCCAGGGATCCCCGCTCCGGTCTTCGCCTGCGATCTGGCCGTCATTCCCGGCGTGGCCTTCACCCTGACCGGGCTCAGGCTCGGCTTCGGCGGAGGCTTCTACGACCGCTTTCTCGCGTCCGGTCTTGTGGCCCGCAGCGTGGGCCTCTGCTTTGCCCTGCAGATTGTGCCGGAACTGCCGGCGGAGCCCTGGGATCTGCCCGTGAAATTTCTCTGCACGGAAGACGGTCTGGAGCGGGCCCGGACCGATTCTGTCTGAACGCCGGCAGACGGCGTTTTTCTCTTTCCCCCAAGGAGTGCGTATCCGTGGCTGTCAGTTTCCTTCCCTTCCGCTTTCCGGGTCTGGACTCCGTCGGCTGTCTCTTCCAGATGCGCGGCGGACACACCGGCGACATCGTATCGGACGGCACCGTGGCCTTCAAAGAAGGCCTGGACCGGGCAGGCGTCACGGCCACCCGCAAAGCCCTGCTCGCCGAAACCGGCGCGTCCGCCTTCGGCGAAATGCGTCAGGTGCACGGGGACAGACTGGTCTTTGATCCCGATCCCGTGGCGCCCGACGAAGAACCTGTCATCGAGGCCGACGGTCTCGCCACCGACAGACCGGGACTGGCTCTCCTCATCAGGACGGCGGACTGCCAGCCCGTCCTTCTGGCCCACAGGACCGGCCGCTGCATCGCCGCGCTCCATGTCGGCTGGCGCGGCGACCGTCAGCTCTTCCCCTACACGGCCGTGCGGCGCTTCTGCGAACACTACGATGTCAGGCCGGCGGACTGCTACGCCGTGCGCGGACCGAGCCTGGGGCCCGCCAGATCCCAGTTCATCCATTACGCCGTGGAATGGGGCGAATATTTCTCGAAATATCTCAATTTTGCCGACTCCACCATGGATCTCTGGAGCATGACCAGAGACCAGCTGCAGGAAGCCGGCGTGCCGGGCCGGCACATCTTCAGCCTGGACATCTGCACGGCCAGCACGGACGCCTTCTTTTCCTGGCGCCGGGACAGGACTCCCGGCAGGCAGGCCGCGATCATCTGGAGAAAGCCCTAGGGGGACACATGGAACAGACCCTGCTTCTGGACGCCGGATCCGGCGGCCGCGCCTCGCAGCGCCTCATCAGCGACTGCTTTCTGCGGCACTTCGGCAACCCCGTGCTGGCCGTCATGGACGACGCAGCCCTGCTTCCGCTGGACGGGCCCCTGGCCATGTCCACGGACAGCTACACCGTGACCCCCCTCTTCTTCCCGGGCGGATCCATCGGCACCCTGGCCGTGCACGGCACGGTCAACGATGTGTCCATGCTGGGAGCCGAGCCCAGATACCTGAGCTGCGCCTTCATCCTGGAAGAAGGCCTGCGCCTGGACACGCTTGAACGGGTGGTGGCCGACATGGCCGCCGCCGCGGAGCGCAGCGGCGTGCAGATCGTCACGGGCGACACCAAGGTGGTGCCCAGAGGGGCCTGCGACGGCCTTTTCATCAACACGACGGGCATCGGTCCGATCCGCCGTCAGCCCGCGCCGTCGGGCCACGCGGCCAGGCCCGGCGACGCCGTGCTTGTCAGCGGCGCGGTGGGCGACCACGGCCTCACAGTCATGGCCGCCCGGGAAAAGCTCCCGGGCCTGGAGAAGGTGGCTTCCGACTCCGCCCCCCTGAACGGACTCGTGGCCGCCGTCATGGCGGCCGTGCCGGAAGTGCATGTGCTCAGGGATCCCACCCGCGGCGGCCTCGCCACGACCCTCAACGAAATCGCCCAGCAGTCGCAGGTGGGCATCGCGCTGGACGAGACGGCCATCCCGGTGCATCCGGAAGTGGCAGGCGGTTGCGCCTTCCTGGGGCTGGATCCCCTGTATCTGGCCAACGAAGGCAAATGCATCTGCCTGGTGCCGGAAGAGCAGGCGGACGCGGCCCTGACGGCCATGCGCGGCACCCCCCAGGGACGGGAGGCCTGCCGCATCGGCACGGTGATCGACGGGAGGCCCGGCCGGGTTTTTCTGCACACCCGCATCGGCGGCGAGCGCTTCCTGGGCATGCTGGAAGGCGCCCTGCTCCCCCGCATCTGCTGACCGTTCCCGGGATCCTTTTTTCTTTCCAAGGTCCGGACATTCCAGTGTTCGGACCTTTTTCAATGGACAAAAAGTCCCCTGATCAGGACGCCTGACCAGCCATTGAAATAACACAAAAAAAGATACCGATCCGTCCATAGTGTTGCGGACTCTTGAGGGAAAGAGGAAGTTTTTTCTGAAGGTCTTGCACTATCTTTCTTTTTTTGGTACCCGTGTTAATGAATGCCGGGCCGCACAGCGGCTTTCAGCGGGACCCCGAGGCGGACGACCTGCCTCCGGTATCCTGACCGGCAAGGAGGGGAAAGGTCTCTTTTCACCTTCGAGTCCATTTTTTTGATCGCATCGAGTTCAGCAGGGGCATCGAAAATGCCCCGGGGAGTGCCAATGGCGGAAAAAAAATCCAGCACCAATTCTGTGGAAAAAGCCCTCATCCTCTATGATCGGCTGCTCTTCTCATCAAGGAGGTACAGCGTGGAGGAGCTCATGTCCCTGCTGAACTGCTCCAAGTCAACCGTCTCACGCATCATTCAGCAGATTGAAAACCGGCGGGGCACGCAGCTGCGCCGGGACGTGGTGGATGGCAAGGAGTACTACTCCCTTGAGGCGCCGGCCCGCAGGCCCCGCCTGATCTGCAGGGAAGAGGAATTTGAGGATCTGCAGAACTGCATCGACACGGCGGGCTCATCCATCACTCCCGCCAGGAGGGAGGAGTTGAAGAGCCTCGTCGGGCGCATGCGCCTTCTTTTCGCCGGCCCCTGCGACGTCATCTCTTCCGTGCTGGAACCACCGACGAAGGACTGGATGGACTGCTCAGCCATGAGCGGGCAGCTCCGGACCCTGCTGGACGCCATTGACGGAAAGAAGCTCTGCCGGGCGGTCTACCAGAAGGGCAAGCGCGCTCCTCAGTCCTGGATTCTGGCTCCCGTGTGCCTTTTCGTCAGCGACTCCGCCATCTATGTTTCCGCCTGGCACATTCCCGACAGCGTGAGTCTCAACGAGGCCACCCTCACGGCCAAGGATCCCTCCGAGCGGCCAAGACCCTGCTTTGTCTGCCTCCACCGCCTGAAGACCGTGGACTGCCTCCATGTCGGACACACTCTTCCCATGGAGCTCCCGGACCACAGGCACTTCGGCAGGATGACGGGAGAACCCTTCAGGGTGAAGGTGCATTTTGAGCCCGAGGTGGCGGACTGGGTGGAAGACAGGCGCCTGAGCTCGGATCAGAAATCCGTCGCCTTTTCCGACGGCAGCCTGGAAATTGAATTTTCCGCCTGCAACCGCGATGAGGTCGTCTCCTGGCTGCTGGGCTTCGGTTCCAGCGTAAAAATCCTGGAACCCGATTCGCTCATCGCCCGCTACAAGAAAGAGATGGCCGCCATGCTCTCCAGATTCAGGGGGATCGCCGTCTACGAACCTGACCCCATGAAAGAGATCTGATACTTTTCCCCTCCCCCGGAACAGGCAGCGCAGGCCCCTTCAGGAGCCTGCGCTTTTTTTCCGCTTCGGGAAGGGCGCCCTCAGGGCCGCCCGGAAGAGACTTCCGTCAGGACGATCCTATCCGGCCCAGACAAAACTGAACACCTGCTCCGTCTCGGGATGCAGGGAAAGGTGCACCGGGCAGGTATGGGCGGCTCTTTCAAGCTGAATCCTGTCCTTTTCGGAAAATCCGCGGTCCGGCATGTGGAAGGTGATCTCAATTCTGCCGATGCGGCGGGGACTGGGGCTCATGATCTTGGTCACTTCCGCCCTGGTCCCGGTGATGTCCAGACCGTGGTTTCTGGCAAAAATGCCCATGATGGTCATGGCGCAGGCGGCCAGCGCCGTGGCGCACAAATCCGTGGGCGAAAAGGCTTCGCCCTTGCCCTGATTGTCCGTGGGGGCGTCGGTCACGATTTTCGTGCCGCTCTGGAGGTGCTTGCACTCCACACGGAGATCGCCCAGGTAGACTGCCTCAACTGTCGTCGCCATGCTGCTGACTCCTTGGATCCTGCGCGGATCCGGCGCTGCGGCCCCGCGAAGGTCCGCGCGCGGGAAAAAACGGTTCCGCCCGGGCACGTCTGCCGGGGCCGCGCCCGGAGAGGCTGATCCGCCGGCCGGGCTGACAGAATGTCGCCTATCCGCCGCGGATCTGTCAATCAGAGGAAGCTCTCCCGACTTTACAGGCAGGGCCTTCAGGCATAGAATGCTTTTGCCTCTCTGCTCGCGGCCGCTCTTCGGAGCGGTCCGCGATCATGTCCAGCCAGCCGGCGGCAGGTCCGCTACCATGACAGTTTGCTTTCGACAGAAACTCCGTGCCCGCGCAGCCTGCCTCCGGCTGGCCGCAGCCCTGCTTCCGGTCTTCCTGAGTCCTGATCTGGCCCAGGCCGCCGTACACAGCTACGGTCCGGCCTGGCAGCGCTTTACTCTTGACGTTCCCGATGGCTGGAAGGAAGACAGACAGGAAACTGTTCTGCACCTGACAGCCCCGGACGGCAAGGCGGCGCTGAGCGTCCGCGTCTGCCAGAGGGAAGACCGGCAGGGCGAGGCCCTCGTGCGCCGGGCGGCGGGCAATCTCTCGGTGAGCGGCATCCGCCGCCAGGACGAAAACACCTGGATTTTTTACGTGACCTCGGAAAACGTCACGGTCTACAACATGCTGCGCAGCACGAAGAAAGCCATTGTGCTCGTCAGCGCGGCCGGGGAAAACGACTCGGCCAAAGCCCTGGCCGCCACGCTGAAGGTGCAGGACTAGGGAGCGGAGAAAAAGCGCTCCGAAAGAGGAAAAAAGACCCCGCTCCGCCGTCACCTTGACGGAACCGGAGCGGGAAAAACGCTGTTGGAAAAACCCGGAGGCCGGCTATGAGGCTGACTCAGGGTCTCTCGTCGTAGTTGCGGGCTATCCAGGCCCGGTAGGCCCCCGTGCGGACGTGCTCGACCCATTCGGCGTTGTTCAGGTACCAGCGGACCGTTTCCGCGAGACCTGTGGAAAAGCTGTGCTGTCTCTTCCAGCCCAGTTCCCGCTCCACGCGGCTGCAGTCTATGGCGTAGCGGAAGTCGTGGCCCGGCCTGTCCGTGACAAAGGAGATGAGATCGGCATGGCTGCCGGCGGGACGGGGCCGCTCCCGGTCCAGAATGGCGCAGAGTTCCCGGACGACGTCGAGATTGCTCTTTTCCGAGCGGCCGCCGATGGCGTAGCACTGGCCGGTCCGGCCTTTTTCGAGCACCAGGGCCACGGCGCGGCAGTGGTCTTCCACATGCAGCCAGTCGCGGATGTTGCTGCCGGTGCCGTAGACGGGCAGCGGCTTTCCTTCCAGGGCGTTGAGGAGCATGAGGGGAATGAGCTTTTCCGGAAACTGACGGGGCCCGTAATTGTTGGAGCAGTTGGTCAGAAGAGTGGGCAGACCGTAGGTTTCGTGGAAGGCCCGCACCAGGTGATCCGAGCCCGCCTTCGAAGCGGAATAGGGGCTGTTGGGCCGGTAGGGCGTGGTTTCGCAGAAGGGCGGATCCTCAGGTCCCAGGGTCCCGAAGACCTCGTCCGTGGAAATGTGCAGGAAGCGGAAGGCCCGGCGCTTCGCCTCGGGCAGATTCTTCCACCAGGAGGTCGTCACGCGCAGGAGCGTGGCCGTGCCGAGGAGATTTGTCCGGACAAAGGCCTCCGGATCCACGATGGAGCGGTCCACATGGGTCTCGGCGGCAAAGTTCAGCACGGCGTCCGGCTGGTGCTCTGCCAGGAGGTTCGCGACGAGATCGGCGTTGCCGATGTCGCCCCGGACGAAAATGTGGTCCGGATCGTCGCCCAGAGTGGCAAAATTCTCCAGATTGCCCGCATAGGTCAGGCTGTCCAGCGTGATGACTTTTTCGCCGCGCCCGCGGGCCTGCAGAACATAGCAGGAACCTATGAAGCCGGCTCCGCCGGTCACCAGAACACATTTCTTCATGCGGACTCCTCCCCGGGCGTTTTCAGGCCGGGTTTATTCAGGTCCGGGGGAGAAGGATTCCCCCGGTGAGAACCATGGGCGCACCGCCCGCCAGGGAGGTACTTTCTGTTAGGAAAAG
>CAZFTQ010000082.1:0-10237 GCA_964522365.1 uncultured Desulfovibrio sp. | reverse complement strand
TACCTCATCTCCCATGCTGACTACATCGCCTGCCACAAGTCGGCGTATGTCACCATGTATGACCTGCTGGACGGCATCAAGGACGGCGGCACCTTCGTGCTCAACTCCAACTGGACCCTGGAAGACATGGAAAAGCAGCTTCCTGCTTCCATGAAGAACACCATCGCCCAGAAGCATCTGAAGTTCTACAATGTTGACGCTGTCAAGGTGGCTCAGGAAGTGGGCCTCGGCGGCCGCATCAACATGATCATGCAGACCGCCTTCTTCAAGCTCGCCGAAGTCATCCCCTTCGAGAAGGCCGTCGAGCTCCTGAAGAAATCCATCAAGAAGACCTACGGCAGCAAGGGCGACAAGGTCGTCAACATGAACATCGCCGCCGTGGATCAGGGCATGGACGCCCTCCAGGAAATCAATTACCCCGAATCCTGGGCCACCACCACCGAAGGCGCCGTGGTCGTGCATGAGGGTGACGAAGAGTACATCGCCGATGTGGTCCGTCCCATCCTCGCCCAGCGCGGCGACAAGCTGCCCGTGTCCGCCATGTCCGCCGACGGCACCATGCCCTCCGGCACCGCCGCCTGCGAGAAGCGCGGCGTGGCCATCCTGGTGCCCGAATGGCAGGCCGACAAGTGTATCCAGTGCTGCCAGTGCTCCTTCGTCTGCCCCCACGCCACCATCCGTCCCGTGGTCGCCACCGAAGAGGAACTGGCGGGCGCTCCCGCCACCTTCGGCGTTCTGGACGCCAAGGGCAAAGAGCTCAAGGGCTACAAGTTCCGCATCCAGGTCTACTCCGAAGACTGCCTGGGCTGCGGCTCCTGCGCCAATGTCTGCCCCGCTTCCGCTCTGGTCATGAAGCCGCTGGAAACCCAGCTGGCCGACCAGAAGGCCAACCTGGCCTTCGCCGAAGAGAACGTGTCCCTGAAGGACGGCATCCTGGATCGCTTCTCCCTCAAGGGCTCCCAGCTCCAGCAGCCGCTGCATGAATTCTCCGGCGCCTGCGCGGGCTGCGGCGAAACCCCCTACGTGAAGGTCCTCACCCAGCTGTTCGGCGAACGCATGTACATCGCCAACGCCACGGGCTGCTCCTCCATCTGGGGCGCTTCCTCTCCCACCACCCCCTACACGGTCAACAAGGAAGGCCACGGCCCGACCTGGGGCAACAGCCTCTTTGAAGACGCCGCCGAATACGGCCTCGGCATGGCCTCCGCCGTCAAGCAGCGCCGCCTGAAGCTGGCCGACCTCTGCGCCGCCGCTCTCGCCGAAGAAGGCATCTCCGACGAGCTCAAGGCCGCCCTGCAGGGCTGGATCGACAACAAGGGCGATGCGGTCAAGTCCCGCGAGTACGGCGACGCCGTCATGCAGAACCTGGCCAGCCTCGACGCCGTCAACTGCTGCCTGGCCGACCAGATCGCGGACATGGAAGACATGTTCGTGAAGAAGAGCTGCTGGATCTTCGGCGGCGACGGCTGGGGCTACGACATCGGCTACGGCGGTCTTGACCATGTGCTCGCTTCCGGCGAAGACATCAATGTCCTCGTGCTCGACACGGAAGTCTACTCCAACACCGGCGGCCAGGCCTCCAAGGCCACCCCGCTCGGCGCCATCGCCCAGTTCGCAGCCTCCGGCAAGCGCACCGGCAAGAAGGACCTCGGCCGCATGGCCATGACCTACGGCTACGTCTATGTGGCCTCCATCTGCATGGGCGCCAACAAGCAGCAGGTCCTCAAGGCCTTCAAGGAAGCCGAAGCCTACAACGGTCCTTCTCTCATCATCGCCTACGCCCCCTGCATCAACCAGGGCATCCGCAAGGGCATGGGCAAGTCCATGGAAGAAGGCAAGCTGGCCGTTGACACCGGCTACTGGAAGCTCTACCGCTACAACCCCGACCTGGCCAAGGAAAAGAAGAACCCCTTCGTCCTTGACAGCAAGGCCCCCTCGGGCGACATCATGGAATTCCTCTCCGGCGAAAACCGCTACGCGTCCCTCGCCAAGAAGGATCCGGAAACCTCCGCCCGCCTGCGCAACGAGCTGGCAGCCCTGTACGCCGAGCGCACCGCCCTCTACAACCAGATGGCCGGTCTGCCCTACGCCGCGGCTGAAGAGCCCGAAGCCAAATAAGCATCTCTGATCGACGGCGGGGTGTGAGTCCTTCACACCCCGCGCTTTTTTCAGCTCCCGGCTGGTCCGCTTTCCTGCCCCCGGGCAGGAATTGCCGGGCCGCCGGGCCCTTCTGTGATTCAGGGGCCCCGCCCCTGAATCTCCCCTGGCTTCAGAACACACCATTCCGCCTCAGGGAGGTTGCGGCGGCCCGCCGCAAGGCGAGATCCCGCCGGTACACGCCTTATGAAACAGTCTCTTTACATCACCGCGACCGGCCCCCGCTCAGGCAAGAGCGCCATCGCGCTCGGCGTCATGCAGCTTCTGAGCGGCCTTACCGGCAAGATTGCCATTTTCCGCCCCATCATCGCGCTCCCGAAACTGGACGACAGGGATCCCGACATCCGCCTCATGCTTGAGTTCTTCAAGCTGAAACAGAATTACGCGGACACCTTCGCCTACACGGAAGATGAAGCCTTCGACATCATCGCCAAGCAGTCCACCAACGCCCTGCAGGAAGGCATCCTGGCCAAATTCAAGAGCCTCCAGGCCTCCTACGACTTCGTGCTCTGCCTGGGCACCGACTTCCACAGCAAGGACCAGGTCTTCGAGTTCAATCTGAACGCCCAGATCGCCGGCAACCTCAATTCCCCCGTGCTCCTGGTGGTGGACGGCAAGGACATGACCCTGCCCAAGGTCCGTCAGTCCATCCAGTCCAGCATGGCCGACATGGCCAAGACCTGCGATGTGGCCGCCACCGTCATCAACCGTCTCTCCCTGACCAGAGACGAGCTGGACGGCCTGCGCCGCGGCTTCGCCAAGGGCGACGGCCCGGCCCTCATCTACGCCATTCCGGACGATCCGACCCTGAGCGCCCCCACCCTGGGCGACGTGGCCCGGGCCGTGGACGCCGAACTGCTCAACGGCGAGCAGTATCCCGACACCCTGGTCTCCAACTTCGTCATCGCCGCCATGCACCCGGACAACTTCCTCTCCTATCTGGAGAAGGATCTCCTGGTCATCACCCCCGGCGACCGCTCGGACATCCTCCTGGCGACCCTGGCCGCGCGCCTGTCTCCCTCCAATCCCGGCATCGCCGCCGTGCTGCTCACCGGCGGCATCCGTCCTTCGGAAGCCATCATGCAGCTGGTCCACAGCATGGGCGCCTCCACCCTGCCCATCCTGCTCACCCAGCACCACACCTTCATGGCCTCGCAGTTCGTTCAGAATGTGCAGAGCGTCATCGATCCTCTGGACGTGCGCAAGATCAACACGGCCCTGGGCCTCTTCGCGCACTATGTGGACGGCAAGGTCCTCGCCGCTCAGCTCACCGAGAAGAGCAAGCGCATGACCCCGCTCATGTTCGAATACAACCTGCTCTCCGCCGCCCGCCAGAAGAAACAGCGCATCGTCCTCTGCGAAGGCGAGGAACCCCGCATCCTGCAGGCCACGGACGTTCTGCTGCGCCGTGACGCCGCCGACATCATCCTGCTGGGCAATGTCCAGAAAATCAACGCCCTGGCCTCCAGCCTCGGCGTGGACGTAAGCGGCGCCACCCTCATCGACCCGGCCGCCTCCCCCGACTACGAAGACTACGCCAACGCCTACTACGAATTCCGCAAGAAGAAGGGCGTGACCCCCGAGCGTGCCCACGACGTCATGCTCGACCCCACCTACTTCGGCACCATGATGGTGAAGATGGGTGCCGCGGACGGCATGGTCAGCGGCGCCATCAACACGACGGCCCACACCATCCGCCCGGCCTTTGAATTCGTGAAGACCAAACCCGGCTTCTCCGTGGTCTCCTCCGTCTTCCTCATGTGCCTGTCCGACCGCGTCCTCGTCTTCGGCGACTGCGCCGTGAACCCGAACCCCACGGCCGAACAGCTGGCGGAAATCGCCATCACCTCCGCCCAGACCGCCAAGGTCTTCGGCATCGAGCCCCGCGTGGCCATGCTCTCCTACTCCACCGGCACCTCCGGCAAGGGCGCGGACGTGGACGTGGTCATCGAAGCCACGAAGATCGCCAAGGAAAAGGCTCCGGATCTGCTCCTGGAAGGCCCCCTGCAGTACGACGCGGCCATCGATCCCACGGTCGCCCGCACCAAGGCTCCCAACAGCCAGGTCGCCGGCAAGGCCACCGTCTTCATCTTCCCCGACCTGAACACCGGCAACAACACCTACAAGGCCGTGCAGCGGGCCGCCGGCGCCATCGCCATCGGTCCCGTCCTGCAGGGCCTCAACAAGCCTGTCAATGACCTGTCCCGCGGCTGCCTCGTGGCCGACATCGTGAACACGGTCATCATCACGGCCATCCAGGCCGCCGCTGAACAGCAGGCCTAGTCCTCCGCCCTCCCCGCCGGGGGAGAGCGGCGCTCTCCCCCGGCTTTCTGCAAGGATCTCACTCTATGAAAATTCTGGTCGTCAATTCCGGTTCCTCCTCCTGCAAATACCAGCTCATCGAAATGGACAACAAAGAGGTGCTCTGCTCCGGTCTCGCCGAGCGCATCGGTCTGGACATGGGCCGCCTCTCCCACAAGATAGCTCCTGACACGGACAAGGAAGAGAAGATCGTCAAGGAGCAGCCCTTCCCGTCCCACCGCGAGGCCATGGAACTGGTCATTTCCCTTCTCACCGATCCCGAGAAGGGCGTGATCAGGGACAAGAGCGAGATTGCCGCCATCGGCCACCGCGTCCTCCACGGCGGCGAACTCATCACCCAGCCCGTCATCGTCGACGAAAAGGTGAAGGACGCCGTCCGCGACTGCATTCCCCTCGGACCGCTGCACAACCCGGCCAACCTCATGGGGATCGAGGTCTGTGAAAATCTCTTCGCCGGCACCCCCAATGTGGCCGTCTTCGACACCGAATTCGGCATGTCCATGCCCGACGAATCCTACATGTACGCGCTGCCCTACGAGTACTATGAAGAGATGCGCATCCGCCGCTACGGCTTCCACGGCACCTCCCACAAGTACATCGCCGGCAGGACCGCTGAATTCCTCGGCAAACCTCTGAACGAGCTCAACTCGATCACCATGCACCTCGGCAACGGCTCCTCCATGACCTGCGTCAGAAACGGCCGCTGCCTGGACACCAGCATGGGTCTGACCCCCCTGGAAGGCCTGATCATGGGCACCCGCTGCGGCACCATCGACCCCGCCATCGTGCCCTTCATCATGAAGGCCAAGGGCCTGAGCCCCGACGAGGCGGACACCCTCATGAACAAGAAGTCCGGTCTCATGGGCCTCTGCGGCTACTCCGACATGCGCGACCTGCACGCGGCCGCCGACAAGGGCGACAAGAAGGCCGACCTGGCTTTCCGCATGCTCGTCCACTCCATCCGCAAGATCCTGGGCGCCTACTTCTTCCTGCTGGACGGCAAGGTTGACGCCGTCACCTTCACCGCCGGCATCGGCGAGAACGACCCCCTGATCCGCGAAGCCGTGGTGCGCGACCTGGAGAGCGTGGGGCTCCGGCTCGACCCCGCCGCCAACAAGATCCGCTCCGGCTCTCCGCGCGCCATCTCCACGCCGGACAGCAAGGTCAAGATCCTGGTCATCCCCACCAACGAGGAACTCCACATCGCCATGGAAACCCTCCGCCTGGTCACCGCCTGAGGTCCCTGACGGAACAAGGCAGAAACTGAACGTCAAAAGCCCCGGACGCCTTGCGGCGCCCGGGGCTTTTCGTCTCTGAAGATTCCGGGACCGGCTACTCGATGGCCCGTCCGATGCGCGACCAGCGGATGTCGGTGAGGCTCTCCCAGGACCAGTAGATGCGGCGGGCCTTGGCCACGATGGCCCCGCGGTCCACGAAGCCCCAGAAGCGGGAATCCATGGAATTGTCCCGGTTGTCGCCCATGACGAAGTACTTGCCCTCGGGCACCTTGACGGGACCGAAGATGTCCCGGACGGGCAGAACGCGGTCGGGCTCGTCCACGCGGATGTAGCTCTCCGTCACGGGGCTGCCGTTGCGGTAGAGGCGCTTGGCGCGGACCTCGATGACGTCGCCCGGCACGCCCACGATGCGCTTGATGAAGTCGATGTCCGGATCTTTCGGGTACTTGAAGATGATGATCTCCCCGATCTGCGGGTCGGCGCCCCGGTAGAGGACGATGTCCGTGAAGGGGAGCTTCAGGCCGTAGTCAAACTTGGTCCCCATGAGCTGGTCGCCCACGAGCAGGGTGTTGCACATGGACTCGGAAGGGATCTTGAAGGGCTGGATGACGAAGGCCCGGATGAGCAGCGCCAGGGCCAGGGCCACGGCGAAGGCTTCCAGGTATTCCCGCCAGAGGGGCTTCTTCTTTCTGGACGGGGAGCGGTCCCGAAGATACATGGGCATGGCGATTGTCCTGTGACGGCCTGACCCGAACGGCCGGCGGTCTTTCTGTGCAGCGTATGGCGGGGCCGGGTCCCCGGGAGCTTCAGCGGCTCCCCGTGGACACGCCCGTGACGACTTCGCCCTTCGGGCGGAGCTCCACGCCCTGGCAGGCCGAAAGGACCAGACAGAGCAGGCAGAGGAAACAGAGGAGGGCCGGAAGGGCCGCGCGGCGGAGGCTATTCACGGTGGGCCTTTTCCTGGGTGAGACGGGTACGGGGCGGCACGTCCGTGGTGACCCAGACATTGCCGCCGATGACGGCGCCTTCGCCCACCGTGACCCGGCCCAGGATGGTGGCGCCGGAATAGACGGTCACATTGTCCTCCAGAATGGGATGGCGGAGATTGCCCTTGGTGAGGGTGCCGTCCTCGTTCTTGGGGAAGGAAAGAGCGCCCAGGGTGACGCCCTGATAGAGGCGGCAGTGGCGGCCGATGACGCTGGTCTCGCCGATGACCACGCCCGTGCCATGGTCAATGAAGAAGTTCTCGGCTATCCGCGCCCCGGGATGGATGTCGATGCCCGTCTGGGAATGGGCCATTTCCGAGATGATGCGCGGAATGAGCGGCACATGGTTCCGGTAGAGCACATGGGCTATGCGGTGGTGGATGATGGCCCGCATGGAGGGATAGCAGAAGATGGTCTCGCCGGGGCTCGTGGCGGCCGGGTCGCCCTCGTAGGCCGCCTGGGCGTCGCCCACCAGCAGCTCCCGGATACCGGGCAGGGCGTCGATGAGCATGAGGGCCGCTTCCTTGCCGCGCCTGTCGCAGTCCGCGCAGGTTTCGGCGGGCGAGCAGGCGAAGCAGTAGCCGCGGCAGATCTGCTCGCTCAGGAGACGGTAGATGCTGTCCAGATTGGCCGAGACATGGTACTCGATGGATTCGCGCCAGACCCGGGCCGTGCCGAAAAAGCCCGGGAAGAGCGCCACGCGCAGGCGCTCCATGATTTCCGTGAGGCGCGTCAGGGAGGGCATGGGCATGCCCTGGGCCGTGCGGTGCCAGACGCTGTCCAGCGAGGTGGAGTGGCAGAGGCGCCGGCTCACGTCGCCGAGACGCCGCATGGCCAGAAAATCGTCATTCAGGTCCATAGCGATCTTTCCTGTCCCCGGACCCGGAGGAAGGACGCAGGGAAGCGTCCGGAGGCTGGGCCGGCGGATTTGTTCCTAGCACACAACGCTCCGGGAGACCAGACGCCGGAACGCGGGCAAGAAAAAAGCCCGCACTGAAAACGCGGCGGGCTTTGCTGTCAGGCTGGTGGGACGTGCGGGGATCGAACCTGCGACTCTCTGCTTAAAAGGCAGATACTCTACCGACTGAGTTAACGTCCCGTCTGGGCCCGCCTCTTAGCACCGACCGGGGGACCTGTCAAGTCCGGGGGGGCCCGGAACGGCGCAGAGAGGCGGGCATTACGGGGGGATCAGACCCCCTGTCCTTTCTTTTCGATCTTCGCCCAGCTGTCCCTGAGCGTGGCCGTGCGGTTGAAGACGGCGAGCGCCTCCGTGCTCTCCCTGTCCTTGCAGAAATAGCCCATGCGCTCAAACTGGACGGTCTCGCCCACGGGGAGATCCCCCAGGGCCTCTTCCAGCCAGATGTCCGCCTCCTTCAGGGAATCCGGGTTGACCATGTCCAGGAAGGTCTTGCCCTCGGGCACGTCGCCGGGATTGTCCATGGCAAAGAGATGGTCATACAGCCGGGCCTTCGCGGGCCTGGCGTGCTTCGCGCTCACCCAGTGGATGGTGCCCTTCACCTTGCGGCCGTCGGGGCTCGCGCCGCCCCGGGAGGCGGGATCATAGGTGCAGTGGATGGCCGTGACATTCCCCTGTCCGTCCCGGTCCACGCCGGTGCAGGTGACGAGGTAGGCGTAGCGCAGGCGCACCTCCCTGCCCGGAGAAAGACGGTGGTACTTTTTCGGGGGATCCAGGCGGAAGTCGTCCCGCTCGATCCAGAGCTCCTTCGTGAAGCGCACCCGGCGGGTGCCGTAGGAGGGATCTTCCGGATGGAGAGGCATGTCGAAGACGTCCTCGCCGTCGTCGGGATAATTGTCGATGACGAGCTTCACGGGGTCGAGAACGGCCATCCAGCGGGCCGTGTGGGCGTTGAGCCATTCCCGGACGCAGAACTCAAGCAGGCCGTACTCCACCACGGAGTCGGATCTGGCCATGCCGATGCGGCGGCAGAACTCGTGGAGGGCCTCAGGCGGCACGCCGCGCCTGCGCAGGGCGCAGAGGGTGGGCATGCGGGGATCGTCCCAGCCCGAGACCGTGCCGGACTGCACGAGCTGGATGAGCTTGCGCTTGGAGAGGATGGTGTGGGTCAGGTTCAGGCGGGCGAATTCCGTCTGTTCGGGCCGGTAGACCCCCAGGGTCTCCAGCACCCAGTCGTAGAACTCGCGGTTGTTGACGAATTCCAGGGTGCAGAGGGAGTGGGTGATGCCCTCGATGGAGTCGCTCAGGGGATGGGTGAAGTCGTAGAGGGGGTAGATGCACCAGGCGTCGCCCGTGCGGTGGTGGCTCGCGTGACGGATGCGGTAGAGGGTGGGATCGCGCATGACGAGATTGGGGGAGGCCATGTCGATTCTGGCTCTGAGCACGCGGCTCCCGTCCGGGAACTCGCCCGCCCGCATGCGGCGGAAGAGATCCAGGTTCTCCTCCACGCTGCGGTTTCTGTACGGGCTTTCCCTGCCGGGCTCGGTGAGGGTGCCGCGGTACTCGCGGATCTCGTCGGCCGTGAGGTCGTCCACATAGGCCTTGCCCAGGCGGATGAGCTGTTCGGCGTATTCATAGAGCTGCTCGAAATAGCCTGAGGCGTAGAATTCCCTGTCTTCCCAGTCGCCGCCCAGCCAGCGCACGTCCTCCTTGATGGAGTCCACATACTCCACTTCTTCCTTGGTGGGATTGGTGTCGTCGAAGCGCAGGTTGCACTGACCGCCGAATTCCCTGGCCACGCCGAAATTCAGACAGATGGACTTGGCGTGCCCCAGGTGCAGGTAGCCGTTGGGTTCAGGGGGAAAACGGGTATGCACCCGGCCGCCGAATTTTCCGGAGGCGTTGTCCGCCATGATTTTGGCCCGGATGAAATCCGTGCCTTCCTTGAGACTCTCGTCGCTCTTGACTTCCTCAGACATCGTCGTCCCCCTGCGGATGGATGGGTGATCAGGCAAAGTGAACTAGTTACGCCCTGGTCTGGCAGGCGTCAAGCCGGCCTGCCGGGCCGTTTTCCGGGGAGTCAGGCGTCTTTCAGGTCCCTTTCTCCGGCGGGGGACTCCGGAAACCGGGCGGACCTTTCCCTGACGCCCTCCGGCAGGGAAAGCCTAGCCGGGGTGCCCGGCCTTGTCCAGACGGGAAGCCTTCAGAAAGAGCCGGACCGGCGGTCTTTTTTTGCCGGCGATCAGGACACCGCGGGCAGGGAGATCGGTCCCTGCGTTCGAGGGTATCCTGCCCGGAAAGCTGCGGCGGAGCGATGAGCCAGGCCGCGGGGATGAGCATGAGGCCTTTTTCTCCCGGGGCCTTTTCTCGGACAGGGGAGGCCGCCGAACCGGAGGAAACGGCTTTGCGAAGACATTCTGATGAAGTCGCAGGGGGTGGCACCAGGCTGGCCGGCATCAGGAGGGGCAGACGACTGGAGACTCCGGCACGGCCTTTCGGGTTGCGGTATGTCCCCGAAGGCGGCAGGCCGGAAAAGAACTTGACTGCCGATGACTTTTTGTTCAGGAATAAGGGTTAAGCAAATGCCCGTTCGCCGTTGCGCGAACCTCTGAGCAAAA
>CAZFTQ010000081.1:0-10263 GCA_964522365.1 uncultured Desulfovibrio sp. | reverse complement strand
TAGCCCAGGGTCTTGCCCCCGTACATGGTGTGCACCTCACGCAGGGCAAGCGCCAAGATGACACGTATCTGCGTGTCCAGTGCGGAGGATGTGGTTGCCATGAGCTACAGAGCCCCGTGCCCGAAAATGGCAGGGGCCATGTGCCATTCCTGTGTCTTTTTGTCCTGACAGGCGGCTGTCCGCGTATTGCCTCTGCTTGTCGTCGCGATGCCGCCGCGGCAGAATTCGCCGAGTCCCGAGATATAGGCGTCCTGCGTCATGACCGTGACGCTGTCACCGAAGCTGGTGTTGAGAAAGACCGAGGACTGACCCGGCGGTGTTTCGCCCAGGAATTTCGCCATCATCTGGTCCGGCGTCAGCACCGGTTCCAGATTCGCCTCGCCCGGACCGAAGCCGTTCCGGGCGCAGGCCGTCAGCGAGAAACAGAGCGCCAGAAGAAGGAGCACCCCTCCCTTCCGGCCTCTTTTCTCAGAGCAGATCGTGTACATGTATGAATCCTGTAATCTTGTCGTTTTCAATGATGAAGCAGCTGGTGATCTTCCGCTCCGTGAGACTGGCCAGGGCCTTTTCCACAAGACAGTCCGGCGACAGGAAAAAAGGCGTCCTGCTCATGACTTCGGAAGCCTTCTTCTGCATGAGGTCGGGCGACATGTGCCGCCTTAAGTCACCGTCCGAGATGAAGCCCGCGAGCTTTCCGTTCTCCACGATGCCCACGGCGCCGAAGCCCTTGCTGGACATGGTGCAGATGACCTCGCCCATGAGATCGGTGGTTCTGGCCAGGGGAAGTTCATCGCCCCGGTGCATGATCTCGCGGACCTGCCTGAGCCTGCGACCCAGCTTTCCGCCGGGATGGAAGAGGAGGAAATCCTCCGGCTTGAAGCCCCGCGCCTGCATGAGGGTCAGCGCCAGGGCGTCGCCCAGGGCTATCTGCATGGTGGTGGAAGTGGTCGGCGCGCAGCCGATGGGACAGGCCTCGGGAACCTTCGGGATTTCCAGGACGTAGTCCGCGTTGTGGCCCAGCATGCTCTCCCGGTTCTGGGTGACGGCCACGAGGGGGAGGCGGTATCTGGCCGCGAAGCGGATGATGTCCGCCAGCTCCCGTGTCTGGCCCGAGTTGGAGAAGGCGAGGACGGCGTCCCCCTTCCCCAGCATGCCCAGATCGCCGTGGCTCGCTTCAGCCGGATGGATGAAGAAGGCCGGAGAACCCGTGGAGGACAGCGTGGCGGCCACCTTGCGGGCCACATGCCCGCTTTTGCCCATGCCCGTCACCGCCACGCGGCCGGAAATGTGCAGCAGGCAGTCCACGGCCTCGTCAAAGGCCGTGCCCAGACACTGCGCCAGCAGGCGCAGGGCGTCCGCTTCCTGACAGAGAACTTCCGCCGCCAGGGCGGTGAACGTCTTCAGCATCATTGTCTGTCCCCGCGGCGGGCAAGGATCCTGTCCGCAAGCTCGCGGAAAGCGCCGTGGCCGCCGCGTGCGGAAAGCACCAGTCCGGCGGCCTTTCTGACCCGTTCCGGGGCGTCGGCCACCGTGACCCCGAGGCCGCAGCAGGCAAAGCCGTCCAGATCGGGCAGATCGTCACCAACGAAAACGGCTTCCTCCGGGGCCGCTCCCGCTTCGTGCAGGAGTTCCCGGCAGGCAGCCGTCTTCTTCGTTTTGCCAAGCCTGAACAGAGTGATATTCAGGTCTCTGAGCCGGGCTCTGAGGGCGGGACAGTCCCTGCCCGAGAGCACGGCCACTTCTATGCCGGCCTTTTTCAGGGCGAGAATGCCCTGGCCGTCATGGACATGGAAGCGCTTGAGCTCTTCGCCGCCGGCCCCGTAGATGAGCCCGCCGTCCGTGAGCACGCCGTCCACGTCCGTGATGACGAGACGGACCCGCGCCAGGGGATCGGCCGGAGGCTCGGGGGTCCTGCCTTCCAGAAGGGCCAGCACGCGGGCGAGATCCTCGGGCGTGTCCACGCCCGGGGCGCTGGCCTCGACGGCCACGGTGAGGATGGAGGCCCCGTGGGCGAGCAGACGCAGCTGCTCGAGCTTTTCCGTCTGCTCCAGAGGACCGGGGGCAAAGCGGGCGAAGACGTCCAGCGCCTCGCGGCGGTAGGCGTACATGCCGAGATGCCCCCAGTAGCAGGCGCGGCCCGAGCCGTCCCGGTCATAGGGAATCCGGGAGCGGCTGAAATAGAGGGCCCGCCCGTCATCGGCCCGGACAACCTTGACGAGGTTGGGATCCAGGGCCTGTTCGGGGCTGACGGGGAAGCAGGGGGTGGCGCAGGCCATGTCCGGCCTGCCGGCGAGAGCCCGGATGAGGGCGTCCACGTCGGAAGGCCGCAGAAGCGGTTCATCGCCCTGCACATTCAGGTAGATGTCCGCTTTTTCCCCGGCGGCGATTTCCACCAGCCTGTCCGTGCCGGAGGCGCAGTCAGGGGAGGTGAGGCAGGCGCGGCCGCCGAAGGCCGCCACGGCCCGCACGATGCGCTCGTCGTCCGTGGCCACCACGACCTCGTCCACGAGCCGGGCTCTGCTCACGGCCTCATGGACCCAGCGGATCATGGGGCGGCCGCAGATTTCCACCAGGGGTTTGCCCGGCAGCCTCGTGGAGGCGTAGCGGGCGGGAATGACGGCTAGCGTGCGCATACCGTCACGTCCAGGCCGGGGCTGCCGGCCGAGGCACGTTTCACCGTGCCGTCCAGTTCTCCGAGCAGGGCCAGCAGAGCCGGCAGATCGGAGAAGGGAATCATGTTGGGGCCGTCGCAGGGCGCCTTGTCGGGATCCGGATGGGTCTCGAGAAAGATGCCCGCCACGCCCACGGCCGCGGCCGCTCTGGCGAGCACCGCGGCGAACTCACGCTGACCGCCGCTTCTGCCGTCGCCGGCACCCGGCAGCTGCACCGAATGGGTGGCGTCAAAGATGACGGGATGCCCGGTGCTCTTCATGATTTCGAGCCCGCGCATGTCCACCACCAGGTTGTTGTAGCCAAAGCTCGTCCCGCGCTCGCAGAGACAGATCCGGTCATTGCCCGCAGCAGTGACCTTGGCGAGGACATGCCGCATCTCCCAGGGGGCGAGAAACTGCCCCTTCTTGATGTTGAGGGGTTTGCCGGTTGCCGCCGCGGCCGTCAGAAGATCCGTCTGACGGCAGAGGAAAGCCGGAATCTGGAGCATGTCCGCCGCTTCCGCCGCGGGCTTCGCCTGCTCGGGAAGGTGGATGTCAGTCACCACGGGCAGTCCGAAGCGCTCGCGCACCTCTGCCAGCACGGCCAGGCCCTTTTCAGCGCCGATGCCCCGCCAGGAGCTTCCGGAGCTGCGGTTGGCCTTGTCCCAGCTCGACTTGAAGACAAACGAAAAGCCGGCGCGCCCGAAGATCTCCTTCAGGGCTTCGGCGGCTTCCAGCGTCTGCTGCCGGCTCTCTATGGCGCAGGGACCGGCAATGAAGGCAAGGGGACGGGTATTGGAAAAAACAACAGTCTGCATGTGGTCAGTCTGGGTATATAGTCAGGATAGTTGTCTTCAAAATCATTCCTTCCGGCGTGCAGGCCGGAGCCTGCAGGGACGCGCGTCCGCGCGGTCCATGGCCGGATGGCGCCAGTGTCTTTCTGCTCTCCTCCGTCCTCCTCTCTGACTGCCCGCCCTGAAGACGGCGCAGGCTGCAGGTTTGCCGGGCAAAGCGGCCGGACAGGGAAAACGGTCAGAACGTCCGGCTCTTTGCTCTTCCTGGAACGGCGACTTTAGCCGCCCGCGGGCGGCGTTGTCAACTCGATGGATTTTCGCAAGGCTTTTCAATAACTAAGCATATCCCCTTTTCAGGGCCTCGGGCGAAAGGCCTGCCGGTCCTGAGAAAGACAGGCGGAAAGCGCCATGGTTCCGGGCCCAGGTCTCCCCCCGCCCCTTCGTCCCGGCCGGATCCGGGCCGCCCCCCGGACGCGTCTTTTCCCCGGGGAGAGACGGCCTCGCAGGCGGCTCACTTTTTTTGTGTGATCCTTCCCGGCGGCCCGGGCGGGACGGTCTGAAAAACGCTGGCTTTTCTTTAGCGGACAATATAAAAAAGCAGGAGCGACGGGCCGGGATCGGGAGATCGTTCCCGAAGGCGCATTTTCTCCTTTTTTTCCAGACCTTCGGCCGCGCCGGAGCAGGCGGAGCAGACCATGCCGGAAAACAGCGAATCCCCCGCGCGGAGCAGAGGCCGGCCGCGGGCCTTTGACAGGAAGAAAGCCCTGGACAGGGCCCTGCGGGTCTTCTGGCGCCTGGGCTACGCCCCCGCCTCGGTGGCCGAACTCTGCCGGGCCATGGACATCAACCCGCCCAGCCTCTACGCCGGCTTCGGCAACAAGGCCGCCCTCTTTCTGGAGGCCCTGCGCCACTACGAAAAGACCTACTGGGAGGAACCCGCCCGGCGCTTTTCCGCCGAGCCCGACCTGCACGCCGCCGTGTCAGGCTTTTTCCGGGAAGCGGCCAGGATTCTTCTCTCGCCGCAGAGCCCCTGCGGCTGCATGGTGGTGCTGGCGGCCGTGAACATCTCCGAAGAGGAGAAGGAAATCATCGCCGCGGTGCGGGAACTGCGCGAGGCCACCGGAAAGATGTTCGCCGAACGTCTGAAGCGGGCCATAGACGAGGGCCAGATACCGGCGGACACGGACGTGCCGGCCCTGGCCGGCGCCCTCAACACCTTCCTGGAAGGGCTCTCCCTCCAGGCGAGAGACGGGATCTGCCAGCACGAACTCATGGCCATGGCGGCCTTCGCCGTGCGCCTGCTCCCGGAAAAAACGGCTCCCCTGCCCCGCTCCCGTTCCTGACCAGGGGCGTCGCGGAAAGGAGCTTTCCCCCTGCTTGACAAATTTTTTAGCAATCACTAAAAAACAAAGCGCGTCTCAGGAAGTCCCGGGCGCGCGGATCCCGCGGCGGGATCCGGAGCGCCTTCCCCGGCCCGGGTTTACGTACTCCGGCCCGGGGAGAACACAGCCTGATATCCTCTTCCGCAAGGAGAACCTCATGGGCAAAAAAATCCTCATTCTCAACGGCAGTCCCCGCGCCCGCGGCAATACCGTCATGCTCTGCGAAGCCTTCGCCGAAGGCGCCCGGAGCGCCGGCCACAGCGTGACCCGCATCGATCTGCGCAGGCTCACCATCAACGGCTGTCTCGGCTGCGTCAAGGGCGGCGGAGATCCCGCCTGTCCCTGCGTCCAGAAGGACGGCATGGCCGAAGTCTACCCGCCGTACAAGGAGGCCGACATTGTGGTTCTGGCCTCTCCCATGTATTACTGGGCCTTCTCCGGCCAGCTCAAGACGGCCTTCGACAGGCTTTTCGCCGTGGCCGAGGAAAACCCCGGCTTCGCCAATCCGAAGAAGGACTGCGTCCTTCTCATGGCCGCCGAGGGCGATTCGCCGGAGAACTGGAAGCCCGTGCTGGACTACTACAAGGCTCTCATGGGCTTCCTGGGCTGGAAGGATCTGGGCCATGTCCTCGCGGGCGGCGTGTTTGAAGCGGGCGCCGTGGCGGGCAGACCCGTGCTGGAAGACGCCCGCCGTCTGGGCGCCTCGCTCTAGAAACCAATCAGGGAGAACCCCATGTCCGACGCCCCTCAGGAAGGAACCGGGAAGAAGACTCTGACCCGGAGAAAGCTCTTCACCGGCGCCGCCGCGGCCGTGGTCCTCGCCGCCGCCGGCACCCCGATCTACCGACACGTTTCGTCCACATCGTCCATCCATGTGGAATCCTTTCTGAAACCTGGATCGGGCCAGAAGAAGTACGTCCTCGTGCTCACAGGCAGCGCCCGGGAAGGCGGCAACAGTGATCTGCTGGCCGAGGCCTTCGTGCGGGGCGCCGTCGCCGCCGGGCACACGGCGGAGACCTTTTCCTGCGGAAGGCTTCCCATGAACGGCTGCCTGCACTGCGAGGGCTGCTGGACCTCGGGACGGCCCTGCGTGCAGACGGACAATTTTGAGAAGCTCTGGCCCTCCCTGGAAAAGGCCGACATGCTGGTCCTCTGCACGCCTCTCTACTGGTATTCCATGACCGGCCAGATCAAGTGCGCCCTGGATAGGCTCTATCCCTATTTCAAGAAGAACCGCCTGCGCGACCTCAAGGTCAGGGAAGCCATGCTGCTCATGTGCGGCCAGACCCCCTTCCCGCGCTCCTTTGCCGGCGCGGCGGAAAGCTACAGACAGATCCTGGGCTACACGGGCTGGTCGGACAGAGGCAGACTCTTCGTGACCGGCGTGGACAGAATGGGCGCCATGAAAGGCGACAGCGCCCTCAGGACCGCCGAAGACATGGGCCGCCAGGTCTGAAAAAACCTCCATCCCCCTGATACGCGCCCGGTCGTCCGCCATGAAGCGGACGGCCGGGCGCTTTTTTTTGCCCGCAGGCCTTTGCGGGGCTCCCGTTCCCGCCGTCTGCGGTTCCGCCGCAGGCAGGCCGGACGGTCCCGGAAAGCCCGTGACCCTGAGTCATTGACAGTCCGGCTGACGCTTTCCCTGACCTGTCCCTTTTCTCCGGGAACACCCGGGCCCCTCGCCCGTGCGCCGGGAGGCCAAAAAACCGGTTTTTTTGTCTGAATCAGACGCAGGCGCGCAAATTTATGCAATGATGACAAACGCCTGCGCCTTATTGCACTGACAGTGCATATGTCAGTGAATCGCTGGCAGACAGATATCCCAAAGAACCCCCGCTGGCAAGCTCCGCCGGAAAAAAGACCTCCTTTTCCTCCTTTCAGAACGACAGAAAAAGCCTTTATAATCAATACATTATAAGAGGTCGTCCTGCTCCTGCCCGACATATGCACTGTCAGTGTGTCCGGCTGTTCCTCCGCGCGCCGGGGTCTCGGGACTCCGCAGCCGCCGGACAGTCATCCCTCTGACGGAGCACATCGGAACTTCAGGTGAGAGTCATGGCAGGTGAAAACTCAGGCGGTCCCGGCCCGGCCCCCGCTGCGGCGCAAGGCGCTTCGCCGCTCTTCTGCGACTTCGTGGAAGAGCGCTATCTGCCTTTTGTCCGGGAGAACAAGCGCAGCTGGAAGGTCGATGCCGGCAATCTGCAGCGGCACATTCTGCCCTACCTCGGCGCGTACCGCCTCGCCGACATCACCGCCGACACGCTCACCCAATGGATACATTCCCTGGAGCTGACCGGTCTCGCGCCCGGTTCCTGCTTCCGGCCGTTCTGGACGGCGAAATATGTCCTGAACTGCGCCGTGCGCTGGGGGGCTCTTGAGAGCGATGCCTCGTTCAGGACGGCCAGGCTTGAGCGGAAACCGGGCCGCAGGCCCGTCCTGCTGGATTCGTCCGAACTTGTCAGGCTCATGACGATACTCAAGGAAAACGCCCACCGCCCGGCTGCCAACGCCATCCGGCTCATGCTCCTCACCGGAGCCGGCAAGTCCGAGATTCTCGGTGCCAGATGGGAAGACCTGGACTTCGCCCGCGGCGTCCTCACCGCAAAGGAAAGTTTCACCGGCCGCCCCCGACTCATCCCCCTCAACAGCGAGGCTCTGAAGCTCATCCACAGGCTGCCGCGGCAGAGCGGCATCCCCTGGCTCTTCCACACGGGCAGAGGAACGCGGCTTGTCTACATAACGCGGGACTGGGACCGCATCCGCAGGCAGTTCGGGCATCCCGATCTCCGTCTCCAGGATCTGCGCCATACCTTTGCGGACCATATCGTTCAGATGGGCGTCAGCCGGAGTGATCTGAACGTTATTCTGGGGCACTACAAGCCAGGCACGCTCAGGCTGCTGCGCGAACGGTCTTGTGCAGACCGCCAAGACACCGGCCGCTCCATCATACTGCGCAAAGATCCTGCCCAGCACATGAGCTTCCCTGAAGGAGGAGAGACTCCCTCCATCCCGGTTCCTCCAGAAGCCGTACCGCACAGGGGGACGTGCGCAACGGTCATGGACAGCAGCGAGGATCGGGGGAGACCGGCATCAGGAGGAAGCATCGGGCCCCGGGGTAATTTTGGGGCTGGAGGAAGACAGTCGGCAACTGACAGGAAAACTCCGTGAGACATCCCTCCGGCACGAAAACGTAGCGCTTTGTTCGCTCTGTCCCCGCGGATGAGGAAAATATTCTCCAGCAGGTAGTTTTGCCCCCTGAAAAAATTCCGGGTGCCGGTCCTCTCTACCTGCACACACAACCTCTGGCCGGAGGAGGCATACGTTGCAGCACTGGCAGTTTTGTCAATATTTTCCACCAGGAACGCTGGGAGAAACTCGCTGTTCTCAGGCATCCGTCCCTGGAAGTGACCTGCAGCGGAGAAGGCCGGCTCCTTCTCATGGCAACAGAGGGATCTTCTTTCACGCTGACTGGGGGGAGCCCTTTCCGTGAAGCGGCACGTCTGGAAATGCAGTCCCAGGAGAACATGTCAACCTTCCGCGTCCCCTTGCCGGAAGGACAGGCCTTCTGCTCTTTCTCCTGGGAGGAAGAGACCCCGGGGGCGCTCCGGATAGAAAGGGCCTGCTATGTGGACGCCCCAGCGGAAACAGACACCCGGCAGGCTTCCGGCGTCCCTGAAGGCGCGGACGGCGTGTGCCTTGCCCTTGTCATTGCGACCTGGCGACGACCGATGGAAGTCAGCCGCCTGGAAGAAACCTACAGGGATGCCTGTCGGAATCGGCCAGACTTCGCCAGGCATTCACATCTTTTCATTGTCAACAACGATCCTCTGGCGATGGGGGCCTTTCCTCTGAAATCGGACAGGCTCCTGACCGTCCTGCACAGCCCAGCCAACATCGGAGGCGCCGGCGCCTTTGCTCTTGGCGCGCGAAGAGCGTTGGAAATGGGTGTTTTTTCCCATGTCGTCTTCATGGACGATGATGTTTTCATCCAGGAAGAGAGCTGGTTCAGGACCCTCAGCCTTCTGCGCCGTCTGAAGCCGGAATACAGGGATCAGATTGTCTCCGGCGCCATGCTGAAGCAGGAAGAGCCCTGCTTCTGCCATGTGATGCAGGAGGCCATCGACAGCAGGAGTCTTGCCGTTACTCTCTCCGGAGATCGCGACATCCGGAAGACAGAAGATGTCTTCAGACTGCTGTCCGATGTGCGCACGGAAGCATCTGACATCTGGCGATCCGGAAAGATTCGACCCTATGCCGCCTGGTGGTACTGCGTGCTGCCCTCAGCTCTTTTTGCCGAGTACGGCTTTCCCCTGCCTCTTTTTTTTCGGGGAGATGACCAGGAGTTTGGTCTGCGCGTCGGCCGCATGACGCTGCCCCTGAACGGGATCTTCGTCTGGCATCCGGCCTTTGAGCGCAAAAGAAGTCTTCTGCGCATCTATCTGGGCTTCCGCAACGGCGCCGTGACGGCCCTGCTTCATCTTCCCGGCTGGAGGGGCGTTGTCTTTCGCCGCCTTCTTCTCAACGCCTGGCGGGATCTTGTGTCAGGCAGGCACAGCGCCTGCGCTCTCCGAGTGCTTGCTCTTCAGGATTTCATGCATTTTTCCAGGCTTCCCGAAGACGGCGACAGACTTACGGAGCGTCTGGGGAAGTGGCTGGCCTTTTTTCAGGTCGGGAGGCGCCCGCCGACGCACAAGGAACCGGAAACCTGCCCCTTCGCCCCAGCGCAGGCACTCAGGCTCGCCGTTCTGGTTTTTCTCTGCGCCTGGCGCTTGTGGCACTTCGATGCCTCCCGGGCCCGGACTGAATTTGAAACGCTCATGCGGCAGGCGGATGCCCCTGGCCCGGTCAATCGCTTCGCTCCCAGGCAAAGCGCCCGAAAGGCGAAAACAGTCTATCCTCTTCTTCAACTCTGACAGCAGAACAGCAAGACCAGATCCATGAGAAACCGCAGCAACTGCAAGCCGTCACATCCCGCCAGACACTCTCTCAATGCCCTGAACAACCCCTCTTCAGTCTCTTCTCACACACGCGTGAAATGTAAAACTGAAGACGACCCGGCATGCTTTCTGTGAGGCTGAAAAAATGCCTAGAGTTCCTCATGTTCCTCTTTTTCAATGGGCAGACAGCCAGTCTCCCGAAGCCTGTCTCACGGATGCGGTGTACCTTGAAGAAGGTACCTGTTTCCGATGGGATCGCATTCAGCTTTCAGAACTGTCCGTCTCTTCTCTGAAGAAAAGACATGGTGACAGCTTCAGGCTGGGGCTGAAGTTTACAGGCAAAATCATGATCAGGGCAGGCGTGTCCTGCAACGGGAAATCATTCTTCTGCTGCGGACAAGCCACCCTGGCATCACAGGGCATCGCCAGAGGCGAGTGCTCCGTTGATTTAAGCCAGGTCACCTGCGGCATTCTTGAAATTACCCTTTACGCCATTGAA
>CAZFTQ010000080.1:0-10358 GCA_964522365.1 uncultured Desulfovibrio sp. | reverse complement strand
CCGCGTGGATGTGGACGATTTGATCTAAAGCCATCACGCTCTTTGGCCTCTTCCTCCCCCGGAGGTCCCGTCCGAACTCCCGGAGCATCTCTCCCCCCCCCCAGACATCAGATTGTCTTAGATGGTACAGAGATACTCTCCAATCTTGCACTTGAAATCAGAACTGGCATACCCCCCACCCCATAAAACGTGATGGAGTCTTTTTTTTCGGCATGGAGAAGGGCCCAAAAAGAGGCCAGGGCGCAGATTCCGGCGTATGCCATGCGCCACATCGCGGCGAGTCAGATGCTGTACGGGGGAGCGGACATAGCGGCGGTCGCGGCTCAGCCTGGGCACGCTTCCGTAGCTACTGCGGCCAGCACCTATGTCCACCATAGCGGAAGGCCAGCGGCGTGCCGCTTAAGTCTGCCCAGCTTCTCTTTGGTGCAGAATGGTGCGGGGCCAGAGAGTAAAAACACGTAACGACAGTCAGTTATGCCCTGTGGCATTGTGGTGGACGAATACGCCGCCATCGAGTGCCCGGGCTTTGAGATCCTCCTGACCCAGGGCCGGGGCCTCGGCATCGCCGTCACCCTGGCCAGCCAGGACTTCGCGGGCCTCCGCCGCTCCTCCGAGCACGCGGCGGAGCAGATCGTCTCCAACACCAAACTGAAGGGCTTCATGTGCACGGAAGACCCGCGGCAGACCATGGATCTCGTCAGAGCCCTGGCCGGCGAAGCCTGGGTGCAGAAAAGCACAGGCTGGTCCGTGCGCGGCTCGGACGCTCTCCCGGGCTTTGCCGACAACCTGGCCGTGGGCATGGATCGCCTGCCGAGGGCGGACTTCCGGGCGCTCGCCGAGGAATCCCCTCCGCCTGACGCAGACGCGCCGCCCTTTCCCCCCGCCCTCGCGGGCTTCGCCCGGCACCTCGCACAACCCGGCATCCGGAGAGAACGCCGCGCGGTGCGCCGCTGCGCCGCGGCCCTGCTCCTCTCCGGGGATCCGGACGCCGCCGACGGAACCGGCCTCCTTTTCGAAACAGACCTGCTCGGAGAAGGACCCGACGAAGGCGGCACGGGCTTTTCCGCCCGGCAGGAGGACTGATCCGGCCGTCCCCCTCCCGGACCTCAGTCCTTCCCGGACGGGACCTGCTCTCCCCTGGGCAGCGTCACGCTGAACACGCTTCCCCCGCCTTCCCCGCTCTCCGCGGTGACGCTCCCCCCGTGGGCCCGCACGATGCTTCTGACGATGGCGAGGCCGATGCCCGCTCCGCCGGTCTTCCGGTTCCGGGAGACGTCCGTCCGGTAGAACCTCTCGAAAATCCTGGACAGATCCTCCCGCGGAATGCCGATCCCGTCGTCTTCGACCCGGAGCACGCAGCTCTTCTCCGTCTCAGCGATGACAACGCGGATGTTTCCGCCCTCACGGGAATACTTGACGGCGTTGGAAATCAGATTGGTGACGACCTGCCGCAGCCGGCCGGGGTCGGCGAAAACCTCCGCCGGCCCGCCGCTGACCCGGCCGGTCAGACCCTTTTCCGCAAGCTGACTCTCAAAACTCCGCAGCACCGTTTCCGCGAGGGCCCGGAGCTCCACGCGTCTCTTCCGGAGCGTCAGCTCCCCGCCCTCCGCCTCACGCAGACGCTCCAGATCGGAAATCAGGCCGGAAAGCCGCCGCAGTTCCTCCTGGCAGCCGCGCAGGCGCTCCGGAGTCGGTTCCAGGACGCCGTCGATCATCATTTCCACGCAGGAGGACAGGCCGGCCACGGGCGTGCGCAGCTCGTGGGCCACATCGGAAGTCAGTCTTTTCCGCAGTTCCTCCTGCTCTCTCAGGGAGTCCGCCATGCGGTTGATGGCCCGGGTCAGCTCGTAGACTTCCTTTTCGGCGATGTCGCTCCGCAACCGTGCCGTGTAGTCGCCGCCGGCGATCCGCCTCGTGCTTTCCACGGTTTCGGAGAGGGGCCTGACGATGCGCGCCGCCAGAAGCCAGCCCATGATCATGGCCGCGGCCAGGGAGACGCCGCCCACCGCGATCAGGATGCGGTTGAGCGCCGACATGAACCGGAAGTCGTTCCGGTCTATGTAGTACGGGCTGTAATAGGAGATGTCGAGGCTGCCCGCGGGAATCCCCGCGTGTTTCAGATCATAGTGATGCGTCAGGAAGCGTCCCTCCAGTTCCGGACGCTTCTCCCGCATGTCCCGGGCGATGTTCTCCATGACCCTGTGGCAGAGCATCATGTCGTGGTTCTCCGCGTCCCACAGGACCTTTCCCTCTCTGTCACGGAGCCGGAGGATGAAGCCGTCCTCGAGAACGGCCATGCCCAGGCCGTGGACATAGTCGATGTTCCAGCCGCCCCTGGCCGCGTCGTACTGATCCGAGAGGTTCTGCGCCAGCTCGTCGGCCCTGGTTTTCTGCTGTTCCCCCACATAGGCCTCGAACTGACGGCTGATCAGCAGGTTGGAGACGACGCTGATCCCGAGAACGACGGCCAGAACGAGCAGCAGAAAGCGGACGGACAGGACGGTGCACAGACTGTGGCGTTTCACTCTCTGTCTCCTCCGAACCTGTATCCCGCCCCGTGCGCCGTCAGAATGTAGACAGGATGCTTCGGATCGGCTTCCAGCTTTCTGCGCAGGTTTTTGACATGGGTGTCCACGACGCGGTCGGTTCCGTCAAAATCCGGGCCGAACACGAGAGAAATCAGCTCTTCCCGGGTAAACACCTTCCCGGGGCGTCTGAGAAGCGCCGTCAGAATCTTCCATTCGCTCAGAGTGAGACTGACAGGGTCCCCCAGCCTCCGCACCTCCCCCCGCGCGACATCGACCTGAAGCTCGCCGCCGTTCCAGGAAAACTTCTGCGCCAGCGGTTTCAGATCGTCCGCCGACCGGCGCAGAATCGCCTCCATCCGGGCGTGGAGTTCCTTCACGCTGAAGGGCTTCGTCACATAATCGTCGGCTCCGAGGGCCAGACCGTTCAGGATGTCCTCTTCCTGAACCCTGGCCGTCAGCATGAGGATCGGAACTCCCGACTCCTTCCTGATCCGCCGGCAGACCTCCTCGCCCGGCATTCCCGGAAGCATCAGATCCAGAATGACGAAGGAGACGGGATGCTTCCGGAACAGATCCAGTGCTTCCCCGCCGTCCTCCGCCGCCAGCACCCGGTAGCCCTGCTTCGCCATGTACGCGGCGATCGATTCCCGGATCATCGCTTCATCGTCCACGATCAGCACGATTTTCTCTGCCGCCATAACTCCTCAGTTCTCCTGGAAAAACCTGCGTCGAGGGCCTTTCTCTGTCCGAAGGGCGAAGGGGAGGAAGGCCCGGAGGCCTTCCCCCGCACGTCAGGCCGGATCCCTCACCTCGTAGCCCGCCTTCACGACCGCCTCCTTCAGAATTTCGTCCGGAACCGCCCGGCTCAGGGTCACGACGGCCGTCCCGCTTTCGCGGCTCACCGCGGCGCTCCGCACGCCCTCCAGGTCTTCCAGTACCTTTTTCACGCGCGCCTCACAATGTCCGCAGAACATGCCTTCGACATGCAGCGTCCTTTCCATCTTCTCTTCCCGCCTCTCAGGCGCCGTTTCCCTCCTTTTCCGCGTCCTCTTCCGATCCTTTGACGCGTCCCTGACATCGAAGAGGTTCAGCCGCAGGGCGTTGGTCACGACCAGGAAGCTGGAAAGACTCATCGCCGCCGCCCCGAACAGCGGATCCAGCCGCCACCCCAGGAGCGGGATGAAGACCCCGGCGGCGAGGGGGATGCCGATCAGGTTGTAGGAGAAGGCCCAGAAGAGATTCTCGCGGATGTTCCGGAGGGTGGCGCGGCTCAGGCGGATGACGGCCGGAACGTCGCTCAGACGGCTCTTCATGAGGACTATGTCCGCCGCCTCGACGGCCACGTCCGCTCCCGCGCCGATGGCGATGCCCATGTCCGCCCTGGTCAGGGCCGGAGCGTCATTGATGCCGTCGCCCACCATGACCACCTTCCCCTGCTCCCGCAGCCCGCGGATGACGCTCTCCTTCCCGTCGGGAAGGACGCCGGCGATGACTTCGTCCACCCCTGCCAGCCGTCCCACGGCCCGGGCCGTGCGCTCGTTGTCCCCGGTCAGCATGACCACCCGGATGCCCATGTTCCGCAGTTCCTGGACGGCCTGCGGGCTGTCGGGCTTGAGAGTGTCCGCGACGGCGATGACGCCGGCGAGGGACCCGTCGCGGGTGAAGAAAAGGGGCGTCTTCCCCTCCTCCGCAAGCCGCTCCGCCCCGCGGCGCATCCCGTCCGGGATCTCCGTCCGGCCGCCGATGAAGGCGGCGCTGCCGCCGGTCAGGACCTGCCCCTTCCACACGGCGGTGAGGCCGTTGCCGGGAAGCGCCCGGAATTCTGAGACCTCGCCGGCCTCGATTCCCATTTCCTCCGCCTTCAGCAGGATCGCCTTCGCCAGGGGATGCTCGCTTCTCCGCTCCAGGGCGCAGGCCAGCTCAAGAAGTTCCCGCTCCTGCCCGGGGCACGCGGGCAGGATATCCGTGACCTTCGGCTCGCCCGCGGTGATGGTGCCCGTCTTGTCCAGAGCGGCGATCTCCACTCTGCCGACTTCTTCCAGCGAAACAGCTGTCTTGAACAGAATGCCGTTCTTCGCCCCCACGCCGCTTCCCACCATGATGGCCACGGGTGTCGCCAGTCCCAGAGCGCAGGGGCAGCTGATCACGAGAACGGCGATGGCCCGGGCGAGGGCGAAGCCGACCGTCTGCCCGGCCAGCATCCAGCCGGCGAAGGCCAGGGCGGAAAACACGATGACCAGAGGAACGAACACCCCCGAAACCCTGTCGGCGATTTTGGCTATGGGCGCTTTGGTCGCCTGCGCGTCGCCGACCATCTGAATGATCCGGGACAGGGTGGTGTCTTCGCCGACTCTGACGGCCCGGCACCGGATGAAGCCCGCCTGGTTGACGGTGGCGGCCGAAACCGGATCTCCCTCGCTTTTGTCCACGGGGATGCTTTCGCCGGTCAGCGCCGATTCGTCGACCGCGCTCATGCCCTCGATGATGACGCCGTCCACCGGGATGCTCTCGCCGGGACGCACCACGAAGATGTCGTCTTTCTTCACCTCTTCGATCGCGACGACCTTTTCGGCGCCGTCTTCCAGAATGACGGCCGTCCTGGGGGCCAGCTTCATCAGACTCTTCAGCGCGTCCGTGGTCCTGCCTTTGGAACGGGCTTCCAGCATCTTGCCCACGGTGATGAGCGTCAGGACCGTGGCGGCGGTTTCAAAATAGAACTCGTTCATGAAGCCGATCACCGCTTCCCCGTCCCCGGCGAGCTGCGCCCGCGTCATGGCCAGCAGAGCCCAGACGCTGTAGGTGAACGCGGCGAGCGATCCGAGCGAGACGAGAGCGTCCATGTTGGGCGCCCTGTGAAACATGCTCCGGAAACCGCTGATGAAAAACTTCTGATTGATGACCATGATGATGACGGCCAGGAGCATCTGGACGATGCCCATCATCACATGGTTGTCCTTCATGAACTCCGGCAGAGGCCAGTCGAGCAGCATGTGTCCCATGGACATGTACAGCAGGACCGCGAGAAAGAAGAGCGAGCAGACAAGTCTTCTCTTCAGGAGAGGCGTCTCCCGGTCTTCAAGCGGATCTTCTCCCCTGGCCGAAGCCCGGGTGCCCGCGGCGTTTTTCCCGCCGTCCCGGATCTCCGCCCCGTACCCGGCCTTTCTGACCGCCTCCAGAATCTCGGCGTCCGTCGCGCTCCCCTCCACGCCCAGGGCGCCGGTGAGAAGATTGACGGAGCAGGATCGCGTTCCGGGCACGGCGGAAACCGCCTTTTCGACACGGGCGCTGCAGGCGGCGCAGCTCATTCCCGTCACCACATAGTGTTTCATGTCAGCTCCTCACGATGAACTGTCCCCGAAGAGGACGCGTCAGCGTTCGATTTTCCAGTCCGCGAAGATTTTCTGAGACTTTTCCAGAAAATCCCGGGAGATCACGACGGCATCGTCGCCGTCCGTCCGGTTTTCCTTCAGAATCGGCCAGGGATTGCATCCGCCGGCGCTGACTCCCACCTGCTCCATGGAGAAGCGGTTGCCGCAGTTGCCGCAGACCAGAAAGGCCCCGGACTGCGTGTAATGCCCCCTGCCCGAATCATAGCAGATCTGGCAGGCGTTGAAGGCGGTGCGGATGCTCCCCGCGCCGTCTCTGACCGCGATGACCTCCATCATGGTCCCGTTGACCCGCACCGGAAAGAAGGACGCATCCGTTCCGACCCGCGCGACGGGAATGACCAGATCTCCGTCCCCGCCCGCCGCGTCGCCGGACGCGCCGCTGTCTCCGATCGGGAACAGAGCCGCAGCGCAGAGGACAAGCGCCGCCGCCAGCACCGGAAGAATCCTCCCGGTTTTCCGCGCGGGCCCCCGCGCGGCTTCCTTTTCCTTCCTGTTTTCCATATCAGCCTCCCGAAAATGTTTTTTCCGCAGAAGAAGCCCCCCGCGGAACGCTCTCCCCGTCACCCCCGCTCAGGGGGAGAAGAACCGTTCTCCGGACAGGAGCCCGGGCTGCCGGGATCACAGCAGCCGCATGTTCCCCCGCCCTCCTCCCGGACAGGCGGCGCGCCGGCGCTTCCCGTTGCGTCCGTGACAAGGATGGTCCCCGGGATCATGCCCATCCAGCAGGTGTAACGGATCGTCCCGGCGCGGACGGGGGTGAATTCAATGACGTTTTTTCCGGTATGAAAGGTGTGTTCGATGCCGTACTCTCCAATCAGCATCCTGTAGTTGCATCCGTTGATGCTTCCTTTCGGCGCGTCGATCTCCCATGTGACCGGCACGCCGGCCCGGACCGTGATGTCCGGATAGCGCCCCGGCGACAGCGTGCTTTTGACCAGCTGCACGCCGTCAGCGCCGCCCTCAGCCGCGGGGGCGGAAGCGCCCGCGGGCTGACCGTAAACGCTCCACAGAGCAAAGGAGCCGGCCACCGCGGCCAGCGACGCTGCCCGCAGCGTCCATTTCAGGACGCGGCTCTCGGCGGGAACGCTCAGCAGCAGCCCCGCGGCGGAAAGAGCCGCCAGCAGGACAAAAAGCAGATCGGGGGAAAACCAGCCGCTCAGCTCGCCTCCCTG
Source organism: uncultured Desulfovibrio sp. (assembly GCA_964522365.1). GTDB lineage: Bacteria > Desulfobacterota > Desulfovibrionia > Desulfovibrionales > Desulfovibrionaceae > Desulfovibrio. The sequence goes on along the minus strand of CAZFTQ010000080.1, from coordinate 3,269 downwards.
GGAAAGCAGGGAGAGACCGAGCACGACGACGAGCACCGCGCCGGCGTTCATGACGCAGGTTCTCCACTTCCGGCCCAGGACCGAAACGATGGAGCCGAGTCCCAGCATCAGCGGCACGGTTCCCAGTCCGAAGGAAAGCATGGAAAGCGCCCCGGCCAGGGGATCCCCCGTGGCCAGAGCCACGAGCCACATGGACTGCAGCGGGCCGCAGGGCATGAATCCGTTGAGGATCCCTGCCAGAAACGGCCCGGCCGCCCGGATCCTCCACAGGGCGGACTTCCGGGCAAGGAGACGGGGCGTACGGAATGAACACCTCCGCAGCCAGGGAACAAGTCCGAGCATGGAGACGCCCATGAGCGCCATGAGGACGCCGGCCGTCATCTTCAGCATCCCCTGCAGGAGGGCCGACGGTCCGGACTGCGCTCCACCCCCGAGCAGGAGCCCGGCCAGACCGAGGAAAAAGCCCGCCGCGGTGTACGTAAGCACTCTCCCCGCGCTGCAGGCCAGAGCAGGAAGAAAGGTCTTCAGCCCGCCGCTCCCTTCGCTGTCGGGAACGCGCCCGGGGAGACACTGGGAAAGATTGATGCCGCCGCACATGGCGACGCAGTGGAGGGAAGTCATCAGTCCGATGACAAAGAGCATCCCGTACCCCATCCCCGCGTCGGCAAGCCGGCCCGGCGCGAGGACATTCAGAACCTGCGACGACTGGAGCAGCGCGTACAGGGCAGGAATGGCCGCCAGCAGCAAGGCGCGGCGCCCGAGAGACGGATCCAGGGCCTTTTTCCCGGCAACGGCCGTATAACCCAGACTGTCGATGCGGGCGATGATTTCCGTCAGCCCCACCTTCCGCTCATCGTACACGATGTCCGCCGAGGCGCGCTCGAAGCTCGCCTCCGCGCTGAGTATCCCTTCCATCCCCTTCAGGGCTTTTTCAATGACGGACCCGCAGTTCGCGCAGGTCATGCCTCTGATGGCCAGCCGGACCTTTTTTTCCGTTTCCTTCATCACGTTCCCTCTCCTTCGCCGGAAGTCCTTTTCCGGATACACGGCATATTTGTGTTTTTTGTGTGGAAGGCCGGGCGGCTCTTTTTTTTCGCGTCTCCGGCCGTGAGGTTCCGGAAAAACCGTCCTGCCGGGACGGCTTCAGGCGGGATCTTGTCCCTGCCGCCATTGTCCGCTACAGGAAGAGGGGAAAACAGGATCCACCGGCCGGAGAGACTTCGGAAGCTTCTCCGTCCCTTTCAGTTCAAGGCGGAGGGAAACGTCATGAAAGAATACAAAATTGCTGTGATTCCGGGAGACGGCATCGGTCAGGAAGTGACTCCGGAGGGCGTGCGCGTCCTCAGGGCCGTTCAGGCTCTGTGCGGCGGTTTTCAGCTGCTTTTCGAGGAATTTCCCTGGGGATGCGGATACTGGCTGGAGAAAGGCGTCATGATGCCGGAAAACGGCATCGATCTTCTCCGCCCCTTCGACGCCATTTTTTTCGGCGCCGTGGGGCTGCCCGACAAAGTGCCGGACGGCGTTGCTCTCCACGGCCTCATCATCAGACTGCGCATGGCCCTGGATCAGTACATCTGCCTGCGGCCGAGCCGTCTGCTCCCCGGAGTGCCCGCGCCCCTCGCCGGGAAAAAGCCCGGTGACATCGACTTTGTCATTGTCCGGGAAAACAGCGAGGGCGAATACACGGGCGCCGGAGGCCGCTGCCACGAGGGTCTGCCCCAGGAACTGGCCCTGGAGACCGCCGTGTTCACGCGGACGGGGGTAGAGCGCACGGCGCGCTACGCTTTCGAACTTGCCCGCACCAGAAAAAAGCACCTCATCAATGTGACCAAGTCCAACGCCCAGCGTCACACCCTCACCTTCTGGGATGAATGCTTTGACAGAGTCGCAAAGGACTTTCCGGACGTGCGCACCGAGCGCATGCTGGTGGACGCCATGGCCGCCAGGCTCATTCTTCGCCCCGAGACGGTTGACGTGGCCGTGGCTTCCAACCTCTTCGGAGACATTCTCACGGACATCGGCGGCGCCATTACGGGCTCTCTGGGCCTCTCGCCCAGCGCCAACATCAATCCCGAGCGGACATTCCCTTCCATGTTCGAGCCGGTCCACGGCTCAGCTCCGGACATCATGGGCAAGGGCATCGCGGACCCCATCGCCATGATCCGGGCCGGCGCCATGCTCCTGGACTTTCTGGGCGAGAAGGCCGCCGCGGCCCTCGTTGAGAACGCCGTCGCAGCGGTCATGGCGGAGGGTCGCGTTCTCGGACCGGATCTGGGCGGACGGGCCACAACCGGAGAAGTCACGGACGCCGTCATCAAAGCCCTGCATAGCAGCATATAACTCTTTGAAAACAAAAATTTCCCACAACTTTTAGTATTTTTTACGCAACCCTCTTGACACAGGGAGAAGAGCAGTATAGAAGTGTATCATCATTTCCCCCGCTTCACTTTGTTTTATAAGGATCTCCATGAAAGGAAATCGCTTCTCCGATGATTTTATTTACAAAAGCCTTTTCAGTCACCCGAAAATGCTTTTTTCCTTCCTTGAGGAGTTCGTTGAGCCAGAAATAGTATCCTTGATATCATTGAATGAAGAAATAATCCGTCTGCCAGAAAACCATCAGGAGGGGTCTGAGGAAAGAAGATCAGACATGGCCTGGCTCATTCACACGAAAAACGGAAAGTGCCCCTTTGCGCTGTCGCTTCTGGAGTTCCAGAGCACGCCCGATCACTTCATGGCCATGAGGATGCTGACTTATTCTGCCCTGCAGGAGCAGTCTCTGATCAAACTGAAGCAATTATGTCCGGGAGGCAGGCTACCTCCCCTGTTTCCCATAGTAGTCTACAATGGCGACAGGCCATGGAGGGCCCCCCTGCAGGTTGCGGATCTCTTCTGCTCCCTGTCTGAGCAGCAGTCACCGTTCATCCCCCGTCAGGAATATCACCTTGTGGACCTGCAACGCATCCCGAAGTCCGCTCTCAGACCTGAAGGTGGTCTGGCTACTCAGTTTGTGAAACTGGAACAGGGCAAAAGTCCGGAAGATGTGGAGGAAGCCCTCAACGCTCTGGACAGGCTGCTTGATCCCGTGGAGGATCAGTCTCTGTGCCGGCTCTTGGCAGAATTGATGACAAAAGGTACCCTGCCGAAAGACACCGAGAAAGAGGACCTCAGTGGGCCTCGTGATCTGAAGGAAGTGAGAATCATGCTGACAAAACATATCCTCAAATGGAAAAAGGAATGGATCCAGGAAGGCAAAGCTGAAGGCAAAG
>CAZFTQ010000079.1:0-10685 GCA_964522365.1 uncultured Desulfovibrio sp. | reverse complement strand
GGATGAAAGAGAAAAGGCCCGCCGATGGAAGAGCTTCCGGCCGCCCGGGTCCGGGATCCCGGCGGGACTGCGCGTCGGCGGCTGAAAGACAGGCCGGGGGAAGCCGCCCGGGAAAAGAAGAGAGACCGTTGCCGCACGCGGCCCGTGGCGGTCTGACCTCAGGCCCGCGGACAGGACAGAAAAAAACCGGCAAAAGACGCGGGGACGGATCCGACGGCGGCCCAGGAAAGCACGGCTGCGGCACAGGAGAAGCCAGGGAAACGGGCGGACTCCCGGAAAGGATATCGAAAGGACGGCCGGGAACAGGCGCTTTCACGAGGCTCCCGGGGAGGACTTGCCGAAGAACCCGGGCGGACCTGTCCGGAGGGACGCGTCCGCCGGAAGCGGGCCTTCTGCCGGTGGCTCCCCTGCCGCGTCCCCGCCCGCAGGAGAACGTGCGGGCCGGGAAGAAAAGCAGGTCTGCGGACGGATTCATCCGCCGGAAAAAATCGTTTCCGGGGCAGGAAATTTTTGTGCCGAAAAAAATTGGTCCAACAAATTTTTGACAGCGATTTCAAAACATTGTGCGAAAAAATGGCCTTTTTCCGGCCGGAGAAGAGAAAAAATGGTTGATCCAATTTTCGGGAAGATCTATAAAGGCACCGTCAGCCGGTTCCGCACGGGAAAAACCGTTCCCTGCTGTTCAGGGCAGCCTCAAGTCCGGCGAAAAGCCGGCGCAGGCTGAAGGTCTTTCCAGGCGGATCAATCCTGGCAGGGAAACGGCGCGGCCTGGACTCAGGCGTACGCGCCCGCGGCTGACAGAGCGGGTTTCACCGCGCTCCTCGCGGCAGTCCCGCTGACCGAGTTCTTTCCCTGCCCGATTTCAAGGCAGGCCGGAGCCACGCCGCGGCGGCCCAGGGCCTCCTGACCTGAGATTTCTCCCCGCATCCGGAAACCGGGAGGAAGAAAGGTTTTTTCACGACAGGCAATTTTTCTTTGAAACAGAACCGCGCCGCCGGCTGCGCGCTTCTGGAAAACAGGAACCGATCCGGAACACCGGACCTCGACGGTTCATGCGATTGTCCTGCACAGCCTGCATCCTGACGGGCAAGGTCATCGCGACCTCAGGACGAATCACCGAATTCCCTGAAACAATGTGAACAACCCCCGGAACTGCCGGGAGACAGAAACAAGGAGAAGGCCATGAAGAACGATCTGGTCATCCATGTCAACACCGACAATATGGAAATGCTGCAGCTCGCTTTCGAGCAGGCCGCCAACTACAGACGCGAGACGATTCTCAGGCAGCACAAGCTTTCGGCGAAGGATATCGCCCTGAACGCCGGCCTGAACAAGCTGATGGAAGGGACTGCGCCCTTCAATCTGGTCATGGTCGCCAACGGACCGGTCGTGCGGATGTTTGTCAAGGGCAACGCCGAACTGCAGGCCATGGCGGAGGACGCGGTGGCCCACGGTCTGAAGATCCATGTGGGAAACTACGCCGTTGAAAAGTACGGCATCAGCAGGGACGATCTCTGGCCCTTCGTTGAAGTGGTGCCCTCGGTCACGCTGGATATCGTGCACATGCAGGAGGAAGGTTTCTCCTACCTGAAGGTGTAACCGGCGCGGCGGAGGCGTTCCCGGCCGCTGAAAAGCGGCGCGGAGTCCCTCCTTTGTCCTGAATCATGCACGGGCGCCGTTTCTCAGCGGAACGGCGCCTTTCCCGGTCTCCCCGGCCGGGGCCTTTCCCTGACGGATGAAAGTCCCCGGGCCTGCGGCCAGGGGCAGGGATGTCCTTCGTGAGGCGGGATCGGAAAGAAGCCGGAGACAGACCGCCGGTCCGATGAGGAGAAAGCGTCTGACAGTCGAGGGGGAAACCTGCGGGACAGGGTGAAATCCCGAGGCTGGGCCTTTCCGATGTCTTCCCTGCGAAGAAAAAAAGCGCCCGATCTCCTTTGAGAGGAGATCGGGCGCCGCTGTCTTTCGGAGCGGAAGCCTGTGCTACTTGGCGCAGTCCAGGAGTTCCCGGCGGGTGAAGAGGGCCTGGAGCGCGTAGCCGTGCTCGGCGAGCTGCTCGCGGCCGCCCTCCTCGCGGTCCAGAATGGCGCAGACCGCGGCGATGCGCAGGCCCGCCATCTCGATGCGCTGGCAGGCCTTGAGGAGGGATCCTCCGGTGGTCACCACGTCTTCCAGCACCACCACGGGGTCGCCGGGCTGGAGATTGGCGAGGCCTTCCACGAACTGGTTGGTGCCGTGGCCCTTGGCTTCCTTGCGGACCAGCAGGCCCTCCAGGGGGGCTTTGCGTTCCCAGGAGATGACGGTGGTGGCCGAGACCAGGGGATCGGCGCCCATGGTCATGCCGCCCACCGCCCTGATGTCCGTGCCCCGGGCCCGGAGGCCTTCGATGACTTCGTAGAAGAGGGTGCCGATGAGCCAGGCGCCTTCCGCGTCCAGGGCCGTGACGCGGCAGTCGAAGTAGTAGTCGCTCTGCCGGCCCGAGGCCAGGAGGAAGGAGCCTTCCCGGTAGGACTTGTCCACGAGAAGGCGGGCCAGACGGCGTTTGAGATCACTGTGCATGGGCATGTGCCTGCGTCTGATGCCGCCCGGCTGGGGCGGCAAGGGGCCTGCGCAGCTCCGGTAAGTGGCCCCTGAGGTGGGGGGGGGTGGGGGTCAGTCCGTGCCGAAGACGCGGGCGAAGATGGCGTCCTCGTAGCGCAGATAGAACATGGGATCGAAGAGTTCCTCGAGGGTGTCCTTGCCCAGAACGGCCTGCATTTCGGGGTCTTTCCGGACGAGATCCGGGAAGGAGGTGCGGGTCCGCCAGCTCTCCATGGCGAGCTTCTGCACGGCCACATAGGCTTCCTGGCGGGGGTGGCCGCCGTCAATGAGAGCGGTGAGCACGCGCTGGGAGAAATAGAGCCCGAAGGAGCGGTCCATGTTTTCCAGCATGCGCTCGGGGTGCACCGTGAGGCCCGTGAGCAGGCGGATCAGACGGCGCAGGGCGTAGTCCGCCAGTATGGTGGAGTCGGGCATGATGACGCGCTCGACCGAGGAGTGGCTGATGTCGCGTTCGTGCCAGAGAGCCTGGTTTTCCAGGGCGGCCAGGGCGTTGGAGCGCAGGAGCCGGGAGAGGCCGCAGAGATTTTCCGCGGAGATGGGATTTTTCTTGTGGGGCATGGCCGAGGAGCCTTTCTGCCCCTTGGCGAAGCCCTCTTCGGCTTCCAGCACTTCCGTGCGCTGGAGGTGACGCAGCTCCACGCAGAGGCGCTCGATGCCGCCGCCCAGGATGGCCAGGGACGTGAAATAGTGGGCGTATCTGTCCCGCTGGACGATCTGGGTGGAATGGGGATCCACCTTGAGGCCCAGCAGGTCCAGGGCGCGCTTCTCGATGGCCGGGGTGACGATGGTGTAGGTGCCCACGGCGCCCGAGATCTTGCCGGTGCGCACGTCTTCCAGGGCGGAGGCGAAGCGTTCGCGGTGGCGGGCGAACTCCGCGTGGAAGCCCGCCATCTTGAGCCCGAAGCTCACGGGCTCGGCGTGCACGCCGTGGGAGCGGCCCATGCAGAGGGTGCCCTTCCAGCGGAAGGCGAGATCCTTCAGGGCCGCCAGCAGATCGTCCAGATCCTTCAGGATGAGCCTGCCCGCGTCCACCAGCAGGAGGCTTCCGGCGGTGTCCACGATGTCGGAGGAGGTGCAGCCCAGGTGGATGAAGCGGGCCTCCGGCCCCACCTTTTCCTCCAGGGAGGTGAGAAAGGCGATGACGTCGTGGCGGGTCACTTCCTCGATGGCGAGGATTCTTCCGGCATCGATGGAGGCTTTCGCCTCGATGACGGCCAGGGCGTCGGCGGGGATGCGGCCGGCCTCGGCCCAGGCCCGGCAGACGGCCAGTTCCACGTCCAGCCACTTGCGGTAGCGGTTTTCCAGGGTCCAGATGGCGCCCATTTCCGGGCGGGTGTAGCGTTCAATCATCCGGGGTGCGTTTCCGCGCCCGTCCGGCGCGGCCTCCTTCCTAGGGCGTTATTTGGCGTCGGTCTTGGAAGACGACGAGGTCAGGCCGGCCTCCTTGGCCCGGTAGGCGCGTCGGGCCGCGCGCACGGGCTCGGCCTTTTCCCTGGCGGCGGCCATGGCCTCGTTGTGGAGGGCCTGCTGACGCGTGGGGCTGGTGACGGAGCCGCCGCCCTCCACCACGAAGCAGGTGGAGGAGAGGATGCGCGGAGAGGGCGTGCCGCAGTCGGGGCAGGGTTCCTCGGGAGTGTCGTCCGTGATGCGGGACCACTCTTCAAAGACTTTCTGACACTTGGGGCAGCGGTATTCGTAGATGGGCATGACGGGGAGCCTGTTCCACCCCCGTGAAGGGGGGCTTGGTCGGGCCGGGGGGTCGCCTGACGTGAAGAAATCTGCCGTCCATCAGGGACGGCAGACTGAGAAAAAAGACCCTGCCGTGGCAGGCAGGGCAGAATGGCGGGTTACTTCGCCTGCTGCTTTTTTTCGGCGATGCGCTGCTTCAGACGCTCGGCGCGGCGCTGGCGGCGGCGATCCAGTTCTTTTCTGCGCTCGACTTTCTTGTGAGCCATGAGTCATTCTCCTTGCGGCGCCAGGGGCGGCGGAACGCTTTCATTCGTCCCGGCCCGGCGGCCTGTGTTGTGCGAAAGGCCTGAAAAGAGGCGTTCAGACCGCAAAGCTATAAAGAGTTTGGATTCTTTTGGCAAGCGTGCGGCGGAAAGCGCGGGCTTCCCCCTGAACGACGAAAAAGAAGCGGCGCGCTTGAGAGACCGGGGCCCATGAGGGATGCTTCCGCTCCTCCCGCGGGGAAAGACTCCGCCCGGGCGCCCGTCCGCGTCAGCCTCCATCCCCTTCCTGAGCCGGGCCTCGGGGGAGGCCCCGGGAGCCCCTGCGGTTTGTGCAGCGAAAAGCCCTGCCCCTGCGCGGGGAGATCATCTCTCAGCGCTCCCGCCCGGAAGATCCGCGGCGCCGGTCAGACGGCCTGTCAGGGACGGCGGCGTCCGTTTTTTCCTTTCAGGAAAAGAGCAGCCCGGCAAGCTGTCCGACATCCATGCCGCCTGCCGCCGCCCGCAAAGTGACATCGTACAGCATGTCTTCATCAATGTCTGTTTTGAGGCTGTTTTCCAGACACATCCAGAGAAAGACGGCGCAGGCGGTTCTCTTGTTTCCATCTGCAAAATAATGGCCCTTCAGCAGTCCCAGAAAGATGGAGGCGGTCACTTCCTGGACTTCTCGTAACACATGTAACTGGCAAAACCGATGAAACAGATGGACGGAGGGTTTCTCCGGAACTGAAATTCCTGTTGAGACGGAGTATCTGTTCAGCCGAAGGCGCGGACAGACAGATCCCGTCTCCGGCATTTTCACACATCTTTCAGCCTTTCGAACAGCTTTTTGTAGTCAGTCAGTATCCTGTCCATCCGTCTGCGGAACTTTTCATCGCTCACCTGAACAAGCCTGATTTTCATTCCGGGGTCCTGTCTGACCTCCGGCTTCTCCTGTTTCATGACTTTCTCCCGCGGGCCTGCCGCGATGTCTTCCCCGGACAGGAAAATCCCGGCGGATCAGTGCGCGGCGCAAGCCGTGCCGGAGGCCGGACAAGCTTCCGGAAAGACTGTCCTGCCGGCTGCGCTTTTCCCGCCGGGCCGGGAAGAGCGCTCCCCTTCCCTCTCCCGCGGGGACTGCCGGGGCGTCTTCCTTTCCTGACGCCCCGCGCGGTTCAGCGGAGCTTTTGCGGTCCGTCCCGCAAGGGCGGATCCTTAGGGGCCAGGCCGATGGCTCCGGCCCTTGTTTCGTCCGATCCCGGGGCGCGGGCAGGTCCGTTCCGGCCGGAGGGAAGACGAAGCTCTTCCTCTCTCCCGGGCCGTCTCCTCTCCGGGGGCGGAAGAGAGGTCCCTGGGGGCCGGAGAGGACCTCCTTGTGGAGCTGAGACCGGGTCCGCCCTCCTGAGGGCGGACCCGGAAGCTTCCGTTCTTTTCTTCAGCCCGCGTCGCGGGGTCTGTCGTAGAAGCCGCTCACCTTTTCGCTCACCCGCACGCTGAAGGGCGAAAAGCCGTGCCGGGCGAGGATTTCCGCCACGGCCGGCCGCGCGGCCTCGTCAAAGCCGTTTGTCTGCAGAAGGGGTTCCGGGCAGAGCCTGAGCCTGAAATCGTCGAGGACGGGCCTGCCGTCCGGCCAGGTCAGGGCCTCGAGCTCGGCTTCCGCCGCGTCCAGCCGGGCGAGGGTTTCGCGGCTGGCCCTGAGGCCGTAGTCCCAGCGGGTGAGCAGGCAGGGCCGGGGTTTCCCCTTCGGCAGAGGGATGCCCCTGGCCAGGGCCTCCTCCCGGATCCCGGCCTTGGTGCAGCCGGCCTCCGCCAGGGGCGAGCGCACGCCGTTTTCCTGCAGGGCCCGCATGCCGGGCCGGTAGACCTTGAGGTCGTCGGCGTGGCTTCCCTCGCAGAGGATCCGGTCCTCCTCCCCGAGTTCCCTGAGCTTCGCCCGGAAGGTTCCGAGGAGCGCCGTCTTGCAGACATAGCAGCGCTCCCGGCTCGCCAGCGCCTCCGGGTCGAGGGTGAGGGGGTCTATGGTCACGGTCTCGAGCCGCAGGCCGAGGGCCTGCGCGAAGGCCTTCGCGCCCTCGCTCTCCCGGGGCGGGATATGGGGGCCCATGGCGTGGAGGGCGAGGATGTCGCAGCCGGCGGCAAGCGCCATGGCGCAGAGAAAGCGGCTGTCCTGGCCGCCCGAGAAGGCGACCGCGAGGCGCGGAAGACCCCGGAGGATGGTTTTCAGATCGGGCATGGCTTTCCTCTACCAGACAAGGCGCACGGGGGCGCCGCCCCGGGCCATGCACTCCTTGCACTGGCGGATGCTGTATTCGCCGTAGTGCACGATGGAGGCGATGAGGGCGGCCGAGGCGCCGGCCCTGGTCACGGCGTCCAGCATGTGTTCCGGTTTCCCCGCGCCGCCCGAGGCGATGACCGGGATGGAGACGGCGTCCACGATGGCTTTCGTGAGGGTGAGCTCGTAGCCGTCCTGGGTGCCGTCGGCGTCGATGGAATTGACGCAGAGCTCGCCCGCCCCCAGACGCTCGCAGGTCCTGGCCCACTCCAGGGCGTCCAGACCCATGCGCTTCCTGCCGCCGTGGATGACGATTTCGTAGCCCGAGGGGATGGTCTCGCTCACGGGGACCCTCAGCACGTCCATGCCCACCACCACGGCCTGGCTGCCGAAGGCGGCCGCGCCTTCGCCGATGATGTCCGGGTTCACCACGGCGGCGGAATTGACGGAAATCTTTTCGGCGCCGGCCAGAAGCACGTCCCGCATGTCCCGCACCGTGCGGATGCCGCCGCCCACGCTGAAGGGGATGAAGATGGAGGCGGCCACCTTTTCCACCACATCCAGGAAGATGCCCCGGTTTTCGGCCGAGGCCGTGATGTCGTAGAAGACGATTTCGTCGGCGCCTTCCTCGTAGTAGCGGCGGGCGCTTTCCACGGGGTCGCCGATGTCCACATTGCCCGCGAACCTGATGCCCTTGGTGAGTCTGCCGTCGCGGACGTCCAGGCAGGGAATGACGCGCTTAGAGAGCATGGGAGGCCTCCAGGCAGCAGGCGTGGAAGTTCCGGAGCAGCTGAAGGCCCGCCCGGCCGCTCTTTTCCGGATGGAACTGGGTGGCCCAGAGCCCGGGGCGGCCGTAGAAGGAGCAGAAGCGCTTTCCGGCGTAGTCGGTGGTGCCGAGGACGAGGGCCGGATCGGGCTCCACATAGTAGCTGTGGACGAAATAGAACTGGGCGGCCGGATCCACGCCCCGGAAGAGCGGGTTTTCCTTTTCCGTCCGCACGCTGTTCCAGCCCATGTGGGGCACCGGGGCCCGTCCGCCGTCCTCCTGGACGAGGTCGTCCGGGAAGCGGCGGCAGCGCCCGGGCAGGATGCCCAGGGTGTCGACCATGCCCTCCTCGCTCATGTCGAGGAGGATCTGGCAGCCCAGGCAGATGCCGAGCACGGGCTGGCCCCTGCGGACGGCGTCCCGCAGGGAGCGGTCAAGACCTTCGGAGCGGAGCACGGACATGGCGTGGGCCGCCTGGCCCACGCCCGGGAAGACGATCCCGTCCGCCCGGGCGAGCGCGTCCGGGTCCGCGGTGACGGCGGCCGGGATGCCCAGATGCGCCAGCGCCCGCAGGACGCTGGTCTGGTTGCCGGCTTTGTAGTCGAGAATGGCGATCATGCAGGTCCCCTTGAGGAAATTCGGCCGGCGGCCGGGAGGGGGAACCCGGCGTCCGGCGGCGTGAGGAGGGGTGTACTCCAGTCGGAGGAAAAAAACAAAGTCCGAAGTCCGGAGCTTCGGAAGAAGAGAGTCCGTTTTTCCGGCGCCCCCGGCGGCGCGGGAGTTGTCTCCCGCCGGGCTTTGCGCTAAGACCGGCCGCAGAAAAAGGGACCGGGGCGCCCCACGAGGCTCCCCGGCCGAGAGGAGAAGATCGTGTCCGGAAGAGCGGATCGTCCCATCGGCATTTTTGATTCCGGGGTCGGAGGCCTGACGGTGCTCCGGGCCCTGCTGCGCCGGCTGCCCGCGGAAAGCTTCCGCTTTCTGGGAGACACGGCGCGTCTGCCCTACGGGACCAAGGACAGCCGCACCATCACGGGCTACACCCTGCGGGCCGCCGGACGGCTGGTGGAAGACGGAGCCGTCAAGATGCTGGTGGTGGCCTGCAACACGGCGAGCAGCGCCGCGCTGCCCGCCCTGCGGGAGGCCTTTCCGGACATTCCGGTGGCGGGCGTCATAGAACCCGGCGCGAGCGCCGCCGTGCGGGCCTCGGAGAGCGGGCGCATCCTCGTGCTCGCCACCGAGGCCACCATCCGGGGCGGGGCCTATGTGGAGGCCATCCACCGTCTCAGCCCCTCCGCCCGGGTGACGGGACGGGCCTGCACGCTCTTCGTGCCCCTCGCCGAAGAAGGCTGGACGGAGGGCGAGGTGGTGGAAGGCGTGGTGCGCCGCTACCTGGGCGATCTCTTCGAAGGGCCTGAGAGCCCGGACACGGTGCTTCTGGGCTGCACGCACTTTCCCCTGCTCGAGGGCGCCATCGCCCGGGTGGTGGGAAGCGGGGTCCGCATCGTGGATTCCGCCTCCACCACGGCGGAGACGGTCTGCGGCATCCTGGAAAAAAGCGGCCTCGCCGCGAAAGGCGGCCGCGGAAGCGTGCGCTTCCTGGCCACGGACAATGTGCAGCGCTTCGCCGCCACGGGAAAGCACTTTCTGGGCCGGGAGCTCTTCGCGGAAGACGTGGAGCTCGTGGACATCTGAACCGGCCTTTCCGCCCGCAGGAATTTTTTCAGCGTTTTCCCGGGGCTTTTCCCGGCCGGCCTACTCGGGCAGCGGCGCGAAGCGGTAGACCTTGAGCTGCCGGGCGCTTCTGCGCATGCGCAGGTAGTGGGGCATGCCGATGCGCATGCGGGGGTTGAAGGTCCGCAGACCCTGACCGCGGGGACAGCCCTGGTGCGCCAGGGGCCTGCCCACTTCCTCGGCCGGAGGATCGAAGACTTCCCAGAGGGCGCTTATCTCCCGGCGGGGATTGAGGAGAGCGCCATCGGGGCTGCGCACCGTGAGATGAAGATGCGGGCCGGTGGTGCGGCCCGTGCAGCCCACGAGCCCCAGATGCTGGCCGCGGGCCACCTTCTGGCCGGGGGTCACGAGAATTTTCCCCAGATGGGCGTAGGAGACGGTCTTGCCGTCCTCCTGCTTCACCCGCACGCAGAGCCCGGCGAGACCCATGGGCCCCGCGTCCTGCACGACGCCTTTTTTCAGGGAGCGCACGGGCCAGCCGAGTTTCGCCCGGATGTCGAGACCCGTGTGGAAGCGGCGGCCGCGCTGTCCGCTGATGCTGAAGGGCGAGCTCACCATGCTGTCCACTCCGGGCCAGCGGGACCGGAGAGCGGCCGGAAGTCTGTCCGGGGGCGTGAAGGGGAGCGCTTCGCTCTCCTCCGTCTCTCCGCCCTCTTCCGGGGCCTCTTTCCGCGCGGCAGCCTGGGATGCGGCTTCTCCGTCTTCCTTCCCGGGCGTCCGGGCCTTCGTCTCCGGATCTTCTCCGTCCGCGGCGTCCGCCCTGTCCTCAACCGCTGCTTCGGGGGCCCGGGCGCTTCCGGCGTTTTCCTCCGCCCGCGCTTCCGTTTCCGGCGCGGCCGCCGGGCCCGCCTCCGTGTCCGTCCGGGCGGCCTGCGCGCCCTGGTTCTGCCCGGAAGGCTCGTCCTGAGCCTGGACGGGGCCCGTCGGAAGGAAGAAGAGAAGGATCAGGCAGAGAAGGAAGAAGGCGGTCCGTCGCATGGGCTTGAGAAGAGCTCCCTGAAAAGGGCGGCCCGAAAAGGGGCCCGCGGTTGTCATTGGGGCATGAGGCGAGGAATCTTTACTCCCGCCCCCGGCAAAAGCAAGAGCCTTTCCGGCCGGCAGGCCGGGGGGGGCTTCTGCCGGGCAGACAGGTATCGTCTGCTGTCCGGGGATAAGGCCTTTCCGCGGACGCGGAAAAAAACGGATCTTCGAAAAGGCGCGTCGGCTTGCCCGGAAGGGCTCAGCCATGCGATGATGGCGGCCGGATTCCCGTCACAATGCGCCGGGAATCCGGAGAAGGAGGCAGTGTCATGAGCGTCATCTGTCCGGGAAGGGAGTTCTTTGCCAGGGTCCGTGAGGAGGACTGTCATTACGTCGACAAGACAGGCTTCCTCGAAGATTTTCTGACGCC
>CAZFTQ010000078.1:3575-10736 GCA_964522365.1 uncultured Desulfovibrio sp. | reverse complement strand
AGCAGAAATCAGAATCTCAAAGTTTCTGTTCTTCTCGCTATTCACTTGTCAATGAGCAAGGTTTCGGAGCCTTTCGGCTCCCCGCTCCTCAGCGGCAACGGTCTTTATGCCCGTTTCCCGCGAATCCGTCAAGCCTTTTTTTCTCGTTCCGCCATTTTTTTTGAATGGCGGGGGAGGAAAAAGCCCTTCCGTCCCGCGGGAGAGTGTCTATGAACTCTTTCCCCGCCCCTGTCAACGGTTTTTTTTCGGACCGCCGCGGATTTTTTTCGGAAGAGTCCCCGGGTCCCCCTGCCCGCGCCGGCAAAAGGATCGGCCTTCCGCGCCCTTGCCCGGGAAAAATGCGGGACGGGAAAATTTTTTCGGGGCAGGCTTTTTTTCGCTCTTCCCGTCAGGAAAAATTCCTCAGATGGAGGTAGGCCTTGTCCGTGGCCACCCTTCCCCGGCTCGTCCGCTTGAGAAAGCCCTGCTGGATGAGATAGGGTTCGTAGACATCTTCCAGGGCCCGAACATCCTCGGAGCAGGCCACGGCCAGCGTCCTGATGCCTACGGGACCGCCGTCGTAGTGCCCGATGAGGACTCCCAGAAGCCGCCTGTCCATCTCGTCCAGGCCTTCCCTGTCCACATTCATGCGCAGAAGCGCCCGGTCGGCCACTTCCCTGCTGATGCGGGCCGCCCCTTCCTGAATGGCGTAGTCCCGGATCCGCCGCAGCAGCCGGTTGGCGATCCGCGGGGTGCCCCGGGACCTGCGACCGATTTCCAGGGCTCCTTCCTCATCCAGTTCGATGCCCAGGATGCCCGCGCTGCGCGTGACGATGCGGGCCAGATCCTTGGGGCTGTAGAAATCGAGGTGGAGGACGATGCCGAAGCGGGTGCGCAGGGGGGCTGAGACGAGGCCCATGCGGGTGGTCGCGCCCACCAGGGTGAAGCGGTCCAGAGGCATCTTCACGGTGCTCGCCGCCGGTCCCTGCCCCACCACGATGTCCAGCTTGAAATCTTCCATGGCCGGATAGAGCACTTCTTCCACGGCGATGGGCATGCGGTGGATCTCGTCCACAAAGAGGAGATCGTGGCTGGAGAGATTGGTGAGAATGGCCGCCAGATCGCCCGGACGCTCCAGCATGGGACCCGTGATGGAGACGATGTTCACACCGAGCTCCGCCGCCATGATCTGGGCCAGCGTGGTCTTCCCGAGCCCCGGGTTCCCGTAGAAGATGGTATGGTCCAGGGCCTTGCCGAGCTGTCGGGCCGCGCCGAGAAAGACCTTGAGCTGGGCCCGGACATTGTCCTGGCCTATGAAGTCGTCCAGCCTTCTGGGCCGGACATTGTCGTCCTGGATGCGGTAGTCTTCTTCCGGCATGCTTGCCTCGCTCTTTCTTCAGGGGGCGTTACTGTCTGCGGCGGCCGAGTTCCTGGAGGGTGGCGCGCAGCGCCCCCGCCACATCCAGATCCGGCTGGGCCCGAAGCAGTTCCTGGATGACGCCGCTGCACTCGGCCTCGGCGTAGCCCAGACCCTTGAGACCCTCCAGCACGCGCACGAAGACGCTGCCCGGTCCCCCGTTTTCCGCCTGGGCGGCCAGCTGGGCGCCGGCATCCATCTTGAACCGGTAGGCGAGCTCCCGGCAGAGGGTCTCGGCCAGACGCTTGCCGATGCCGCTCACGGCGGTGAGAGAGACCGTGTCCGCGTCCGCCACGAGGCGGCGCAGCTCGGCCGGCGGGTACATGGAGAGGACTCCCAGGGCAAGCTTGGGCCCCACCTTGGGGATGGAGACCAGGGTGTCAAACATGCGGCGCTCTTCCAGTGTCTGGAAGCCGCAGAGCCTGAGCATGTCCTCCCGCACCAGGAGGCTCGTGTAGAGGGCGACCTTTTCCCCCGCGGGCGGCAGACTCTGCCGGCAACGGGCCGTCACTTCCACTTCGTAGCCGACTCCGCCCCCCGTGACAATGAGGACGGCCGGATCGGAGACGGACAGCAGCCGTCCTTCAAGATAGGCAATCATGGCGCTCCCGGATGCCTCGCGTACGGGCGTCTAGCCCTCGGACGGGCCGCCCTTCTCGTAGCCCGGCAGAAGGACGCTCGTCCCCGTCTCGCCGTTGCCCTTGGGACAGTCCTTCTGAAGATGGCAGATTTCGCAGCCGCCGCGGAAGGGATAAAAGGTGACGATGGCGTAGCGGCGGGTCAGCACGTCCATGTCTTCCCGGTAGGACAGATCAAAGTCCGCCAGGGCCTCCTTCAGGGCAGCCGTGGGTCTGGGCGCCGGGGCGCAGCCCACGGTTTCCACCTGGGGCAGGATCGCGCCCGCCGCCTGCATGCAGAGATACTGGGCCAGCGTGCTCGCCAGGTAGCCTTCGGACGGCGTTCTGTCCCAGGTCTCGTCCACGAAGGTCTCCACGGCTTCCGGCAGCCAGACGAGCAGGTAGGATATCCTGCCGCAGGTGACCCTGAAGACGCTGAGAGCGGCCGACCACTCCTCCCAGAGCTTTGTCAGACGGCCCATGACATCGCCTTCCAGCCTGGTCTCCTGGCTCAGCTCCATGAAGCCGAACATGTCAAAGGGCGGGATGCATTCCAGTTTTTCCACCGCGCAGGCGCTCACGCTCTCTCCTCCTCAGGCCGGGCAGATCCGGCAGAAACATCCGGGCGGCGCGCACCCGGGAAAGCCCCGAAAAAAGCCTCCGGCCCGCCGCCTTCGCACCGGCATTGTACATGCCCCGCCCCGCCCCTTCAAGAGAAGGGGCGCATTCTGCCTTGACGCATCTCAATGATGTGATTTTGCCTTCGAACCGAAGGATGCCCGGGCAGGGCCGCGGACGCGCGGCCGGATCGGGCGGCGATGTCCGCTCCGCCGCAGAGCATCCGGCAGGCGAAAATGCGCCGCACGGCGTGCGGAGCAAAAAAGACACCGGACTTTTTTTGTTTTCCTCCAGCCCTTCCGAACGGTCAGAAAGGACAAAAAAAGCAGGAAAAGTCAAGACGGAGCGATGCTTCCCGGCCGGACTGCGGCCGGAAACGGGACTTGACAGCGCACCCCGGCAAGGCAAGACTTTTCTTTCCGAGGCACACCCTCCTCACCCTCCCGCACAATCCCGCTCTTCTGGAAAAAAGCCATGAGTGTCAAGCCCGTACAAAAACTCATCATTGAAATGGACCCGGACCTTCCCCTGCAGACCATTCACGGGGTCATGGGCGGCATCAACCAGGCCGGCGAAATCGAGATGAATTTCTTCACGGAATGCGAGTCTCTGCCCTGCCCCACGGAAATCGTCTTCACGGCGAGCGGCGAGTTTGTCAGCGAGACACCTCTGGAGGGAGACGAGGACGAACACAGCATCACCCGGACCATCCACACCCGGGCCGTCATCCAGCCGCGGCAGGCCAGAGCCATGGTGACATGGCTCATGCAGCTGCTGGACAGCCTGGACGCCGGACCCCAGTTTCACGCCGAGGAAGGCACGGGATCCGGTTCCTCCGGAAAGAGCAGAAAGCGCCCCAACTAGCCCCACGCCGCATGAAATTTCATATCATCACCTTCGGCTGCCAGATGAACGCGGCCGATTCCGCCTGGCTTGCCGCGACGCTCACGGGCAGGGGCATGACCGAGGCGCCCGTCTCCGAGGCCGACATCGTCCTCCTCAATACCTGCTCCGTGCGGGAAAAGCCCGAGCTCAAGGTGCGCAGCGCCCTGGGTCGGGTGCTCCAGGAGACCGGAGGACGCCGCTCCGTGCTGGTGGGCGTGGCGGGCTGCGTCGCCCAGCAGCTGGGCAGCCGCCTTTTCAGCTTTTCCCCCCAGGTCAGGCTCGTGGCGGGCACTGACGCCACGGTCTCCATCCCGGACGCCCTGGACATTCTCCTCCGGGATCCCGGCCGCACGCTCTGTCTCACGGCTTTTTCCGAAAGCTACGCCGAGCGTCCCCGACCGGCCGCGGGCGCCGGAACGGTCGCTTTCGTCAACATCATGCAGGGCTGCGACAACTTCTGCACCTACTGCATCGTGCCCTTCACCCGGGGACGACAGAAATCCCGGAAAGCCTCCGCCGTGCTCGCGGAGTGCGAAAGCGCCCTGGCCGCCGGCGCCAGGGAGATCACGCTCCTGGGGCAGAACGTCAACGCCTACGGCAAGGACGGAACAGGCGACGGCACCACCTTCGCCGGGCTTCTCCGGGCCGTGGCCGCCCTCGATCCCCGGGTCCGCCTGCGCTATGTGACGCCCCACCCCAAGGACATGACGCCCGAGGACGTGGCGGCCTTCGCCGAAATTCCCTCCCTCTGTCCCCGCCTCCACCTGCCCATGCAGGCGGGATCCGACCGGGTGCTCAGGCGCATGAACCGGCGCTATGACAGCGCCGGATTTGCGAAACTCGTGGACGAGCTGCGCGCGGCCAGGCCCGATCTGGCCCTTTCCACCGACATCATCGTGGGCTTTCCCGGCGAGACGGAAGAGGAATTTCAGGAGACCATGGCCATGGTGCGGCGCTGCGGCTTCATGAGCAGCTTTTCCTTCTGCTACTCAGACAGACCGGGCACCCGGGCCTCCACCTTTCTGGACAAGATCCCCGCTCCCGAGCAGCTGGACAGGCTCCAGCGGCTCCAGGCCCTCCAGGAAGAGCTTTCGGCCCGCTGGCTCGCCGGACGCCTGGGCAGCCAGACGGAAGTCCTCATCGAGGAAAAAAGCCCCCGGCAGGAGGAGGGCGCGGATCTTGTCTCCTGGCAGGGCAGGGATCCCTATGGGGATCTGGTCCATGTGGCCCTGCCCGCGGAGGCAAGGCCCCAGGGGACCTTCCTCCGGGTCCGGGTCACGAAGGCCTTCCGGCACAGCCTCCACGCGGAACCCCTGGCCTGAGCCCCGGCTCCAGGGGCGCGGAGACGCCGGCCCCCGGACAGGGGAACCGGCGTCTCAGACCGGACAGCTGAAAAAGAAGCTGCTTCAGCGCAGGCGCTGCAGAAGCTCCGATCCGGAAATCTTCGTGAAGACCGCTCCGTCCACCACCAGGGCGGGAAGTTTCTCCACCTTGTAATAGGCCCTGACCTCGGTGGTCTGGAAGAGATTCACGTTGCCCGCCTCGTAAATGTACCTGGCAAGCCTGCTCTGTCCGTCTTCCGGCACGGGCGGCCTGAACCTGCCCATGGCCGTGAAGGCCATGGGATAGTCTCTGCTCGTGACCACGGCGTCGTATTCCGTGACGAACTTCTTCACCCGGCCCTGCTTCTTCTGGCCGGCCTTGATCTCGTCCCAGCGTCTGAGGCTCCAGCTCACGCAGTCCAGGGCCTGGCCAGGCCGCTCCAGAGACGCCCAGATGGCGAGACCGATCAGATCCGTGGCGTAGAGTTCCTCGCTGTAGCCGAAGAGAACAAATCTGGCCGCATCGGGGCTGAGAGAGCGGGCCGCCTGCGTCACGGCCTGCCAGAGGGGCCTGCTCGCGGGATCCGCGAAATCCAGGAGCACCAGCACTTCGTGGCGGGAATTTCTGCCGCCGGCCACTATCGGATAGGCCTCTTCCCGCCAGCGGGCGCGGTGGGCGGCTTCCGTGGCCGTGCTGCTGACTTTTCCTCCCAGTTCCTTGAGAATTCTGGCCTCGTCGCCCCTGGGCGCCTTGGCCGTGGGCAGAGCCCTGCCCGTGTAGGGGTTGAAGGCATTGGCCTCGTTGTCAGCCAGAGCGGCCCGGGGCAGGATCAGAGCGAAGGCGGCAAGCGCCAGGAGAGCCAGCAGGGCACAGGCGCAGCAGGCCGGAATGTCAAATTTTGTGCGGCATTTCACGCGTTGTTCCTCCGAAGGAGCGGATGGGAGCGGACGGGCGGGGCTCAGGCTTCAGGGACAGGCGATTTGCCGAACCCGGCCATGGCGGCGTCCAGATGGGCCAGCCAGATGTCCGCGAAAGCCCTGTTCTCCAGCACGCCTTCCAGCACGGCCTCGCAGCGGTGTCCGGCCCTTTCCACGCAGCTTCTGAGAGAATCGGGCTGGTTTCCGGCAATGTCCTGCAGGGTGTGCTTGCCC
Source organism: uncultured Desulfovibrio sp. (assembly GCA_964522365.1). GTDB lineage: Bacteria > Desulfobacterota > Desulfovibrionia > Desulfovibrionales > Desulfovibrionaceae > Desulfovibrio. The sequence continues at coordinate 4,746 of CAZFTQ010000078.1, read as the reverse complement.
ACGGTGGAGAGCAGGGGCATGAGCCAGACGCGGTCTGAGGAAAGCCCCGGCAGAAGACTCTCAAGGCTCATGTTGCCTGAAAGCGTGACCACATGGACCGCCGGGTCCAGTTCGGCCACCGCCCGGGCCAGCTGGGCGTAGCGGCCCTGCACGGCGCTCTTCGTGCCGTGGCCCACGAAGATGACATCTTCGCCGGGGCCGCGGTCCGCGGGCAGATGGGAAATCGCGGCCTGCGCGGCCAGAGCCACGTCCCCGTCCGTGGCAAGCAGGGGCGCGCCGATGCGCACGGCCACCCCCAGTTCCCTGGAGACGGTCTGGGCCATGTCCTCCACCCCGACGTTCTCCGAGGCGGAGACGATCTGCAGAGGCTGCGCCGCCATGGCGTCAAAGCGCTCCAGGGCCAGACGCCGGATGGCCTTGACCACGGAGTCGGACTTGAGGCGGACTTCCTCGGCCAGCCGGGTACGGATGTGCTCGGAAGTATAGGCCCAGCGCACGGGCATGCCCGGATAACGGCCGCGGACTCTGGCTTCAAACTGCCGCAGGGCGGCCAGACCCGAAGCCTGACAGGAGCCGTAGGCTATGAGAACAATGGCCGTTTTGTCTGCGGGCATGCGGACTCCCAAGGTTTTTGTCGGGGACTTGAGCAGACTGCGGGAACAGGCTTTGAGCCGGCCGAGGGCGCGGACCTGGCCTGACCGGCGGGAGCTTTCTAGCACGGCCCCGCGGGCCTCGTCAAAGACGGCGGACGGAGCTTTCGGCAATCCCGCCGGAGTCTGGCGATCCGGAAAAAGCTCCCCCCCCCCCGGCAGGATGAAGACCTCTTGTCCGCGGGGAGAAGAAGCCGGAGGCTTTCAGCTCCTTCCTGAGAACAGGGAAGTCCTGAAGATTCGTTCAGGACTGCCGTCACAGGAGGCCGTGCCCTCTCCCGCCCTGCCGAATCCGGCTCCGCGGTTCACAGAGGGGGAGACAAGGACAGAAAAAAAGCGTATATCCCTTTCTGCCCGGAAACAGGGGCCGCGTTTATGGCTCCGGCAAATGAAGGTCTTGCCGAAACCCATTCCGCAACGCGTAGAAAAACAACAATTTCGGCCCTTTCAGAGAAATCCGCCGTTCATTGCCAAAGCCCCCTTCAGACAGGGAAACGCTCCCGGCTGGACGGCGTGAGCGC
>CAZFTQ010000078.1:0-3565 GCA_964522365.1 uncultured Desulfovibrio sp. | reverse complement strand
GGCCCGTCGGCCGGAGATTCCTAGCACGTCCCCGCGGGCTTCGTCAAAGACAGGGGGGGGGAGCAGGAAGCAGCTGGAAGGGGCTTTTGTCGGCGTCCAGCAGAGAACGCTTCCTGGTCAGGCATCGGGAAGAAAAGTCCGCTGGGAAAAGGCGGCGAATGGGGTTCCCCCGCGGAGTTTCACTCATTTTCTCCCGTGTTTTCTGTCAGCAAAGTCTAGGAGTTCCCTGTCAAGCTCGTCCAGATACCCATCTTCGATGGGCCGGACTCCCACCGCTTCGGCATGGGCGTTGATTTTCTGCAGGAACGTCACCGATTCCATGGCAAAGGAAGCCTTGATGTCGGCAAAAGTCCGGTCGTGGCCGCTCTGGAGATTGTCCAGATACGCCTGGGCATAACGGTTGATGCGTTCCGTGTCGTCCAGCAGGGCGCCAAGATTGTCGGCTATGTAGCGCTCCACCTCCTCTCTGTGCCGCCTTGCTTCAACAGCTTCAGAGATGAGCCCCAGAAGAACCCCTATGGACCTGTCAATGAGCCTGTTGACAAAGACCATGGCCACGCCGCCTGCTGCAGCAGCGCCCAGCCCGATGAGGAGGGGGCTGAACATCGGGAACTGGACCTTGAGGTATTCTTCCGCCGCGAGAGCCAGGGCGGCAATGCCCGCTGCGCTCAAAATCTTGAGTACAGCCTTCGCCATTTCGCCGAGACTGCGGATCCTGCCCTCGGCATAGTCAATGACCTTCCCTGCCGCCTTGCGAAGGTATCTGTCTACAGTTTTGAAAAACGCTTTGAGATTTTTGAACTTTTCGCAGACGATTCCGAACAGTCCCGAGACGATTTCCGCCACAATCTTCCTGACCCCGTTTTCCTTGAGTTCACGCAGCAACACCGCAAAAGCCGTTCCGAAAATCCTCTTCATCCTGAACATCAGAGAGAGGGACCTTTCATGCTTGAAGGCATCGGAAATCTCATAGAAGACACCTCCTGCAATAAGCACGACGGCCTGTTCGGCAGCTTTGCCGCCTATGCGGAGCAGAGCCTGCCCGGTCACGTTCTCTGTCTCCATCATGCAGGAAGACGAAGACCGGTCAACGATCTCATCCGGGTCTGCCGGCTCAGGGAACATGGGACCGTTCTCTCTTTCCTGCTCCTCCATGAGGGTATCGGCGTAAACCTTTTGAGCCCTGCCGAAATTCAGGGAAAAATCTGCATATCCCTCAAGCTTTATTTCGATCTGCTCCATGACGGTCTCGCAGAGTTCACTGGTCAGGCTGGTGCTCTCTGAAAACATGTCGAGGGTTGGCTCTGCACTGATGCTCTGACTGGTCATGCCCGCCTCCATAGGCAGTCTTCAGACGCCATTCTACATGGCCAACATTTGTTTGAGAAATTTTTCATGGTCTTCAATGTTTTTCACCACATCCGGAAGGGGGCTGCCATCCTGCTCCATCAGTTTCATGTCCACGATATCCTTCAGATGCCGGCTGTACAGGAAGCAGTTCTTGATCCGGTCACGGGAACCCTTGTCCAGAGATCTGTAATCATCCCTGTCAGGCAGAATCTGCTTCAGATGCTCAAGTTCCTGGAAGAAATGGGCATCCATCTCTGTCAGCAGATTTGTCATGCGGTCCGCGATCCGGGATACGAAATCCAGGTTTTTACAGACACCCTCCGCTTCCTTGACCCAAGCCTCCGCTTTATCCCTGTTTTCCCTTACCTTTTCAAGCGACTTGCCACCGATGAGTTTCAGAAAAATCCCTCTCATCAGCATTTCCGGATGAAAGACAACGCCGCACAGCAACATGACTCCGGCCATGTTCCCGAGCATGAGCGTCCCACCCCCAAGCCAGGCTAGGGTGGCATTGTCTTTCACTGAGTCGGACAGGGAAGACATGATCTTTTTCGTCTCCGCTGCAAGCAGCAGCGGACCTGTGCCCAAAGCTGCCAGGCCAAGGAGAGCATTCTTCAGACCCTCTTCCTGCTGTCTGTCGGCAACCACTTTGAATTTTGTATTAAGTTCGTCAAGCCCAGCCAGATATTTCTGAAAAGACCTTGCATCTTCATAAATCCCCGGCATTTCATAGTCCGGCATATCTTTAAAGAGTCTGGCAAAAGAAAGAAATTCATTGAGAGAACCTTCGGTGAAGATTTCAATTTTCTTCCTTCCCAGCCTCTTCAAAGCATTGTAAGTATCTTCCTTTTTCTTTTCAAGTTCTTCTTCTGCAGAATGCAATATCTTACTTATATCTGCATTCATTGAATTGGCTTTTTCAATATCAAAAATATCGTTTAAAAAATCCATTTTATTAAATAGATTAACTGGATTAAATAGATTATTCATGTCTTATCCATTGATAAAATTAGAAATCTTAAATTTATCAAACAAAAAAATTACAACATGTAAAAATTAAAATTAGAATGAATATTCTTTTTAAATATAAAAAATTTTTCAGTCTTTGAAAGAAAAGCAATTGACAGTGTTTTGTCTCAAAAAGAAAAATTCTCTCAAAGTTTTCTGTCAGGCATGACAGCTTTCCCTGGCAAATGTCTTTCCTCTCTGCGCGTCATCATTTCCGACCCCTGACAGGCTGGCTTTTTCTGACCCCCTGAGCTGAAGCCTGCGGCTGTTGTGCTGAAAAAAGTAGCCCGTCTGCCAAGTGTTCAGAACGCAGGCGGAAAATAAACCAGCCCAAAGAGTCTGTCCATATGCCTCCATCGGGACTCCAGGGAGACAGTCTCTCTCAGCACACACTTTTTCCACTTCAAGAGCTTGTTCTTTCTCCTTTTCTGTCTGAAATGTTTCTTATATGCCAGTAATCATTACTATTATCCTTCACTCTTCAGTCTTTGCGAAAAAACCGATCCACTGTTTTGCTGATTTGTAAAACTCTCCCCGCAGGCATACTCCACCTGCGGAACTTTTTCCCCGCGCCGCATCTCCCTGACGGCGGGACCGCAGACCCCGCCCGCCCCAGGTCCCAGCCCTTTCAGACCAGCGGCATGCCGCCATGCCGCTTCCGCAGAAGCCCGGAAAAATCCCCTTCTCTCCGCCGCACTCGCGCAGGCGGAGCCCGCCCTGCAGGCCCCGCGGACCCAGCTGAACCCCCTCCTGGCGTTGTCGTCAGGAAGACAGTTTCGGTGGTATAGGCCCAGCGTACAGGCATGCCCGGATAACGGCCGCGGACTCTGGCTTCAAACTGCCGCAGGGCGGCCAGACCCGAAGCCTGACAGGAGCCGTAGGCTATGAGAACAATGGCCGTTTTGTCTGCGGGCATGCGGACTCCCAAGGTTTTTGTCGGGGACTTGAGCAGACTGCGGGAACAGGCTTTGAGCCGGCCGAGGGCGCGGACCTGGCCTGACCGGCGGGAGCTTTCCAGCACGGCCCCGCGGGCCTCGTCAAAGACGGCGGGACAAAGGGAAAGGCGGACGGAACTTTCGGTAATCCCGCCGGAGTCTGGCGATCCGGAAAAAGCTCCCCCCGGCAGGATGAAGGCCTCTTGTCCGCGGGGAGAGAAGCCGGAGGCTTTCAGCTCCTTCCTGAGAACAGGGAAGTCCTGAAGATTCGT
>CAZFTQ010000077.1:0-10853 GCA_964522365.1 uncultured Desulfovibrio sp. | reverse complement strand
CATCAGCCTTCCAAGCTGAGGGTTGCGGGTTCAAATCCCGTTTCCCGCTCCACCCGCCTCTCCCGTTCCATTCAGTCCGCCGAACTTCCGTACGCCAAGCTGATCCCTGGCAGACAGGGACTGAAGGCAAGCGCTGGGCCCCCCACGGGGTCTGCAGCCGCTTGTCTGTTCACACATCATTCAATTCTTTTTTCCAGGGAGTCACCTTATGGGCAAGGAAAAGTACATCCGCAACAAGCCCCACGTCAACATCGGCACCATCGGCCACATTGACCACGGCAAAACCACTCTGACTGCTGCAATCACCTAGATCGCCAGATTGTAGAACAAGGGCAGCTTCATCTCCTACGATGAAATCGACAAGGCTCCTGAAGAAAAGGCCCGCGGCATCACCATCGCCACCGCCCATGTCGAATACGAGACCGACAAGCGCCACTACGCGCATGTGGACTGCCCCGGCCACGCCGACTACATCAAGAACATGATCACCGGCGCGGCCCAGATGGACGGCGCCATCCTGGTCGTGGCCGCCACCGACGGTCCCATGCCCCAGACCCGTGAGCACATCCTGCTCGCCCGTCAGGTCGGCGTGCCCGCCATCGTGGTCTACCTGAACAAGTGCGACCTGGTGGACGATCCCGAGCTGCTCGAACTCGTGGAGATGGAAGTGCGCGAACTGCTCACCGAATACTCCTATCCCGGCGACGAGATCCCGATCATCAAGGGTTCCGCCCTGCAGGCCCTCAACGCCGAGAGCCTGGACGATCCGGCCGTGGCTTCCATTCCCGAGCTCCTGGACGCCGTTGACGACTACATCCCCGAGCCCAAGCGCGAACTGGACAAGCCCTTCCTGATGCCCATCGAAGACGTGTTCTCCATCTCCGGCCGCGGCACCGTCGTGACCGGCCGTGTGGAGCAGGGCGTCATCAAGGTCGGCGACGAAGTGGAAATCGTGGGCATCCGTCCCACCCAGAAGACCACCTGCACCGGCGTTGAAATGTTCCGCAAGCAGCTGGATCAGGGCCAGGCCGGCGACAACATCGGCGCCCTGCTGCGCGGCACCAAGCGTGACGAAGTGGAGCGCGGCCAGGTTCTCGCGGCTCCCAAGTCCATCACCCCGCACAAGAAGTTCAAGGCCCAGGTGTATGTCCTCTCCAAGGAAGAAGGCGGCCGTCATACTCCCTTCTTCTCCGGCTACCGTCCGCAGTTCTACTTCCGCACCACTGACGTCACCGGCGTCATCCAGCTGGAAGAGGGCGTGGAAATGGTCATGCCCGGCGACAACAGCATCTTCAACGTCGAACTCATCAACCCCATCGCCATGGCTCAGGGTCTCCGCTTCGCCATCCGCGAAGGCGGCCACACCGTGGGTTCCGGCGTTGTGACCGAAATCATCGAGTAAACCCATGCGCGTGAACATCACCCTCGCGTGCACAGTGTGCAAACGGAAAAACTACGTTTCCGTCAAGAACAAAAAGAACACCACGGAGCGCCTCGAGCGCAAGAAATACTGTCCGTGGGACAAGCGCCACACGGTGCATCGCGAAGTACGCTGAACATATTCCGCTCCGGCAGGCGCGAGTCTGCCGGAGCTGTGCAGGGCAGTAGCTCTAACGGCTAGAGCGGCGGTCTCCAAAACCGCAAGTTGGGGGTTCGAATCCCTCCTGCCCTGCCATTTTTTTCACCCTGAGAATGCCATGGCAGCACCCAAGACATCGCCCGCACAGTCAAAAAAGACGCAGGAAACCGTCGTCAAGCCCAACCCGGTTCAGCGCTTCATCCGCTACGCTGAAGATTCCAGAGCCGAGCTGCGCAAAGTGACGTGGCCCACCGTGCCCGAGACCCGCAAGTCCACCCTCGCGGTCCTGGGCTTCGTGGCTGTCATGGCTCTGATTCTCGGTCTTGTCGACCTGGGTCTGTCCTCTCTCATCAAGACTTTCCTTTCCTGAAGATCCGGAAGAGGAACGACCCATGGACAACGAAATCATCGTGACCGACGAGGAAGTCGCCGAAGCCGGCAGACGTCCGCGCTGGTACTTTGTCCACACCAATTCCGGCTTTGAGCAGCGCGTTGAAAAAACGGTCAACGAGCTGCACCGGACCGGACGGGACGGCGGTCTCATCGAACAGTGCATCGTCCCCACCGAGAAGGTCATCGAGCTTTCCCGGACGGGCACCGCTCCCAGGACCACCACCCGCAAGCTCTATCCCGGCTACGTCATGATCAGGATGACCATGACGGAGCTTTCCTGGAACCTCATCCAGTCCATTCCCAAGGTCACGGGCTTCATCGGCGGCAAGAACCGCCCCACGCCCATGAAGGACGAGGAAGCGGAGAGGATCCTGGAAATCGTCCGGGCCGGCACCGAAGAGCCCAGACCCAAGTTCAGCTTCGAGCGCGGGGAGGAAGTCCGCATCATCGACGGTCCCTTCTCGGGCTTCAACGCCATCGTGGACGAAGTCTTCTACGAGAAGCCCAAGCTCCGCGTCACTGTCTCCATCTTTGGACGGCAGACCCCGGTGGAACTGGATTTTGTCCAGGTTTCCAAAGGGTAAGTCCGCAGAGGCCCCGCGCCTCCGCTCCGTCTGTTAAGGATACCTCTCATGGCCAAGAAAATCGTCGCCAAAGTCAAGCTGCAGATTCCCGCCGGCGCGGCCAACCCCTCTCCGCCGGTCGGTCCCGCGCTCGGCCAGCACGGCCTGAACATCATGGGATTCTGCAAGGAATTCAATGCCCGGACCCAGGATCAGAAGGGCATGATCATTCCCGTGATCATCACCGTCTACGCCGACCGGTCCTTTACCTTCATCACCAAGACCCCGCCCGCTGCCGTCCTCATCATGAAGGCCCTCAAGCTGGAAAAGGCCTCCGGCGTGCCGAACCGCAACAAGGTCGGCGTGCTCAGCATGGCCCAGGTGGAGGAAATCGCCCGAATCAAGATGCCCGACCTCAACGCGGCCTCGCTGGAAGCCGCCATGAGAAGCATCGCCGGCACCGCCCGCAGCATGGGTGTTGACGTCAGGTAGCCCTCCGGGCGCCTTGACCCCGATATCAGTTGCACTGCCCTGGCTGCACGCAGCCTGCACCGGGCAGGAGATACCCCAAAGGAAAGAGCAATGCCCAAGCATGGCAAAAATCTGAAGAACGCCAGAAAGGACATCCGTCCCGAGGACCGTTTCAGCGTTCAGGACGCCGTGGCAAAATCCCTCTCGGCCTCCTTCGCCAAATTTGACGAGACTGTCGACGTGGCCATCTGCCTCGGCGTGCAGCCCAAATATTCCGACCAGATGGTGCGCGGCGCCTGCACCCTCCCCCACGGCCTCGGCAAGACCGTGCGCGTGGCCGTCTTCTGCAAGGGCGAGAAGCAGGCGGAAGCCCGCGAAGCCGGCGCAGACGTGGTGGGCGCCGAAGATCTGGTCAACAGAATCAAGGATGAAGGCTTCCTGGACTTTGACGCCGCCGTGGCCACCCCCGACGTCATGGCTCTGGTGGGCCGCATCGGCCGCCTCCTGGGCCCCCGCGGTCTCATGCCCAACGCCAAGACCGGCACCGTGACCTTCGACCTGGCCAAGGCCGTGGGCGAACTGAAGGCCGGCCGCGTGGACTTCCGCGTGGACAAGGCCGGCGTGCTCCACGCCCCTCTGGGCAAGGTGAGCTTCGGCCCCGAGAAGATCTGCGGCAACCTCAAGGCCCTCCTGGACACCGTGGTGCGCCTGAAGCCCGCCACCGCCAAGGGCACCTACCTCAAGGCCATGTCCGTTTCCACCACCATGGGCCCCGGCTTCAAGGTGGACATGACCCAGGTCAAGAAATTTCTCGAAGGAACCGCCTAGGTTTCTTCACGAAGGAGCCGTGACGCCCCGTGCGCCCGGCCCTTCCGGCAATGGATCAGGAAATCGGGTCGAAGACGGCCGGCTGGCCCCGCGAGGGGCCGCAAGTCCTGCCCAGACATCGGCTCGGCTTCCCCTCTGGCAACCCCGAACGTGAGGAGATTCACGTGCAAAGGTCTGAAAAAGCAGCGATTATCGAAAGCATCAAGGCCAAGGCAGATGCTGCGTCCATCGCTGTCCTGACCGAATTCAAGGGCATGTCGGTGGAGGAGTCGACGAACCTGAGAGTGGAACTGCGCAACGCGGGCGGCGAATACCACGTCGTCAAGAACACTCTGGGGCGCATCGCCTTCACTGACGGCAGACACGATGTTGTAAAGAATGACTTTCATTACAACACCGGTGTCGCCCTTGGTTTCGACGACCCCGTCGCGGTGGCCAAGGCGCTCAGCAAATTCGCCAAAACCAGCAAAACCTTCACCATCCGCAACGGCAGCCTGGACGGCAAGCCCATGACCGCGGAGCAGGTGGAGGCTCTGGCCAAGCTGCCCGGACGCGAACAGATGCTGGCGCATCTGCTGGCGACCATGAACGCCGTGCCCACCAATTTCGTCTGCCTCTTCGCCAATGTGGTGCGTGGCATGCTCTACGCCCTCAAGGCCATCCAGGAAAAGAAAGAAGCAGCCTAGTTTCACTCAGTCTTGCAAGCCTAAGATATTTCAGGAGATGTCATCATGGCCGTCACCAAAGCCGAAGTTATCGAATTCATTGCCAACATGACCGTTCTCGAGCTCTCTGAATTCATCAAGGAGCTGGAAGAGAAGTTCGGCGTTTCCGCCGCCGCCCCCGCCGTGGCCGTGGCCGCCGCCCCCGCTGAAGCCGCCGCCCCCGAAGAGGAAAAGACCGAATTCGACGTCATCCTCAAGGAAGTGGGCCCCAACAAGATCGCCGTCATCAAGACCGTGCGCGCCCTGACCTCCCTGGGCCTCAAGGAAGCCAAGGACAAGGTGGACAACCTGCCCTCCACCATCAAGGAAGCCGTGTCCAAGGACGACGCCGAAGCCGCCCGCAAGCAGCTCGCCGACGTGGGCGCCGTGGTCGAAGTCAAGTAACTTCCGCCCGAACGCGCGTTTTCCGGGGGCCGCCCGACGGCTGGCCCCCGTTTTTTTTGCCTTTTTTCCAGTTGCCAAAGCTACGGTTTGCGGGTATATCTACCAATCCCTCTTCAGACGGAGATCTCCCGTCCCCGGGACGGAAGACGCTCATTCCCCTGACGCCTGCCGCTTTGCCCTCCCCGCCCGCCACCCGGGCAGGGGCAGCCGGCCTGCGTCCTTTCGCCGTTTACTCGTCCCCGCCTCCGGTTCGTCCCCGCCGCCAGGGGACGCCGCCCACCTTCTGAGGATCATCGAATGGGTCAACTCATAAAGCAGTTCGGCAAGATTAAGGTCACGACGCCTATTCCCCACCTGCTCACCCTGCAAATCGCCTCCTACAGCAAGTTCCTGCAGGAAGGCGTACCGGCCGAAGAACGCAAGCCGGATATCGGCCTGGAGGGTGTGTTCCGCACTGTTTTCCCCATCGCCGACTTCAACAAGACCGCCAGCCTGGAATTTGACTCCTATGAAATCCAGGAACCCAAGTACGATCAGGCCGAGTGCATCTCCAAGGGCCTGACCTACGAGGCGCCGCTGCGCATCAAGGTCCGTCTCGTCGTCTACGACCCGACCGAAACCGGCGAGCGCCGCCTGCGCGACATGAAGGAGCAGGACATCTATTTCGGCACGCTACCCCTCATGACGGAAAAGGGGACGTTCATCGTGAACGGCACCGAGCGCGTCATCGTCAACCAGCTTCAGCGCTCCCCCGGCATCATCTTCGAGCACGACGCCGGCAAGACGCACGCCTCCCGCAAGGTCCTCTATTCCTGCCGCATCATTCCCATGCGCGGCTCCTGGCTCGATTTCGACTTCGATCACAAGGACATCCTCTATGTCCGCATCGACCGCCGCCGCAAGATGCCGGCCACCATCCTCCTCAAGGCCATGGGGATGAACAAGCAGGAGATCCTCGACTACTTCTACCCCAGAGAGGACCGGGAAATCTATTACCTGGAAGTGCCCGAGGGCCTGAAGAACAGGGGGCCCTACCCCGCCGACGCCATCTTCTGGCACATCGAACCGGACCATGTGGACAAATTCTACCGCAAGGAGCCGGCCTACGCCGACATCTTCGACCTCGACGGCAAGCTCATCACGGCCGCCGGCAAGGCCATCAACAAGCTCCAGTGGCGCCAGATCTGCCGGTCCGGCCTGCCGGCCATCCAGGTCCGGCCCGAGAGCGTGGAAGGCATGTTCCTGGGCATCGATGTCCTCGACCCCCACACCGGCGCGGTTCTCGCCGAAGCGGCCGACGAAGTGACCCCCGAACTCATTCAGAAGCTGCGCGGGGCCGGCGTGAAGCAGATCAGCCTGCTGCACACCAAGGGCCCCAACGTCTCCGCGAGCATCCGGGACACCCTGGTGCAGGACAGAGCCCCCGACGAGGTCAAGGCTCAGGAGGAAATCTACCGCCGCCTGCGTCCCTCCTCGCCGCCGACCCCGGACATCGCGGCCAGCTTCTTTGCCAACATCTTCAGAAACATTGATTATTACGATCTCTCTCCGGTGGGCCGCTACAAGCTCAACCAGCGTCTGAACATCGATCAGGACGAGAAGACCTCCCCGGCCGGACAGGCCGGCATGAGCGAAGACGTCCTCGAGACCTTCGGGAAAATCCACGAACTCGCCGGACGCTGGGAAGAACTGACGGTGCTCGATTCCGCCGCGGACGAGGCGGCCCCGGAGGGCGCGGCGCCTGCGCAGACCGAAGCCGGCGGTTTCGCCCCCGAGGGGGAAGCCCTGACGGATTCCGCTTCCGCGGGCGAAAACATCCTCGACTCCGACCCCGACAGCATCCGGACCAGAGTCCGCAGGCTCTCCCGGCCCATTGAACTCGAAATCCTTGAGGAAATCCGCGGGCTCGTGGAACAGCTGAGAAACATGCCCGGCAAGGTGGACTGGAACAGGATTCACAAAATCACCGGATTTGCCGCCTCCGCGGACAAGGACGGCGAGAAGTCCCCCGAGCGCATCCGGCAGGACCTCAGGGAAATCCAGGCTCTCACCGATCCCGGGGAGATCGCCCGGGAAGAGGCTCCCGTCCCGGGAGAGGAGGACTCCGCGCCCTGCCGCACCCTCCAGGACAAAGACATTCTCATGGCCATCCGCGAGCTCTGCAAGCTCAAGGACTCCAACGGCCCGCCGGACGACATCGACCATCTGGGCAACCGCCGTGTCCGCCTGGTGGGCGAACTCGTGGAAAACCAGTACCGCATCGGGCTGGTCCGCATGGAGCGCGCCATCAAGGAGCGCATGAGCGTGCAGGAAGTCTCCACCCTCATGCCCCACGACCTCATCAATCCCAAGCCCGTGGCGGCGGTCCTCAAGGAGTTCTTCGGCACCAGCCAGCTCTCCCAGTTCATGGACCAGACCAACGCGCTCTCCGAAGTCACCCACAAGCGCCGTCTCTCGGCCCTGGGTCCCGGCGGCCTCACCCGCGAGCGCGCGGGCTTCGAAGTGCGCGACGTGCACACCTCCCACTACGGCCGCATCTGTCCCATCGAGACCCCCGAAGGTCCCAACATCGGCCTCATCGTCTCCCTGACCACCTACGCCCGGGTCAATGACTTCGGCTTCATCGAGACCCCCTACCGCCTGGTCAGGGACTGCTGCAAGACCGACACCATCTTCCACATGGACGCCACCCGCGAGACCAGCACCCAGGTGGTGGCCCAGGCCAACGCCCGCACCGACGCCGACGGCCGTCTCCTGGACGACTTCCTCACCGTGCGGGCCCGCGGCGAAGTGACTGTGGCGCCCCGCGAGGACGTGACCCTCATGGACGTGGCCCCCGGCCAGATGGTCTCCATCTCGGCCGCCCTCATCCCCTTCCTGGAACACGACGACGCCAACCGCGCCCTCATGGGCTCCAACATGCAGCGCCAGGCGGTGCCTCTGCTGCGCTCGGAGCTCCCCATCGTGGGCACCGGCATGGAAGTCACCGTGGCCAGGGACTCGGGCGCCTGCATCGTGGCCCCCGCGGACGGCGTGGTGAAGTACGCCGACGCCGACCGCATCGTGGTGGCCTATGACGACGACGCCCCGGCGCCCCAGAGCGGCGGGATCAGGGCCTACGACCTGCTCAAGTTCCACAAGTCCAACCAGAACACCTGCTTCGGGCAGAAGGCCACCTGCCGCCCCGGCCAGGTCGTGCACAAGGGCGACGTGCTCGCCGACGGCCCCGGCATCGATCAGGGCACCCTCTCCCTGGGCAAGAACCTCACCGTGGCCTTCATGCCCTGGTGCGGCTACAACTACGAAGACGCCATTCTCATCTCCGAGAAGGCCGTCAAGGAGGACACCTTCACCTCCATCCACATCGAGGAATTCGAAGTGGTGGCCCGCGACACCAAGCTGGGCGCCGAAGAGATCACCCGCGACATTCCCAATGTGGGCGATGACATGCTCCGCAACCTCGACGCCTCCGGCATCATCCGCATCGGCGCCCCGGTGAAGACCGACGACATCCTGGTGGGCAAGATCACGCCCAAGGGCGAGACCCAGCTGACCCCCGAAGAGAAGCTCCTGCGGGCCATCTTCGGCGAAAAGGCCAGGGACGTGAAGAACTCCTCCCTCAAGGTGCCCCCGGGCGTGGAAGGCACGGTCATCGACGTGAAGGTCTTCTGCCGCCGTTCCGGCGACAAGGACGAGCGCACCAGGCTCATCGAGGAACAGGAGATCGAGGTCCTGAACCGCAAGGAGGAGGATCTCATCCGCATCCTGGGCGATCGGACCCGCGAGCGTCTGGCCCCCAGGGTTCTGGGCAGACAGATCGCAAAGACCCTGCTCCATCCGAAGGAGAACGGCAAGGTGCTGGCCGAGGCCGGCGCCGCCCTCACAAAGGCTCATCTGCCGCACATTCCGGTCAAGCAGTTCGCGGGCCTCTTCAAGAACCGCGAAACCAACGACGCCGTGGCCGTGATTCTGGACGACTACGACCGTCAGCTGGCCTATGTGAAGGGCATCTACGATGCCAAGCGCGAGAAGGCCACCGAAGGCGATGACCTGCCTCCCGGCGTCATCCGCATGGTCAAGGTCTATGTGGCCATCAAGCGCAAGCTCTCCGTGGGCGACAAGATGGCCGGCCGCCACGGCAACAAGGGCGTCGTTTCCATGATCCTCCCCGAAGAGGACATGCCCTTCTTCGCCGACGGCAGACCCGTGGACATCGTCCTCAATCCCCTGGGCGTGCCCTCCCGCATGAACATCGGCCAGATCATGGAAACCCACCTGGGCTGGGGCGCCAAGGAACTGGGCCGGCAGCTGGCCGAGCTGGTGGATTCCGGCAAGGCCATGTCCGTGGTCCGCGGGGAGGTCAAGGACACCTTCCAGTCCGAGGAGATCAGCGCCCTCATCGACTCCATGGACGATGAGGAGTTCGCCGACTCCGTGCGGCGCCTGCGCAGGGGCATCGTCACCCGGAGCCCCGTCTTCGACGGCGCCACGGAAGACGAAATCTGGGGCTGGATGGAACGGGCCGGCCTCAACAACGACGGCAAGACCGTCCTCTATGACGGCCGCACCGGCGAACCCTTCCGGAACAGGGTCACGGTGGGCGTCATGTACATGCTCAAGCTCCATCACCTGGTGGACGAAAAGATCCACGCCCGGTCCACGGGCCCCTACTCCCTGGTCACCCAGCAGCCGCTGGGCGGCAAGGCGCAGTTCGGCGGCCAGCGTCTGGGCGAAATGGAAGTCTGGGGCCTCGAGGCCTACGGCGCTTCCTATCTCCTCCAGGAATTCCTCACCACCAAGTCGGACGACGTCACCGGCCGCGTGAAGATGTACGAGAAGATCGTCAAGGGCGACAACTTCCTGGAAGCCGGTCTGCCCGAATCCTTCAATGTTCTGGTCAAGGAACTCATGAGCCTCGGCCTGAACGTGACGCTGCATCAGGAGGAAGGCAGGAAGCGCGGCCGCGGGCTGGGCTTCGTGCCCTTCAACGAACGCTAGACGGGGCCCCGGGGCCGGACCTTCCCGTCCGGCCCCCGACCCCCCGGCAGCCCCTCTTACCCGCTCGTGCCGTCAGGCCTCCTGACCGGCAAGGAAGATACAGCATATGAGCATGGACGATCTCTATTCCAACCGCGGAACCTCGGGCAACCTCGCCAACGTCCGCAACCTCAATGCCATTCAGATTTCCATCGCCTCTCCGGAAGACATCCGCAAATGGTCCTTCGGCGAGGTGAAAAAACCGGAAACCATCAATTACCGCACCTTCAAGCCCGAGCGCGACGGCCTCTTCTGCGCCCGCATCTTCGGTCCGGTCAAGGACTACGAATGCAACTGCGGCAAGTACAAGCGCATGAAGCACCGCGGCGTGGTCTGTGAAAAGTGCGGCGTGGAAGTCATCGCCTCCAAGGTGCGCCGCGAGCGCATGGGCCACATCGAGCTCGCCGCCCCCGTGGCCCACATCTGGTTCCTGAAGACCCTCCCCTCCAAGATCGGCACCCTGCTCGACATGACCATGAACGATCTGGAGAAGGTCCTCTACTTCGACAGCTACATCGTCCTCGATCCCGGCCGGACCACCCTGGCCAAGCGCCAGGTCATCTCCGAAGACCAGTACTCCCAGATCGTCGAGCACTACGGCAACGACGACTGCATCCGGGTGGGCATGGGCGCCGAAGCCATCCGCTTCCTCCTGGAAGAGCTGGATCTCGACGCCCTGCGGGCCCAGCTGCACAAAGAAGGCGACGAGACCAAGAGCCAGACCAAGAAGAAGAAAATCACCAAGCGCCTCAAGATCGTCGAGGCCTTCCTCGAGTCCGGGAACAAGCCCGAATGGATGATCATGGAAGTCATTCCGGTCATCCCCCCGGAACTGCGTCCTCTGGTTCCCCTGGACGGCGGCCGCTTCGCCAC
>CAZFTQ010000076.1:8737-11003 GCA_964522365.1 uncultured Desulfovibrio sp. | reverse complement strand
AAGATCCCCGGAAAGGCCGCCTTTCTGAAAAATGAAAAAGGGCGGGGTCCGTCATGGATCCCGCCCTTGTCCGTTCTGAATGGAGGGTGCCTACTGGTCGAGGGTCAAAACAAAGTCGCTGGAGGCCAGAGGCTGGGAGGAGCCGCTCTTCATGGCGAGCACGGTGAAGCGGAAGATGCGGTCACGGCCGCTGCCCGAGGGGCAGGGCGCCCGGTAGGAGGCGGAGAGGCCGCCTTCGGGGATGATGTCGGCGCCTTCCTCGTTCACGCTGCCCGCGCGGCACTTGGAGGCGCTCAGGTAACGGGACCTGTCCCCTTCCACGGCGACACGGACCTCGTACCATTCCGTTCCCGCGGGGGGATTGTAGACCGCGATTTCAGGAGAAATCCGGGAACAGCGATGGACGTCTCCGAAATTGACGGCCACGTGCATGACGGCCGGAGCAGGCTCTTCCTCCCCGTCGCCCGAGAGCGCGCCGCAGCCCGCCAGGACAAAGAGACTCAGGAGCAGAAAGACAGGAAGACAGTAACGAACACGGCCTCGGGGCATACAACCTCCTTGGAAAGAAAGAAATCCTGCTGAACCTTACGGCAAGGCAGGGGCAATGACAAGCGCAAAAAGAGGCCCCCGCCTGCCGGCCGGGCGGCAAATCCACCGCCGGGGAGACCTGATTCCCCGTCAACAGGAAGAAAAGGCGGCAGGGACGGGCCCGGACGCGCCCGTCCGGGGCCGGAAATTCCGCCCCCGGGCGTTCCGGAAAAGTGTGGGATCGGGCCCGCCTCCCCCCTTCCGTTTGACAAGCCCGCCCCAAGAGGCGAAAAGACGGCGAGGACCTCAAGTATCCGGCCTGCCCGGAGCCCCCGGACGGCCTGCACCGGAGAACATACTGGCCGCGCCTTCTCCCCGGCCCGCGGAGCCGGCTCACCAAGCGCGGAAACGAGCGCAAACATGGAACTTCTCTCCAGGAACGTTCAGGGCTACATGGCCAATTCGTCCATGATCCGCCGCATGTTCGAGGCGGGCATCGAGCTGAAGAAAAAATACGGCGAAGACAATGTCTATGACTTCTCCCTGGGCAACCCGGATCTGCCGGCCCCGGCGGAGGCGGTCAGAGCGCTCAGGGACTTCGCGGCCGGCGCCGACAGACCCTTCTCCTTCGGCTACACCCCCAACGCCGGCGCCCCCTGGGCCCGCGAGGCCCTGGCGGCCTGGCTCTCCAAAGATCAGGGAGTCGCCCTGGAAGCCTCGGACGTGCTGCTGAGCGCGGGCGCGGCGAGCGCCCTCAACGCCCTCCTCAAGGCCCTCTTCAATCCCGGCGAGGAACTTCTGACCTTTTCCCCCTATTTCGTGGAATACGGCTTCTACGTCGCCAACCACGGCGGCACCCTGGCCACCGTGCCGAGCCTGCCCGAGACCTTCGCGCCGGACTGCGACGCCCTGGAGAAGGCCATCACCCCGAAAACGCGGGCGGTCCTCATCAATTCTCCCCACAATCCCACGGGCGCGGTCTACAGCCTTGACGAGCTCAGGGCTCTGGTGGCGGTGCTGGAGAAAAAGACCCGGGAATACGGCGCGCCCGTCTGGCTCATCTCCGACGAGCCCTACCGCTTCCTGGCCTACGACGGCGTGGAGGTGCCCTCGGTGCTGCCTCTCTACAGGTACGCCGTCTGCGTGAGCTCCTTCTCCAAGAATCTCTCCCTGCCCGGCGAGCGCGTGGGCTACCTGGCCCTCTCGCCCCTCCTGGAGCGGCGCGGCGAGCTCATGGACGCCCTCACCCTCACCAACCGCATCCTGGGCTATGTCAACGCGCCCATCATCGGCCAGCGCATCATGGCGGGCTGCCTGGGGGCCAGCGTGGACAGGGAGATCTACGCCCGCAGGCGCCGGGCCATGGCGGAGGTCCTCACGGCCGGCGGCTATGAGTACCCGCTCCCCAAGGGCAGCTTCTACTTCTTCCCCAAGGCCCCCGGCGGAGACGACAAGGCCTTCGTGGCGGCCCTGGCCGAGGAACGCGTCCTGGGCGTGCCGGGCTCGGGCTTCGGCTGTCCCGGCTACTTCCGCCTGGCCTTCTGCGTGGACGAATCCGTCATCCGCCGCTCGGCGGAGGGCTTCGCCCGGGCGAGGAAGCGCTTCGCCTGACGCTGATCCCCGCTGAAGAAATCACGGCGGCTGTCCCGACTGCCCGGGGCAGCCGCTTTTTTCCGGGCTCAGAAAGGGCGAAGGCTGAAAGATCTCCCGGATCGAGACCGCTTTCCGCAGCTCTGCC
>CAZFTQ010000076.1:1310-8637 GCA_964522365.1 uncultured Desulfovibrio sp. | reverse complement strand
AGCTCTGAACTTTCCGGGAAACGACTGCATGCCGCCCTCATGCGCATCGGCATGACGGAGATGGCATCTCTTTCCTGCCTGCCCGTTCCGTGCAGGCGCAGGCTTCACCGCTGACGCCCGATCCGCGCGAGGACCTTTCAGCGTCAGGAAACCGTTTCCTCGCCGCCGGATGTCTTTCGGGTTTTTCCGGTTCAGAACCTTCCCGTCTCCGCTCAGCTCTTTTCCGCCGCCCGGGCGAGGACGGTCTCGTGCAGGGCGCGGAGCCCCAGAAGATAGCTCTGCACCCCGAAGCCCGCCACGGAGCCGCAGCAGGCGGGGGCGATGACGGATCTTTGGCGGAATTCCTCCCTGGCGCCCACATGGGACATGTGCACTTCCACCACGGGCACGGAGAGGATGTTCAGGGCGTCCAGAAGGCCGTAGCTGTAGTGGGTCCAGGCGCCCGCGTTGATGACGACGCCCTTCGTGCCGTCGTCCAGGGCCCGGTGGATGCGCGAAACCATGGCGCCTTCGTCGTTGGACTGAAAGAAATCCAGGCTCACGCCCAGTCCGGCCGCGAGATCCGACAGGGCCGCGTTGATGTCGTCCAGGGTGGCCGTGCCGTAGACGGCCCTGTCCCTGCGGCCGAACATGTTCAGATTGATGCCGTGCAGAATGAGATAGTCGTGGGCCATGTCCTCTCCTTGCGGGCGGGTGCCCGCGCGGGGAAGAAATGTCTCCCCGCCGTGACATCCGGCACAGTTCCGCCGAAGTCCGCTCTTCCCCTTCCCTATAGACGGAAAGACCCGGCCTGCCAAGCCCGGAGAAGGCCTTCCCGGCGGGGGGACGGACGCGGAGAAAGGACCCCGGAAAGGTCCGCTTCCTGACGCAAAAAAGCCGCTTCTGCAAGGCGCTTGCGGAAATCCCGCCCGGGCTTTCCGCCTCCCTCCCGGCCGGGATGCGCCTGAGCGGGGAACTCATGGACTTTCCAGCAGAAAAGGCATAGCATTGCCGCGATGCCCTCTCCTGCGCAGACTGTCCTCCCTTTCCGCGAGGGACGCCTTCTCCCGGCCCCCCGGCAGCCTGCGGAATCACGGAGTTCCGGGAAGCTCTCCGCCCGCCGGCGAAAAAGCGCGCGGCCCGGGGCAGAAGTTCCAAAAACGGCATTTCCTCTCCGTGATCGCAACGGGTTTCTCAGAGGAGTTCCTATGCAAGATGCCCCCCTAAACATTGTCCGAGGCAAAAACCTCACCTTCATCCAGGAGGTTGAGGAGGAAAGCGGACAGACGGTTTCCTCCTGTTACCAGTGCGGAAACTGTACGGCCGGCTGCCCAGCAGCCTTCACCTACGACATGCAGACCAATCAGGTCATGCGCGCCGTGCAGCTCGGCCTCAAAGACCAGGTGCTGCGCTCCCAGTCCATCTGGATGTGCCTCTCCTGCTCCACCTGTTCGCTGCGCTGTCCCAACAACATCGACGTGGCTGCCGTCATGGAGACCCTGCGCCACATGGCCAGGCGGGAAAACATCGTGGCCGTGCCCCGCATGGAGAAATTCTGGATCTCCTTCCTGGACACGGTGCGGGCCTTCGGCCGCAGCTTTGAAATCGGCACCATGGTGCTCTACATGCTCCGCTCCCTCCGTCTGACCACGGACGTGGATCTGGCGCCCTCCGCCCTGAGCAAGGGCAAGCTCGGCTTCAAGCCCCATGTCATTCCCGACGACGGCGCCAAGGCCGTGGCCAGGATTTTCAAGCGGTACAAGGACCGTGCCCGGCGCGAAGGAGTCCGCCCATGAAGATAGCCTACTATCCCGGCTGTTCCGCCAAAGGCTCTTCCCTCGACTACGAGCTCTCCACCATGGCCGTCTGCGCCAGGCTGGGCCTCGAAAGCAGCGAAGTCCCGGGCTGGAACTGCTGCGGCTCCACCCCGGCCCACGCCGTGAGCAGCGAGCTCTCGGCCGCCCTCTGCGTCCGCAACCTGGCCCAGGCCGCGTCCATCGGCGCCGAAGCCGTCATGACGCCCTGTCCCAGCTGTCTTTCCAACCTCCGCCACGCCCAGGAGCGCATGCGGACACCGGCCTTCCGCAAGCGCGTGGACGAGCTTCTGGACGAGCCCGCTCCGGAGCAGCTGCCCGAAGCCACCTCCGTCATGCAGATGATCGGCAGGCTCTTTGACGCCGACTGCATCCGGGAGCACACCGTCCGCTCCCTGGCGGGCCTGCGCATCGCCCCCTACTACGGCTGTCTCATGAGCCGTCCGGCCGAACTCATGCAGTTCGGGGATCCCGAAAACCCCACCCTCATGGAAAGCCTCCTCACGGCCTGCGGGGCGGACGAGATCCTGGACTTCCCGCTCAAGACCGAATGCTGCGGCGCCGCCTCCGGCATCCCGCACCGGCCGCTCTCGGCCGTCAACTCCGGCCGCATCCTGGAGCTGGCCACCCGCATGGAAGCCGACTGCATCGCCGTCTGCTGTCCCCTCTGCCAGATGAACCTGGATCTGCGCCAGAAACAGGCGGGCAGACAGGCCGGCACGAAATTCGCCGTTCCGGTCCTCTACTTCACCCAGCTCATGGGCATCGCCTTCGGCTGCGACGGGAAGAGCCTCGGTCTTGAGAAGCTCTGCGTGCCCGCCGACAGGATCCTGGCCAAAATCGCGGCCCTCAACACAGCTGCCAGAGACAGGCAAGGAGGCAGGGCATGAGAATCGGCGTTTTTGTCTGTCACTGCGGCAGCAACATCGCGGGCACCGTGGACTGCGCGCAGGCCGCCCGGTCCGCCCTGAGTCTCCCGGACGTGGTCTACGCCACGGACCTCATGTACTCCTGCGCCGAGCCCGGCCAGGCGGCCATCGAGCAGGCCATCCACGACTACGAGCTCACCGGCGTGGTGGTGGCCTCCTGTTCGCCCCGCATGCACGAGCCCACCTTCCGCCGCACGGTGGAGCGGGCCGGCCTCAACCGCTACATGTTTGAAATGGCCAACATCCGCGAGCACGTCTCCTGGATCGGCAAGGACATGGAGGCCAACACCAACAAGGCGGCCGAGCTCATCGGCATGGCCGTGGCCAAACTGCGGAACAACCGGCCGCTCTTCGCCCAGCGCTTCGACGTGACCAAGCGCGTGCTCGTCATCGGCGGCGGCGTGGCCGGCATCCAGGCGGCCCTGGACTGCGCCGACGGCGGCATCCCCGTCATCCTCGTGGAAAAGGAAGCCACCATCGGCGGCAAGATGGCCAAGCTGGACAAGACCTTCCCCACCGTGGACTGCTCGGCCTGCATTCTGGGCCCCAAGATGGTGGACGTGTCCCAGCACCCCAACATCACGCTCTACGCCTGCTCGGAAGTGGAAGACATCTCGGGCTATGTGGGCAACTTTGACGTGAAGATCCGCCGCCGGTCCACCTATGTGGACTGGAGCAGATGCACCGGCTGCGGCAGCTGCACGGAGAAATGCCCCAGCAGGAAGGTGCCGGACCGCTTCAACGAAAACATGGGCCTCACCACGGCCATCAACATTCCCTTCCCCCAGGCCATTCCCAAGCGGGCCTCCATCAACCCGGAATACTGCCGCAAGCTCACCTCCGGCAAATGCGGCGTCTGCGCCAAGGTCTGCCCCGTGGGCGCCATCAACTACGAGATGCAGGACGAGATCATCACCGAGAAGGTGGGCAGCGTCATCGCGGCCACCGGCTATGATCTCATGGACTGGACGGTCTACTCGGAATACGGCGGCGGCAGGTACCCGGACGTGATCACGTCCCTCCAGTACGAGCGTCTGCTCAACGCCTCCGGACCCACGGGCGGCCACATCAAGCGGCCCTCGGACGGGAAGGAACCCAAGAAGATCGTCTTCATCCAGTGCGTGGGCTCCCGCGACAAGTCCATCGGACGGCCGCTCTGCTCCGGCTTCTGCTGCATGTACACGGCCAAGCAGGCCGTGCTCACCAAGGACCACATCCCGGATTCCCAGTCCTATGTCTTCTACATGGACATCCGCTCCGTGGGCAAGCTCTACGACGAGTTCACCCGCCGGGCCATCGAGGAATACGGCACCGAGTACATCCGCGGCCGGGTCTCCAAAATCTACCCGGACGGCAACGGCCAGTATGTGGTCTGCGGCGCGGACACGCTGCTGGGCCGCCGCGTGGAAGTCACCTGCGACCTGGTGGTCCTCGCCGTGGGCATCGAAGCCAGCCACGGCGCCTCGCGCCTGGCCGAAAAGCTGCGCATTTCCTACGACCAGTACGGCTTCTTCCTGGAAAGCCATCCCAAGCTGCGTCCCGTGGAAACCAACACCGCCGGCGTCTATCTGGCCGGCGTCTGTCAGGGCACCAAGGACATCCCGGCCTCCGTGGCCCAGGGCTCGGCCGCCGCGGCCAAGGTGCTCGCCCTCTTCAGCCGCGACAAGCTGGAGAACGATCCCCAGATTGCCCATGTGAACCCCGCCCGCTGCGTCGCCTGCGGCAAGTGCATCCGCTGCTGTCCCTTCGGCGCCATCAAGGAAGAGAACTTCCGCGGCCAGATCAAGGCCCAGGTCATCGACACCGTCTGCCAGGGCTGCGGCATCTGCACGTCCACCTGCCCGCAGGGAGCCATCCAGCTCTCCCACGCGACAGACAATGAGATTCTTGCGGAGGTCAACTTACTATGCCAGCTTTAAAAGGCAAAGAGCTCAGAATCGTTGCCTTCCTGTGCAACTGGTGCTCCTACGGCGGCGCGGACACGGCCGGCGTGGCCCGGGCCACGCAGCCCACGGACCTGCGGATCATCCGCGTGCCCTGCTCGGGCCGCATCGACCCGCTCTTCGTCCTCCGCGCTCTCATCAACGGGGCAGACGGCGTGCTGGTCTCCGGCTGCCATCCCAATGACTGTCACTACTCCGCCGGCAATTTCTACGCCCGCCGCCGTCTGGAAGTGCTCAAGCGCTTCCTCCCGGTGCTGGGCATCGACGACCGGCGCTTCGAATACACCTGGGTCTCCGCCTCCGAAGGCCAGCGCTGGCAGCAGGTGGTGACGAACTTCACGGCCCGCATCCACAGCCTCGGGCCCGCGCCCAGGCTGGAAGACGCGGAACCGCTCCTGGAAACGGCCGGCATGGCCCTGACGCCCCTGCGTCCTCTGGGCACGGGACAGAAGGCCCCGCTGGACGAGCTCAAGGCCGCCATCAAGGCCCGTCTGCCCGAGCTCCAGCTGGTCATCGGCTGGCAGCAGGGCGACGACGCGGCCCACACGGTGCCGCTTTTCATGCGCACGGAAGCGGATGTGGACAGACTCGTCTGGGGCCCCTTCAATGTGAACAACCCGGCCACCTACATCAACGAGTACATCGGCCGGGCCGTGCCCGTGGACAAGGTCCGGAAGATCGGCGTCGTGGTCAAGGGCTGCGATTCCCGATCCGTGGTGGAAATGCTTCAGGAAAAGCTCATCGACAGGGACAGGATCGAGATTTTCGCCCTGCCCTGCGAAGGCACCCTGGACATGGCCCGCGTGAACCAGGCCCTGGGCCGCTATTCGAAAATCGACGGCGTGGAGTATGACGAGGCCGGCGTCACCGTCACGGCGGACGGCACGGCCCACCGCTTCTGCATGACCGACTGCGCCCAGGGCAAGTGCTACAACTGCCGCATGCCCATGGCGAAGGAGGCGGACGCCTCCTTCGGGGAGGCTCCGGCCGTCACGGGCACGCCCTCGACCCCGCCGGAACTGGCCATGCTGGACGCCATGAGTCTGGATCAGCGCTTCAGCTTCTGGAAGGGCGAGATGGAGCGCTGCCTGCGCTGCTACGCCTGCCGCAACGCCTGTCCGCTCTGCGTCTGCCACGATCACTGCATCGCCGAGACGCGGGATCCGCACTTCATCACCCAGGAAGGGACCGTCCGCGAGAAGATCTTCTTCCAGAACATCCACGCCATGCACCTGGCCGGCCGCTGCACGGGCTGCGGCGAATGCCAGCGGGCCTGTCCCGTGGGCATCCCCATCCTGGCTCTGCGCCAGCAGACGGCCCGCGTCATCGCCGAGCTCTTCGACGGCTACACGGCCGGATCGGACAGCGAAGCCGTGCCGCCGCTCCTCTGCTACCAGGCCGAAGAGAAGAACATCCAGCAAAGGGAGCTGTAAGATGAGCACCTACCGCTTCGCCAACGCCTCTGATCTTCCGGCTCTCCTCGCCTTCCTCGCCAAAGGGAACAGGGTCCTCGTGCCCGTGGTCCAGCCCGCCGTCAAGAAATCCGTGGTCTATGCCGAGTGGAAGCCCGGCATGGACTTCACCATGGAAAAGGCCACCGTTCCCGCCAAGTCGGCCGTGCTGCCCCAGTCCGAAACCCTGGTGCGCTACGAAAAGACCAGGGATCCCGAGCATCCGGACAGGTTCCTGCTCAGCCTGGACGACAAGCCGGAAGGGGAACCCACGGTGGTCTTCGCCTGCCGGGCCTGCGACGCCCGGGGCTACGCCACCCTGGATCGGCCCTATCTCAGAGGTCTCTACAAGGATCCCTACTACGCGGCCCGCCGGGAACAGCTGACGGTCTTCACCCTGACCTGCAATTCCGGCTGCGCCACCTGTTTCTGCCACTGGGTGGGCGGCGGACCTTCCTCGCCGGAAGGCTCCGACGTGCTCATGACCGAACTGCCGGACGGCTATGTCCTGCAGGGAGTCACGGACAGGGGCACGGCGCTGCTCGAAGCCTCCTCCCTGCCCGACGCCTCGGACAGAGAGGCGGAGCTCATGGCCGTCCGCAAGGCGGCCTGGGGCACCCTCTGCCCCAAGCCGGATCTTTCCGCGGCGCCGGACAGGCTGCTCGCCCGCTTCAGCGACGCGGCCTTCTGGGAAAAGGCCTCCGACCGCTGCATTTCCTGCGGCGCCTGCACCTACATGTGCCCCAGCTGCTACTGCTTCAACGTGACTGACGAAGGCAGCGGCATGGGCACGCCCGGCCGCCGTCTGCGCAGCTGGGACAACTGCATGAGCTCCCTCTTCACCCGCGAGGCCTCGGGCCACAACCCCCGTCCGGCCAAACGCGACCGCATGCGCCAGCGCGTGACGCACAAGTTCGCCACCTACCCGGAAAACTGGGGGGCCTTCTCCTGCATGGGCTGCGGACGCTGCATCAGCAACTGCCCGGCCCGCATCGACATCCGCCAGATCGTCCTGGACGCCATGGCCGACCAGACCGCGGAGTAGCCCATGGCCAGCAGACGCGCCAGATCCCAGGGGAAAAAATCCCAGGCGAAAAAGGCCAGAGCAGCCAGGAAACAGCAGGCGTCCCAGACTTCCTCCGTCCGGGAGATCCTGACCCCGCCCGCGGAAGCGGCCGAGGCCGGGACAAGGCCCGAAGAAGCCCCCGCCG
>CAZFTQ010000076.1:0-1210 GCA_964522365.1 uncultured Desulfovibrio sp. | reverse complement strand
CGACGGAACCCGATACGCCCGCGGAAAGCCTGCCTGAAGAAGTTCAGGCTCCGGCCGAGGCGGACGCCGGCGTCCGGGAGGATTCCGCCGGAGAAGCCCGGGCCCAGGACGCCCCAGAAGAGACCAACGAACCAGCAGCTTCCTCCGCGCCTGAGAGCCGGGCTCCCGAGCCGGCTCAGGGACCGGAGGCGGTTTCCAAACCCATGGAGGCCAAGGCAGCCGTGACACCAGCCATCGCTCTCACTCCCAGCCCGGACGGCAGCCGTCTGACGCCCACCGTCGATCGCCCTGTCCAGGCCGGCAATCCCTACAGGCCCATGGAGGCCACCGTCCTGGAGGTCATCCAGGAAACTTCCAACATCAAAACCATCCGCGTGACTCTGGACGATCCGGAAATCGCCGCGAATTTCCACTATGAGCCCGGCCAGGTGGGCCAGCTCTCGGTTTTCGGCACCGGCGAATCCACCTTCGTCATCAATTCGCCGCCCTCCCAGAAGGACTATCTGCAGTTCTCCGTCATGATGGCGGGCGAAGTCACCACGGCCATCCACAATCTGAGCCGCGGCGACAAGGTGGGCGTGCGGGCGCCTCTGGGCCGGCCCTTCCCCTACCAGCTCTGGAAAGGCAAAAATGTCTTCTTCATCGGCGGCGGCATCGGCATGGCGCCCATCCGCACCATCATGCTCCATCTGCTGGAGCACAAGGAAGACTACGGACGCATCAGCCTGCTCTACGGCGGCCGTTCTCCCAAGGATCTGGCCTTCAGCTACGAGCTCCAGGACTGGCTGGACCGTCCCGACCTGGACTGCACCCTCACCATCGACCGGGAGGCCGAAGGCTGGCAGCACCGCGTGGGTCTGCTCCCCAATGTGCTCAGAGACCTGCATCCCAGTCCCGACAACTGCGTGGCCGTGCTCTGCGGCCCGCCCATCATGATCAAGTTCACCCTCATGGCGCTGGACGAGCTGGGCTTCTCCCACGAGAACGTCTACACCACGCTGGAAAAACGCATGAAATGCGGCATCGGCATCTGCGGCCGCTGCGGTATCGGCGGACGCTATGTCTGCCTGGACGGTCCGGTCTTCTCCCAGAAGGAACTGGACGAACTGCCGCCTGAACTCTAAGACCTGCCGGCCCGTCCTTTCGGGACGGGAGCGGAGACAGCGTCAAGCGCGCCCGAACGGTCACCGGCCGTCGGGCGCGTTTTTTT